>JAYNPV010000155.1:0-6515 GCA_038113925.1 Gammaproteobacteria bacterium | reverse complement strand
CCGGTGACGTCATTACTCCGACTGAAAAAAGCAAGCAGAATCCGGTCATCCTGGAAACCGTACAGAACCCTTCCCTGACCCTGGCCGATTATCTGGATCTGGACGAAAACAAGCTGGAAGGTATTTTCAAGCGTACTCCCGAGCGTGAAGATATCGCGCTTGAGGTACAGGAAAACTTCGTGGTGGAGTACTATTCACGGGTTGCCTGATATTTATTCAAGCTGCCTATAGAGCTGTTATTTGGAAGGGGCGCTGCCAGAGTAATGGCAGCGCCTTTTTTTGTGCCTGAGTGAAAGCGGCCGAAAAGGCAGAAGTTTTTCAATAGGCCACTAAAGATTGTGGTGTCGTTAGCCGATGCATTAATCATGTCTGACCAAGCAGTTTGCTGGTGTAAAGCCGCGTCAATATATGGGCAACTCAATCTAATGTTCGCTGCACCCATGAATTCTAATTGTCTCTCTAAAAGGTGCCCTTGGTGAGAGTCTTGCTGGTGGACGACACCCGGGCTAATCAGGTGCTTATCGGTAAGTACCTACGCGACCTGGGGCATCAGGTAATTCTTGCCAGCGATGGGGTTGAAGCGCTGGAGGTGTATCAGCAAAGCGCTCCTGATCTGGTGTTACTCGATGTAATGATGCCGAAGATGGATGGGTATCAGGTCACCGTCCGTATTCGGGAACTCGAGGGAGAGACGGCCTGGACGCCGATAATTTTTCTGTCAGCCAAAATTACCGATGCGGATATTGCCGCCGGTATTGACGCCGGGGGTGATGACTATCTTTCTAAACCGGTCAGTAAAGTCGTACTCGCCGCCAAGATGGGTGCCATGAGTCGTATCGCACAGATGCGCTCGACCATTCAGGAATATGCCCAGACACAGGCATTGATTAATCAGCGTGACGCGGAAGAGCGAGATTTGGCGCGTCACGTTTTTGACCGGATGACCCGGCTGCAGAATCTCGATCACGACTGGATAGAGTATGTGAGTCGGCCAAGTTCGCATTTCAGTGGCGATATCATTGCCGCCGAAACCACTCCTGCCGGCGACTTGCACTTGATACTGGGCGATGCCACCGGTCATGGTCTCGCGGCCGGGTTAACGGTAATGCCTCTGGCCGACCTGTTTCATGCCCTGACTGCCCGCGGCGAGGGTCTGGTCACCATTGCCAGGAATTTAAACGAAAGACTACACGACCTTCTGCCAACGGGTCGTTTTGTCGCCGCTATTATGGTGGCGGTTAAACCGGCAACCCGAACCATTGAGGTCTGGAATGGCGGTTGCCCGCCGGTCTACTGGATTAATGCTGTCGGGGGAGTCAAAACGACTTTTGATTCTCATCATTTGCCGCTGGGCGTGCTGCGAGAAATTACCGATAATCGCTCCACTTCGATGACCTATGATCCGGAAAATCCGGGCAAACTATACCTGTTCACCGACGGTGTGCCCGATGCTGAAAACCGAACCAGTGGCAAGCAGTTCACCCTGGGAAGGGTGGGCGAGTTATTGGCCGCCAGTACCGACCACCGTCTCGATCGCCTGATGGAAACGCTCGAAAAACATATCGGCGAAACTACCGCGCAGGACGATATTTCCATTGTCGAGATAAGTCCCCCGCAGCGCGAAATGGTCGGCGACCAGCAGCTGCTGATTGCCTGAATAGTCAGTTTCCATGCCGAAATAGCCATTTCGGGTACCGCATAGACCATCTAATTCGGTTAGAATAGCGAGCCTGTTATTCGTTGCTTGATTTGTGCTTTCGCTGACTCGGATTCGAGTTTGAGTGGGTTTATAGATTAAGCGGCTGGCGGGTGATCCAGATCCCGGCAAAATACCGGAGAGGTGTCTGAGTGGCCGAAAGAGCACGCTTGGAAAGCGTGTGTACGTTAACCCGTACCGAGGGTTCGAATCCCTCCCTCTCCGCCAAATTATGTAAATAGATTTGAGTTTCACTTGGTAGGGCAGTGAGTCAGGGCAGGATGAGAACCCGATAATAGGGTTTGAGCCAATGGCAGGAGCCATTGGGATCGCGCGACAGCGCGCCCCATAGGGGTGAGCTGCAGGGACGCAGCGAAATCATCCCTCCCTCTCCGCCAAATTTAGTAAGTAGATTAAAGTTTCACTTGGTAGGGCGGTGAGTCAGGGCAGGATGAGAACCCGAGAAGGGCGAGTAATCCCTATCTCACCTGGAGTTCGCAAAACGGTCCGAAATCATCGAGTCGATTGCAAACAACGAACTAATCAGCGAAGTTTTCTTTTGGTTTATGGCAGAGCCGGCAAGTCCCCCCGCGATGATAGATCGTGAACCCCGTCAGGCCCGGAAGGGAGCAGCGGCAGCGGTTGATTCAGGCGCCGGGGTGTGGCTTGCTGGTGATGCCGCCTCCTGTTTCGGTAACCTCCTGTTATCCCTGCGGCGGGTAACTGCGGGATAGCCGGGGATATCGGTGGAAAGCAACCGATGAGTTATCAGGTTCTGGCACGCAAGTGGCGGCCCCACAGTTTTGATGAACTGATGGGGCAGGACCATGTTCGAACGGCATTAACCAACTCACTGGCCACCGGTCGGTTGCACCACGCCTATCTGTTTACTGGCACGCGGGGCGTGGGGAAGACCACCATCGCGCGGCTGATGGCGAAGGCCCTCAACTGCGAACAGGGGGTGTCGGCAGAGCCCTGTGGTCAGTGCAGCGCCTGCGTGGAAATTGACGAGGGGCGTTATCTGGATCTGCTGGAGATTGATGCCGCTTCAAGAACCAAGGTCGATGACACCCGTGAATTGTTGGAAAATGTCCAGTACGCTCCGTCGCGGGGACGCTTCAAGGTCTATCTGATTGATGAAGTGCACATGTTTTCCAAGAGCAGTTTTAACGCCCTGCTGAAAACGTTGGAAGAGCCCCCAGAGCACGTTAAATTTCTGCTCGCGACCACCGATCCCCAGAAAATTCCGGTGACTATTCTGTCCCGTTGTCTGCAGTTCAACCTGCGTCAGATGCCTACCGAGGTGATCGAACAGCAACTTCATAAAATTGCTGGTGAAGAGACGATAGAGGTGGAACCGGAGGCGCTACGGCTGATTGCCCGTAGCGCGTCTGGCAGCATGCGCGATGGTTTGAGCCTGCTCGATCAGGCGATCGCCTATAGTGGTTCAACACTCACTCTTGCAGAGACTGCCAGCATGCTCGGTGCGGTGGATCATGGTCAGGTGGTGGAGATGTTGCAAGCATTACATCAAGGAGACGCTAACGCCCTGCTCAGCCAGGTGGATCAGCTGGCTGCGCGCGTCCCCGATTACACGGCGATTCTTGAGGAACTGCTTAGCCTGCTGCATGCCTTGTCGGTGCGTCAGCAGGTCGAAGATGCCCCGGTTCAGGTCGAGGTGACCGACGACCGGTTAGCTCAATTGGCCGAGATGATTCCCGCCGAAGAGTTACAGCTTTATTACCAGTTGGGACTGCACGGTAGACGGGACCTGCCCCTGGCGCCCTCACCACGCACCGGGCTTGAAATGGCCCTGTTACGCATGCTGGCGTTTCAACCCGAACGCAATCAAGCGCCCATGGCTTATCAGCCCCCCGCTAGTTCTACCGCAGAAACAGCTCCTCCGGTCCCTGAATCACCCCCCGTACCAACTGCCGCGCCCACACAGCGACAACAAGCCCCGGTTGAAGGAGGCGATGGCGTGGGAGCTTCAGCGGCTGGCCAGGTGTCAGAACCGCCTTTTGAATCTGAGTCTCCAGCCGCATTCGTGGCCATGGAACCGGAGTACAGGGATGCCGATGATTCACCGCCAACCCCGCCGCCAATGGTCGCTGAGCAGAAGTCTGCCGAGTCAGTTGGGCCGGGCGAGTCAACTAATAGGGGGGGTGGACACCCACTCGTCGGAACGCCGACCAAAACCGAACCGCCGGCGGTGGACTGGAGCCAACAGGCCTACGCACTCTCGTTAACCGGACTTGTCCAACAACTGGCGGCGCAACTGGTGTTGGTGGCAGTGACCGAGAATGAGTACCGTTTTACCCTGGACCCGACTCACCGGGCCGTGCTCAATCGCGCGGCGCAGTCTCGCCTTGAACAGGCGCTTAGTGAGCATGTGGGGCGCTCGATAAAGGTGGTTGTCGATCTGGCCAGCCAGAGCGGTGATAGTCCGGCGAAAGAGCGCCAGCGGCTGGAACAGCAGCGGTTGGAAGAGACCACGCAGAAGTTGCGTGAAGATCCCACCGTTAAGGCATTGGAAGGAACCTTCGGCGCGCAGATTGAGACCGCATCGATTCAACCACCCGCTACCGATTAATCTGGCTTAACCCCCGCTAACAATGGAACCCTAAAGCAATGAAAGAAGGCATGGACCAGCTGCTCAAGAAGGCCCAGCAGATGCAGGCAGACATGCAAAAGGCTCAGGAGGAATTGGCCCATCTTGAGGTAAACGGCGAATCCGGTGGCGGCATGGTTAAGGTGGTGATGAACTGCCGCCATGATGTGATCCGGGTAATGATCGACCCCGATGCCATGGATGACCGGGATATGCTGGAAGATTTGATCGCCGCAGCGGTGAATGACGCCGTGCGCAAGGTGGAGAAGGTAAGCAAGGAGAAGCTGGGAGGGTTGATGGGTGGCCTGAATATTCCCGGTATGAAAATGCCGTTTTAGACTTCATCGACTCATCGGAGAACAACAGAGTGTCCCTGGTTGACGGATTGATTCGTGAGCTGCAGCGGCTGCCGGGAGTGGGGCCTAAATCGGCGCGGCGGATGGCGTACCACTTGCTGGTCCACGATCGCGATGGTGCCAGACAGCTGGCCCAGCTGATGGGGCAGGCCGCCGAACAGGTGGGTCATTGTGAATGGTGTCGTAATCTCACCGAGCAGCGATTGTGTGAAATCTGCTCATCGGCAAAGCGCAATGCCGCCCAACTCTGTGTGGTGGAGTCTGCAGCCGATGTACAGGCAATAGAGGCTGCGACCGATTATCAGGGCCGCTATTTTGTGCTTATGGGCCGTCTCTCACCGCTGGATGGCGTGGGTCCGGAAGAGCTGGGGCTGGATCTGCTGGAACAGCGTTTTCAAAGCGGCGAGGTCAAAGAGCTGGTACTGGCTACCAACGCCACTCTGGAGGGCAATGTCACTGCCCAGTACATTGCAACCCTCGCCGAACCCAACCAGATCGAGGTCACCCGCATTGCCCATGGGGTGCCCATGGGCGGTGAGCTGGAGTTTGTCGATGGTCATACGCTGCGGGCTGCCTTCAGCAGCCGGCGCGAATTCGATTAACGCCGCTTACTGCTGCTGAGCTTTCAGCTCAGCGACACGTAGAGCGACCGGCGGATGAGAGTCGTAAAAGGCCGAATGAAGCGGGTCGGGGGTCACCGTCGATGCATTGCTCTCACTCAATTTAACCAGTGCCGAAGCCAGTGCCTCGCGACCGCTCTGGTGGGCGGCGAAGGCGTCGGCCGCGTACTCGTGTTTTCTCGAGGAGTAGCTGAGCAGTGGTTTAAGCATCAGGGTGAAAACCGGTATTACCATCATAAACAGCAACAGGGCGGCATGCAGCGAGGGATCGGGAACGCCCAGCGAATGGTAGAACCACTCCTGTCCCAGCAACCAGCCTAACAGCGCCAGGCCGGCAAGGCTGAACAGGCTGCCCATGACCAGTCGATGACGGACGTGGTGGAGGCTGAAATGCCCCAGTTCATGGGCGAGCACCGCCTCCAGCTCATCGTCGTTGAGAATCTCCATCAAAGTGTCAAAAAACACGATGCGTTTGTGACGCCCAAAACCGGTGAAATAGGCATTGCTGTGGGCCGACCGGCGGGAGCCGTCCATGATGCGTATATCGTCACCGGCAAAATGAGTTCTTGTTAGCAGGGAGCTGATGCGATCACGCAGGGAGCCTTCGTCGAGTTGCTGGAATCGATTGAACAGGGGCGCGATGAATACCGGATAGGCCCAGGTCAGAAACAGGCTGAAAACGAGCCAGAGCACCCAGGTATAAAACCACCAGAGGCTTCCGGCGGCCGTCATCAGCCAGAGTACGGCCGCTAACAGGGGCAGCAACAGCACCGCACTCAGGGCCGCACCCTTGACCAGATCCATCAGGTAAGTTCTCAGGGTGGTGCGGTTAAAACCAAACTTCTGCTCCAGTGAGAAGGTTTTCCACAATCCCATGGGCAGATCGATCAATCCGCTGATTAACATCACTGTCATCACTACGGCGACGCCTAACCCGACTGGGTTGTTTAGGGTGGTGCCTACGAGTTGGTCGACCCAGGCAATTCCACCGCCTAGCGTCCAGCCGAGAAGCAGCAGTGTGCCGATCAGATACTCGAGCCGGCCGAGGCGTTCCTTGGCCAGGGTGTAATCCGCAGCTTTTTGGTGGGCAGCAAGGTCGAGCTGCTGGCGAAATTCTGCCGGCACCTGATCGCGATGGCGATGAACGTACCGCGCCTGTCGGACCGAAAGATAACAATGGGTGATCAGCGATAAAGCCAGGAAAAAAATAAACAGAGAGGTAAACATGGGAT
>JAYNPV010000154.1:1154-6581 GCA_038113925.1 Gammaproteobacteria bacterium | reverse complement strand
CCCTCATACCCCACATGAACACCAATAACGGTAGTGGAAAAACCAAATGCACCCTGGTCCATCGCCTCAGAGAATATCTCCCCCATCTTGGCAATTTCGGTCTCATTCGCCTCCCGCTCGAGTGATTCGGCGCCCATGACATAGTGACGCATAGGGGTCATTGCAACCAGGGCGGCCACATTCAATCCCAGACCACCCTGATCCAGGGTATCGAGGTATTCCGCGAAGGATTCCCAGGACCAGTCGATTCCCTGGTCCATGTCTTCATAGGGAATGCCCTCGACATTCACCAGATCGCCCATCAGAAACTCACGCATATCGCTGCGCACCGGGGCAGTACCGACACCACAGTTACCAATCACTGCAGTGGTTACCCCGTGTTCAGGGGAGCAGCTCATGAGCCTGTCCCAGGCGACCTGGGCATCGTAATGGGTGTGGGGATCGACAAACCCGGGGCATAACACCATTCCCTGCGCATCAATTTCATCTCGCCCCACCTGATCTGCCAGGTCACCCACGGCTGCAATAGTGTCCCCTGATACCGCAAGGTCACCGGAAAATTCAGGGTTACCCAACCCGTCGACAATACGAGCATTCCTGATAATGAAATCAAACATATCTTTCTCCCCTTCTAATTCTTATCAACATCCACGACTGTTAAAAAAATCCACTATTGCTGATATTTAAATCAGATAAACATCCAGCACTTCAGAAATCAGGTCGTTCATCAGAGTTATTTTTTTTCGATGAATTTTCCAGCCATCACGCTGCACCAGCTGATGCTGGTAATGGCCAAACAGTGCATAGCATTTTTTGTGATGGTAGTAGTCGACACGAAATACCGACTGCACCTGCATGGAGTCAGTACTGAAATCCTCAATCAGGATATTAGACACTGAATGACAGGTTCTTGGCATAGGCACCGAGGCCGGTGAAGCCCCTTTGAGGACCCTGTCGGTACGTTCTTTCAGATAATTCTTGCCGTTCAGGTATAGCAACGATATTTCTGATTGAGGATCAGTAATCTGTTCATGCTCAGTAATCCATGACGGTATCCAGAGCTCACAATCATCGGTAAAAAGGCTTAACCAGTCATCCCAATTCTGGCGATCGAGCGTAAGACCTTCCTGATACAGTATTTCTGAAGCTTCCTGTAGTCGCTGTTCCTTGCTCATTACCGGTTTCCTCAGAGTTTCGCCATGGCACTTTCCTGCCCTGCTTTCATTTTTTTCAACCACTCCCGGTAGGGGCCGATATACATGGCTTCACTCTGCAGGGCGATTGAACCGTGAATCGACAAGGTAGGGTTAAAGCCCATCTCTTTTGCCTTGTCATCAGGCCCTTGTTGAATCTGTTCAATACCTCGAAAGTAACCCTGATTCCACTCAAGGACGCGGGCCTGATCCCCCTCCTGGGCGGAACGGTACACGCTGGTATCATCTGGTGTCGCCAACCCTGACGCGCTAAAAAAGTCTTCATATTGGCGAATTCTCAGCGCCCGGGCCTCGGCAGGCTCGCCTTTGGGGGCGAGGCAGAATGCGTACACTTCAGTTTTGTCATCGCTGATCGGACTTATCATGCGCATCTGAAAAGTGTCGCTTTCGACAAAAAGAATGCTGGGTAATATTTCTGCGACCTTGCCACTGAGCATCATCTCTGCCCGCTTGGCCCCTACCCGCTTCTCCATCTCCTGATACATGGCATAACTAGGTCGGTCTTCCTGATTGGATTGGTTATGAATCCACAGGGCACCATGGCCATGCTCAAAGGTGTAATAAGACACCTGGGCGGTTGCATTGACAAAATCATCAAGGTTAATGGCCTTGCGCTCGTCTTCACCCATATTTTTAAAGCGATTCATCACCGCTGTGCCAAAACTCGCATGCAGGGTTTTGGCATGGTATAGATCCAGACAATTTTCCAGCACCATTTTCCAGTTGCCGTCGTAGGTGAAATTGGCATCACCCTTCACCCACTCCAGCTCGTTGGGCGACTGGTCAATCCAGGCATCAATAAAAACTGTCGCTTCCCCTAAATACTCCCTGAGGGTGGGAACATCATCACTCAGGCTGGCGAAGTAGAAACCGCGATAGTTTTCCAGCCTTACCACCTGGTGGAGATCGTGGCTCATTGACCTGAAGGCTTCACTGTAGGCGCCCGCTTCTTCGTCAGTAACGCTCAGGCATTTTCCCTGACTGTCAAACATCCAGCCATGATAGGGGCAGGTGTGGCGCGCACTGTTGCCACGCTGGGTTTTACACAAGCGCGGACCGCGGTGCGTACAGTGGTTCAGAAATGCACGGACCTGGCCATCGTCACCGCGTTGCAGAATGACCGGCTGGCGGCCTATCTGCGTGGTAATAAAGTCATTAGGCTCAGTAATCTGGGCATCGTGGCCGAGGAATATCCAGGTTTTCTCCCAGATGTACTCCATTTCAAGTTCGAATAACTCCGGATCTCTGAAAGTATCCAGGTGAACTCTAAAAACTCCCTCGTCCATCCGTTCATCAACATACTGATCAAAATCACGAATTACCCGTTGATCTTTGACCCGTGCGTCCATCTGCATCTCTCCTCTAAACTGGAATAATTAACCCGGTCCAGGATTTCCGATCCTTTTTATATAGACCTGGCGATTTTCGATCACTACACCTGATTAAAACACCTACCCCGACTACCTTCAATAAATACCCTTAACGTCGGCTAAATAAATGCAGGCAACAGGGGCATCAGCCCGTCTGCCTGTAGGAACAGGAGTTTTTTGTACTTAATACCCCAGTTTTCACCCCTGTTTACCACTCTGTACACTGAGGATGCGGGTAAAATTTCAAGCGGCACATCCCGACGTTGATCGTTTTCTCGAAACAGGTAGATAACCTGATTAGCCAGCACCTCCACAGAGCCGTCGTTTTCTGTTTGGGCAGACACATTCGACACCGTGTGGAGAGTCCTGATCGGCGGTTGGTCTGCCCAGAAATATCCGCTTTGAACCCGCTGAAGTCGGTCATCGAGCTGTTGTCCCTGCGCATAGATTATCGAACAGTTGATTTGCGGGTCGGCATCTCCGTCGTTCACCGGCACCCAGTAAATGCCATCATTACCAAACAATTCCCGCCATTGCTGGTAATGTCGCTGATCAAGTAGTCTGGCTTCCTCAAACAGAAATTGCTCCGCCTCAAACTGGGTCATTCCTGGGCTCCCTGAGACTCGCCGGCTCCGGGAAGGAAATCTGCTAACCAGTTCTCTTTACCCGATATTGACATTAATTTACGATATTCGTAATAGGGCGCGCGCTGTTGTGTTTCCTGAGTATGCTGACCCGAGCGGATCCCCTGATCGTCAACTTGTTCGCTTTTATAACCACGATTAAATAGCACCCATTCTGCGCTACTGGCCTGATAGCCCTGCTGGATTCGATCAAAGACCGCGTAATCATCCGGCCCGCCAAACCCGGCAGGCCCATAAAAGAACTCGTGCTCGCGAACCCTTCTCTGATTCATCTCTTCCGGCGCTCCCACCAGTGAGGTGTGGTAAGTACGCACTTCAGTTTGGTCTACGGTAACCGGCCGAATCACCCTCACATGGTATTCAAGCAGCGCAAAGTTAGGGAATATCACCAGGTTAAAACGGTGTCTCAATGCATTCATCGCCCGCTCTTTTCCATGGGCTTCTATCAAGGTCTCAATGAACGAAGCGGGCCACCGCTGGTAAACCTGATCATCGTTAAGCGTATAGTTCTCAATAATATTGTGACCAAACCCCAGATCGTAGGCCTTCACCGGCAGCCTGGGATAGTCCTTCATTAACGGCACATCGCGAGCCATTACATCGATGGCACTCTTGTGGGTGTGCCAGACGTGATATCCCTCCACACTACCCTCAAGTTGAATCTTCCAGTTCCCTCGATATTTCTGCTTATAAATCCCCGTTTTGCCAACAGTTATCTGTCCGGTGGGTGAAAGATCACAGTAGTAATCGATGTACTTTTTTGCCTGCCGGATATGTTCCTCAAATGACCGGGCATTAGTGGACATGGTGGCAAAAATAAACCCCCGATAACTGTCCCAATTAGCCGCTCGCTGCAAACTCAGCGCCTGGTGATCTATCTCTCCATCGTTATAGCCGCTGGGTAGACCCACCCCGGCGAGCTCACCGTCCAGGTTAAAGGTCCAAGCGTGATAAGGGCAGACAAACTGCTGACGATTGCCCTGCTCCTCACTACAAACCGTCGAGCCTCTATGGGTGCAGCGATTAACCAGCACATTTACCTGATGCGCTGAATCGCGGGTGACAACGACAGGAATCCGACCAATGAAAGTTGTTTTAAAATCACCAGGTTGGGGAATTTCACTCTCATGACCAACGTATACCCAGGTAGAAGAAAAAACTCGTTCCAGCTCCAGTTCGAATATCTCCGGATCGACATAAAGCTGGGTATGATTGGCCTCGGCCTGAGAAAGTCCCCCCATTGATGGTCTATTCATGCTTCCTCCTCATCAATAAGTCGTTGTTATTAACCGAATCCCGTGGTCGATCCCACTGCCAATTAGAAACGGGTAACAGCTGGTCTCGATTCTAGCGCAGGTGATCGAGAAAATTGCCGCAAAAAAAAGCCGTATCCAGCTATGCGGATACGGCTTTTCAATCGAGCTACAAAAGCGTCTTAGCGCACGCCACGCTTCCTCAAACCTGCCGGAGTCTGGTAAGCCCATTCCGGGGTTGCATTGAAAGTCGGTGGTCCATTACCGTCTTTAACACCGATGTTGTAAAACGAATTCACACAGGCATAACGACCGGAAATGATGTCCATGTGCGCATCACCCCAGAAATAGTTGAGCTTATGGTCATAAAAATTGATGTTATAGGACTCAGACACACGCCACATCTTGTCCTGAGCATCATACATATCGGCACTCACGGCCGCCCAGGTATCTTCGTCTGAATAAACTGACCGATGGGGACTTAAATGGCGAAATTGCGGACGGGTTCGTCCTTCAACCACCCATAAACGGTGCAATTCATAGCGCTTGTACTCAGGGTTTATATGGCCCGGACGTGCCAGGTCATCAAAAGTCACACCGGGTTGAGCCATTTTGTAAGAGTTATAAGGCGCGTAGTACTCACCTTTTTTAAGTTCATCAAACTCATACCACTCTTCACCACCAGTGATCGCCCAGAGGAACCTCTGATCGGCGGTACGCAACCCATCAGAACCAGTACCGGGGCTATCGTAAAAACCGATTTCTGGAGCCTTGCGCACCCGACGCTGACCAGGGATATAAAGGTAGGCGTCGAAATCATTCTGCTCCCAGGTGTTGCAGCCGCCAAACATCTGCCCGGCCGTCCTAGGCGGGTAGACATCTTCCTGACTCCCGCACCAGAGTGCACCGCCGCCTTTGGTTTTAAAATAATCGCTTTCCGGAATTT
>JAYNPV010000154.1:0-1144 GCA_038113925.1 Gammaproteobacteria bacterium | reverse complement strand
CCGGAATTTCGTCAGCGCTCATCGCCCAGGGCATCAGCCACCGATCTTTTTTCATGTGATCGGCGTAGCTGCCATCGGCAAATACATTCATCCCGTAGGCCGTGGCGGAAAAGGATTTACCCCAGTAAAAATAGGTGTGATTCCACAGCGCTTCACCCGCAGTTTTCGGAATCGGAAACCAGACACCGGCGCCCCGTTAGCTCTCCTTTTTCACACTCCGTTCAGCCAGAGTAGGGTTGTCGCTGCCAACAAACTCCGTGTTACTCGCATTCCAGATGGAATTTTCATAATAAGCGTCCGGAAACGAAGCACTTCGACGAGTCGGATAGATATTCATCTTAAAACTTTCTGGATAACGCTCAAACAGCGCCTGAGTGCCGGGTGTGAGTTTATCCGCGTATTGCTTATAGTTTTGCGCGGTGATGGTAAACAGAATTTCATCATCAGCAAAGGGATCAACGTACCAACCACCGGGGACGTAACCTTCTGGATACTCAGTGATCCCGCCAGTCCACTCTGGAATAGTTCCTTCCGCATTACCAGCACGCTCAGCGCCAAGCGGCGTTAACGGCGTCCCGGTTAAACCAAGTTGCGCTGCCTCTTCGGCCGACACCTTAGCCTGAACTGGCGTGGCTACCATGCCTGCCGACAACAGCAACGCGGGAATTACCCCGACTAACTTTTGATGTTTCATTCCTACCCCTCTTAACTTTCTATTAATCAAAATGATTTGCGAAAATTCCCTTCGCTTTTAGTTTGCCGCAAAAAAAAAGAAAACAATCCTCTGTTTTCAAATGGCAGCAATACGCTCTCCAGAACGTAGGTCGCCCATCTTACACAACCTTTGCGCTGAAAAAACCAACGTTTCAAAAAAAACGGCCACGATAGCCCAGGGAGGAGAAACGCCCTAATCACTGAGGAACTAGGGAAAGTTACCCGTCCCAGCACTGCCAATACTCCAACCTGAACTAAATTACTCGACTAACCCCCTCCACTGTTCGTCCAGCCAGCAAAAAAAAGGCAGCCACTTGGCCGCCATTTTGACGCTTTAGGGACTATTAGGTACCTGTGGTACCAGTGGTGCCCGTCGTACCAGTAGTACCAGTAGTACCAGTAGTACCAGTAGTACCAGTAGTACCAGTAG
>JAYNPV010000153.1:3518-6604 GCA_038113925.1 Gammaproteobacteria bacterium | reverse complement strand
ATTAAAGCCGGCGAAAACCTCGGGCTTGAGGCCCGCGATGATCTGAACCGACCCGAGCAGGAAGGCATTGGTTACGTGCAGTTCACCATCCGCGATGGCCGCCGGGAAGACGCAGCCACCGCCTTCGTCCGGCCGATCAAGCACCGTAAAAACCTCACCATAGTGACCGGCATTCTGACAGAAAGAATTATTTTCGAAGGGACCCGAGCGGTGGGCGTAGTCGGCAATCATCAGGGCCAGCGCGTGGAGTACCGGGCCAACAAAGAGGTGCTTGTCAGCGCAGGGACTATTCAGTCTCCGCAACTGCTGCAACTTTCCGGTATTGGCTCCGCTGAACACCTCTCCCCGCTGGGAATCGATTTGGTCAACGACTTGCCCGGGGTGGGCCGGAATCTGCGAGAACACAGAATGATCATGGCCCAGTTCAGCCTGAAACGGCCCATCAGCCTCAACAAGGAGTTTGGCGGCTGGCGGCTGATTAAAAATGCCCTGCAGTACATCTTTACCCGCAAGGGATTGATGGCCACCGGCTCCCACGACGTGGTCGCCTTCCTCCGCAGTGACCAGCAGATGACCCGCCCCGATATCGAGCTGGTGGTAGCACCTTTTTCGCTCAAACCCGGACGCATGTCCGGCCAGCCCGAAGACATGTCCATGGAGTTTGAAAAAGCCCACGGCATGCAGATTTTTGGCTACCAGACCCGCCCCGAGAGCCAGGGCAGTGTGATGATCAACTCCGCCGATCCAGCGGCGGACCCAACCATTATCGCCGGCTATTTCAACCATAAAACCGATTACGATCTCAGCGCCAAAGTGATGCAGAAGATTCGTGAGCTGGCGGCGCAACCCCCTTTGGCGGACCTGCTCATCGAGGAGACCAGTCCCGGCGCGGATGTGCAGTCGCCCGAGGCGATCATGAAATTCCATAGCGAGTTTGGCGGACCCGTTGCCCACCCGGCGGGCACCTGCAAAATGGGGGTCGACGAGATGGCCGTCGTCGACCCCCGCCTGAAGGTTCATGGCATAGAGGGACTCAGAGTCATTGACTGCTCGATCATGCCCACTCTGGTATCCGCCCATACCAACGCGGCCACCATGGCGCTGGCCTGGCGCGGCGCGCAACTTATCGAGGAAGATTGGCAGAACCATTAAGGCCGGAGCGATAACACATTGAAAATAGCGCTCTTCAATCTCGGTTTCAGGCCATTCTTTCTCGCTGCCGGGCTCTATTCATTGCTGGCGATGATTGCCTGGGCCCTGATTTATCAGCAGGGGCCTGGGTTGCCGACGGTGCTTCCCGCCATCTACTGGCACGGCCACGAAATGATTTACGGTTATGGCGTGGCGGTACTATCGGGATTTTTGCTCACCTCGGTGCGCAACTGGACCGGTATTGACACCCCCAGGGGCACTCCCCTGGCGTTACTGCTGGGGCTCTGGTTGGCCGCCCGAATCAGCGTCTGGAGCGGCCAACTGGGCTGGGCCATGGGGGCTGATCTGCTGTTCAGCATCGGCCTGCTCTGTGGCCTGATACCACCGCTGGTAAAAACCGGGCAGAACAATCAGACCGGGTTGATGGCGCTTGTAACGGCGCTGTTAATGAGCAATCAGCTGTTCTATTTGAGTGCTCTTCCGGAAGTCAGCCTTGCTCTGTTTGCGGATGCCGGACCCACCTACTTCTCGGCCAACCAGACGCTGCTCACCGGCCTCTATATTCTGATTGCAATCATTCTGTTGATGATTGGGCGACTGCTGCCGGCGTTTACGCGCATGGCGACCCAGGGGAAAGTCGTACTCGCTCCCCTGCCGGCGCTTGAAAAACCACTCGGGTTTCTCATCGTGGGTTTTATCCTGCTTGCCCCCCACTGGATAACAATTCCCTTCGCCGAAACCGCTATCGCCATGATCAGCCTGCTGCTGGCCCTGGTGCATGGCTATCGGCTCTATTTCTGGCGACACCGGGAAATTGCAGCACGGCCACTACTCTGGGTGATCTATCTGGCCTACCTGTTTATGGTGCTTGGATTCTTCGCCCGCGCGGCGCAATCACTGGGAGTACCCACCATGGTCGCCACCCACTGTTTCGCGGTCGGCGGTGTTGGCCTGGCAACCCTGGGACTGATGGCACGGGTGGCATTGGGACATACCGGAAGAGATGTTTACGATCCGCCGAAACTCAACCTGCCGATGATTGTTCTATTACTCGCAGGCACCCTGGTCAGAGTGGCAACACCCCTGCTATTTCCCCGGTTTTATCCGCAGGGAGTGTTGATTGCCCAGTGTTTATGGATAGCCGCATTTGGCCTCTTTCTGCTGATTTACACACCCAAACTGGTTAGCCCTCGCCCCGATGGCAAGCCCGGCTGATTACGATCCAGTCAAACCACGCTTTCACCCCGGTTGGCTGCGCTCTTCTAACCCGGTCGCTGGCAGGCTAAAATCTGCACCCCGACCGGCCTCGACTGACACCTTCCCCCCAGCCCCCTAATCGCCCTATCTGGAATTCTGTTGAAAAACCGCATCACCCAACTGCTGGCCACTGCGGCCGCCCATCTGCATGCCGACCAACTGTTACCCGAAGCGGTGGACCCTGAATCCATCTCCGTTGAACGCAGCCGCGACGAAAGTCATGGGGACTTTGCCAGCAATCTGGCCCTGACTCTCGCCAAAGCGGCCAGAACCAACCCCCGTGAACTGGCCGATAAACTGGTAGCTGCCCTGCCCGAGGACCCGGCGGTAGAAAAAGTGGAAATTGCCGGTCCCGGCTTTATTAATTTTTTTCTCAATCTCGCCAGCCTTAACAGCGTAGTGGCGGACATTCTCACCCGAGGCAGTGAATATGGCCGCAGCGACCTGGGCGCTGGCCGCAAGATTTTGCTTGAGTATGTCTCCGCCAACCCGACCGGACCCCTGCATGTGGGTCACGGCAGAGGAGCCGCATACGGCTCTGCGCTGGCGTCACTGCTGAAATTTACCGGCCATCAGGTCAGTCAGGAGTACTACGTTAATGATGCTGGTCGGCAGATGGACATTCTCGCCACCAGCATCTGGCTGCGTTACCTGCAGGCAGAGCAAGGCGACCTGCC
>JAYNPV010000153.1:0-3508 GCA_038113925.1 Gammaproteobacteria bacterium | reverse complement strand
ATGGTGGGCAGCTCCAACACTCAACCGACACAGTATTCGCCGGCCTGTCCGCGGATGAAGACGCTACAGGCGAAGGCGACAGGGAGGCCCATATCGACGGCCTGATACAACGTGCCAAAACCCTGCTGGAAGACCATTACGACGAGATTCACGCCCTCGGCAAGGCAACGATTGTGGCAGATATCCGCGAGGACCTGGGCGAGTTCGGCGTCAATTACGATCACTGGTTTGAAGAGAGCAGTCTGGTTGATTCAGGCGCGGTCAAACGGGCCGTGGATCAGCTGCAACAGTCCGGCCACCTCTATCCCCGCGATGGTGCCCTCTGGTTTCGGTCAACCGAATTCGGCGACCAGAAAGATCGGGTGGTGATTCGAGAAAACGGCGAACCGACCTACTTTGCCACCGACATCGCCTACCACCTGGAGAAAATCGAGCGCGGCTTCGACCAGCTTACCGATATTTGGGGTTCGGACCATCACGGCTATGTACCGCGGGTAAAGGCAGCCATTTCTGCTCTCGGTGAGCGAGCCGACAAACTCGAAGTACTGCTGGTTCAGTTTGCCGTGCTCTACCGGGGCGCAGAAAAGGTGGCCATGTCTACCCGCAGCGGCGAATTTGTCACCTTGCGCGAACTGCGGGCCGAGGTCGGCAACGACGCCACGCGGTTTTTTTATCTGATGCACAAAGCCGACCAGCACATGGATTTTGACCTGGAATTGGCAAAATCCAGATCCAACGACAACCCGGTGTTCTACGTCCAGTATGCCCACGCCCGCATTTGCAGTGTTTTTCGGCAACTGCAGGAGAGTGGCGAACAAGCTGATGAACTACTCAGCAGTTATGAATTGCTGACCGAACCCCAGGAACAGGCCCTGATCACCCTGCTGGCACGATTTCCGGAAATGATTGCCAGTGCGGCCGGCAAACATGAACCCCACACCCTCACCTATTACCTGCGTGAACTGGCCAACGGATTCCATAGTTATTACAACGCCCATCAGTTTCTGGTGGAGGACCGGGTACTGCGTAAAACTCGCATCGACCTGATTACCGCAGTGAAAACGGTGCTGGTAAACGGTCTCACCCTGCTGGGTGTGAGCGCGCCCGAACGCATGTGATTATCAATGCGCGATTACAAGAAGGGCACCTCGAATCCCAAAAGACGCAGTAAAACCCGGCCGCCGGGAGTCAAACCGGGCCGGGCGTTTATCGCCGGCGCGGTGAGTGGCGTAGCACTAACCCTGATCGCCCAGCACTGGAGGCAGATAGGCGAATTCCTGATCGGGCCACCGACTCAGGTATCGATCGCAGAGGTTGCGCCGGCCACTCAGCAGAGCGGGGAGGTGGAATTTGAGTTTTACACCCGGTTGCCCAGCATGGAGGTACCGGTTGATGTGACACAGGAGCGCATCCGCGATAAAAAAGAGGCAGGCAAACATATCTATATGCTGCAAGTGGGCTCTTTTGAGCAGCGAGAAGATGCCGAACGCCTGAAAGCACAATTAGCCTTACTGGGAGAAATCGCAATGATTCAGGATGTAACGGTTAACGGCGCTACCATGCACCGGGTAAGACTGGGGCCATTCAATGGTTCACGTAAACTCGATGCGGTCAGGAACCGCCTAACCGATGAAGACATTCCCACCATGGCATTGAAAATCCGCCAACCCGATTAACGACGACACCGGAAACAAAATAACCTCGCCTACCCGCCCGCAATCAGGAAGCCGCTGGCTATATACTCGCGAGCTGACTGGCTCAAGTTAGGAAAACGGTAATGGTATTTGGCATAAAAAAAATCCCCAGAGAACTGCTGTTTCGGCGCCACATCGTCCCCGCAATCATGGGATTAGCAATCACTATGGTGATGGCCTGGGCGGGAATCTACGAAATCGACCAGGTGCCCCTGCTACGTACGATGGAGTATGCCAGTTACGATATTCGCCTGCGCCAGTCACTTACCCATCAGGCAGACAGCCGTGTGGTTATTCTCGACATCGACGAAAAAAGCCTTGCTGAAGAGGGGCGCTTTCCCTGGCCCCGGCAAAAAATGGCCCGACTGGTTGAGAATCTGGGTGACGCCGGAGCCGCAGTTATTGCGTTTGATATCGTTTTCGCCGAACCCGAAGAGCGCTCGGATCGACGGCTGCTTAACGATCTGCTGGAAGGCCCGCTAAAAAACAACGGCGAGTTCGCCGCCACCGCCCGCAGAAAAATCGACGACCTGGACGGTGACGCCCATTTTGCCAGGGCATTGGCAAAACAGCCGGTGGTGATGGGCTATTTTTTTGATGCCGCCACCGGTGCGGAAAACGTGGGTTACTTGCCGAACAACGGTGCCGATGCCAGCCGCTATCTGGAAGCAGGTATTCAATTTGGTGTGGTGGCGGATTCTTACGGGGCTAACCTGAAGAAATTGCAGGATGCAGCCACCACAGGCGGTTTTTTTAATACCCGCCTCGACCCGGACGGCGTGCTGCGGCGAGTCCCCCTGTTCACCCAGTACGGCAACGATATCTACCCGTTATTAAGCCTGGAAGCCGTGCGGCTCTACCTGGGAGAACCCGGCTGGCAGCTGGCCACTGATACTCTGTTGGGTGAGAAAACCATCGACTATGTGGTCCTTGGTGAGCACCGCATCAACACTGATCACCTGGCACAAATGTTGATCCCTTACCGGGGCGGGGCGCGTACCTTCACTTATATCTCAGCCACGGACATACTCTCCGGAAATTATGAACCCGACAGTTTGCGCGACAAAATTGTTTTTGTCGGCACCTCGGCCAAGGGCCTGCTAGACCTGCGACCCACACCGATCACCACCATTTATCCCGGAGTGGAGGTCCACGCTACGGTGGTCGACGGTATTCTCAATGGCGACGTCCGCGCCGAGACCCTCGAAAAAGCCGGTATTGACCCGGTGCTGCTGGTCGGCTTCGGCATTCTGCTGAGTATTGCCCTCACCATACTGCAACCGCTCTGGGCGATTATCGCCGCGCTGGCTGCGTCCGCTGTGGTCATCGCTATTAATCTCTCTGCCTGGTCAGCAGGCATTGTGCTGGCCCTGGCCACCCCGCTGATTACCATTGCCCTGTTGCTGGTGACCAATCTGGCCTATGGCTTTCTGTTTGAATCCCGCGATCGTCGCCAGTTGCAGTCTATGTTCGGCCAATACGTGCCCCCGGAGCTGGTGGACGAGATGAGCCAGAATCCTGACAGCTTTAATCTGGACGGCGAAAGCAGGTTAATGACGGTACTTTTCGCCGACATTCGGGGGTTTACCAGCATCAGTGAGACCGTGAGTCCCCGTGAACTAAAAGACCTGCTCAATCGGTATTTCACCCCAATGACGCGGATTATTCACGAGCAGCGCGGCACCATCGACAAGTATGTCGGTGACATGATCATGGCATTTTGGGGCGCGCCACTGGATGACCCCGACCACGCCCGCCATGGGGTTTACGCGGCGATGAAAATGATCGACAAGACCCACGAAATGAAGGCAGAA
>JAYNPV010000152.1:5330-6606 GCA_038113925.1 Gammaproteobacteria bacterium | reverse complement strand
TACATTCCCAATTCTCTGTTCACGACCATTGCAGTGGAGAACCCGTCACGCATGTCCAACCGACGAATCTATGAAACCATTGGTATTCGTTATGACGACATCGATCAGCTACCGACCATTGTGGCCCAGGTTGAGGAGATGCTTAAAAACCACCCGGAGATTGATACTCGCCAGACTCTGATGGTTAATTTCAATGCTTTCGCCGCCAGTTCGATCGATTTCTTTATCTACACCTTTACCCGGACCACCAACTGGCAAAAATACCATCAGGTGAAGCAGGACGTGCTTATAAGAATCAGCGTCATCATCGCTGCGGTCGGTGCAGAAGTGGCTTTTCCCACTTCGACCATTCACCTGGCAGATATTCCAGGGCTGCCGGTGGAACAAGTCGCTGAAGGCGATACTGAGCGACAGTAAGCGATTTGGGCAGAGAATGCCCTTCAAGTTGCTGGAGAGTTAGTCGATAAGGGTTCCAATAACCTTCACAGGTGGGAACCATGAAATTTACCCCGATTCCGTTTCTCTTCATCGCGCTGGTGGCGACGCCGGTTGTTGCCGATACCTACCGAGATGCACTCGCTGCTCTGAATAGCGGTCACTATGATGTCGCCAGGCAGGTTGCCAACCAGCTGGGTGATGACCATCCTCAAAAGGCCGGCCTGCTGGAATCTATTGACACGGCGGTCGCTCGGGCCGGGCAGACCCGCCAGGTTGAACTCAGCGTTGAAGCGCTAGAAGGTCAGGATCAGGGGACCGTGTATCGGAGTCTGGAAGACCCCAAACTACTCAGGCAGCTTTTCAGGGAACTGGATAGTTCATCGCAACGCCACGCTCAAAACACTCCAGAAAATAACGCTTTACAACCTCCATCAGCGGTTGGGGAATCGATCACCGTTGATCAGCAGGTCGCCATGTTAAAAGAAAAAATGGCCAGCGACGCACCGCAAAACGGTCAGTCGTCTCACACGCAGACCCTGGTGATGGATGGTTCGTTGGGTACTCGAACCGATACGGCATTAACCCCCAACCGCGGGCCGGCGGAGCAATCGGCCCGACAGTGTTTATCCAAAAACGAGATTAAAGAGTACTTCTCCAAGGCTCGCGGCGAAGCGGCCGCATTTGCGATGGATAAGGCCCGCGCCATTGCGAAGGCAAATGAAATACGCCAACAACGGGCGCTGGCGCGTATGCGTCTGGAGATAACTGCCGAGTTAACCGCCCAAATTCGCGCTGAACTCGATGCCCGCTTCGAGGCCGAGGTTACCGCCCGGGTGGC
>JAYNPV010000152.1:4530-5320 GCA_038113925.1 Gammaproteobacteria bacterium | reverse complement strand
GGAGTATGCAGCGCTGGTTAACCACACTTCCGGCGAGGTAGAACTGATACTGGCCAGACGCATTGCCACTGGCAAGGTGCTCGGTAGCGGCGAAAGCCGACCCTGGTTGGAGTTATCTGCCGAAAAGGGCAATGCTGAAGCCCAGTTTGAGTTGGGGCAGTGGTATTTTAACCCGGCCTCAGGGGAACCCGATTATCAGGCGGCGGCACACTGGTGGCGGCGTGCCCAATTAGCGGGAAATCGCGATGCCGAGGCGGCCCTGGCGCTACTTCGGCAGCGGCAAGTCGGGTTGCCACTGGCCCAGAACGGCATTCAACCGGGCTCGGATAGTTAGCGCTGCCCGTTTAAATAGGGAGAAAGTTGATCCCGGTTTAATCGGTTGTCGCTGAAGCGCGTTTTATGCTCTAGTAACGCGCCATGGTGAATTTACCCGCGACCCATTTTGATCAGGCGCTGAGCCGGCGGTTCTGGTCGCTGGCGCTGCCGCTGATTTTTTCCAACGTATCGATTGCCATTCTGGGCCTGGTGGATACCTCCGTCTCCGGCCATCTGCCTGGCGCTCACTACCTGGGCGGTGTGGCATTGGGCGGCACGGTGTTTAGTTTCCTCTACTGGGGGTTCAATTTTCTGCGCATGGGCACCAGTGGTCTGGCTGCCCAGGCTAGTGGGCGTGACGACCCGGCGGCTATTCGCGCGACTCTGCTACAGGGGCTAATGCTGGCCGCGGTCTGCGCGGTGGGTCTGGTGGTGCGGCGGCGGGCGCTCGGGGTGTGTTGTTTGGGGCTGGTCG
>JAYNPV010000152.1:0-4520 GCA_038113925.1 Gammaproteobacteria bacterium | reverse complement strand
GCAGCAGCCGATCATTGACTTTTTTATGCGCCTGTTCGCGCCGGGCCCTGCCGTTGCCGATCAGGCAAGACTCTATTTTTCAGTGCGTATCTGGGCCACTCCCGCTGCGCTGGCGAACTTTGTGATACTGGGCTGGTTTATCGGTTTACGTCAGGGGCGGGCCGCGCTCTATCTGCTGGTGATGGTGAACACGGTTAATACCCTGCTTGATTTATGGTTTGTGTTGGGTCTCAAATGGGGGGTAGCCGGGGTAGCCGCAGCATCGGTAGCGGGTGAGTTCGCCGGATTGCTACTGGCAGCGAAAATGCTGAGCGATACCTTGCGGCGCTACCCCGGGGGTTGGGAATTGAGTTCCGCACTGGAGCGGGCCGGGATGGTGAAGTTGTTTCACACCCATCGCCATCTGTTCGTGAGAACCATGGCGCTGCTGGCGGTGTTTTCCTTTGTGAATGCCCGCAGCGCACAACTGGGTGATACGGTGATTGCGGCCACGGCGGTGTTGATGAATTTTTATCTGCTCGCCTCCTTTGCGCTTGATGGTTTGGCAAACGCTGCCGAAGCGCTGGCCGGTGAAGCGGTAGGGGCAGAAAACAAAGCTTATTTTCAGCGCGTTGTGTTGATGGTGCTGGCCTGGGGCAGCCTGGTGGCAATACTTTTTTCACTCACCTATCTGAGCGTCGGTGATTCCCTTTACCTGTTAATGACTGATCTACAGCCGGTGAGAGCGTTGCTGGCCGACCTGCTCCCCTGGGCGGTGATCTTGCCGCTGGTGTCGGTCTATGGTTTTCTGTTCGACGGGATATTTACCGGATCAACCTGGACACGGCAGATGCGCGATACGGTGGTATTGTCAGCACTGGTGGTATTTCTACCCGTCTGGTGGTTCACGCAGGATTGGGGGGTTCACGGCCTCTGGCTGGCGTTTGTGCTCTTCAATCTGTCTCGTGGCTTGTCGCTCGGCTGGTTGCTGTGGCGGCGGCTGAAATTTCCGGACTGGTTGATGGCGGCGGACCATCAGCGTCTGCGCTGAGCTCCCAGGCAAACAGTATGACCTGGGCAATTACCTTATAGAGTGTTTCGGGAATTTCATCACCCAATTCAAGCCCCGCTAGCAGCCGGGTCAGCTCGGCGTCCTGGTAGAGGGGGATTTTATGCTGGCGGGCGATCTGCAGAATTTGTTCTCCGACCTGCCCCGTGCCTTTGGCGACAAGCTCTGGAGCCTTCGCTGCAACCCGGTCGTATCTCAGCGCAACCACCTGGTCACTGTGTCGGTCCGCTCTATTCATCAGCCGGTAAGGTCAATCAGGTGGCCAGGAGGATGGGCGGACGCGGCGACAGCCGAGTCCTGGATGGATCCTGGGGATAGTCTTCCCGCAGTCAGTTCGCTGTCGATGATCCCGGCGGAGTTCAGCCGCTGCTCAAGTCGATCAAGGTGGGCGGTGAGACGCGATCGGGTCTGTGCCAGCTCGGTACGGAAATCAATGCTTACTTTAGCAGCGTGCAGATTGATCACGCTTTCAAGCTTACCCATGCCAGGCAGGTCAAAATTCAAGGTAACTTTCCAGCGATGAGTAGCCGCCTCGGAGTGCGCCGCCTGCTCTTCCGGATTAATGGTCGGTTTGCCGTCATTCGCCGGGGGGGAGCGGTCTATGGCGATTTCAACGGCGGTTGTCCGGTCCGCGTCGCGTAGCAGCAGATCACTGGTCAATACCCGCCGACCGCTGTCATCGCGTAGCGTCGCCAGTTGCTGAGTCTCAATGCGAGCCAGGGCGTTCTCTACAATTTCCCGCAGTGGTTGCTGCGGTCGATTGTCACCCGCCGGATTCGAGTGGTTCACGGATACCGCTGCCAGGGTGCGTAGCAGCATCGCCTTGAAGTCGTTGTTAATCTCGGCATTTCCAGGGCGGGAGAGTTTAGTTTCCAGGAGTACGCCACTGTTGGCGAGTGCGCGAATAAGCCTGGGGGGTTGTAACAGTTGTTTCGGATCAGAGGGGGCCGTCAGCAGTCTGTGTACGGCCTGGGCCAGAGGCCCGGCGAGTTTGTCGACAGGCAGTTCAGATAGCTGGTTCAGCAAAAGCGCCATGGGCTGTTGCCTGGGCAACATTGCCCGCAGCGCCTGATTGATTACCTGGGAGCGCGTGTTATCGATCGATAACTGGTTGTCACCTGGCCGCGGCCCGGACACCGTCGGATTGACAATTTTTAATACTATGGCGGGACCACTACGGTCTACCTGGGTTAGTAATTTTTCCCCCGGCGACAAGCGCGCGTCGCTACGTGCTGCCAGCTGATGACCGGCCAGACTAAGCAGGTAAGTGCCGGGTTGCAGGCGCGCAATAATCTGTGCCCCCAATTTTGCGCCGTGAATCAGGTAATCAATGCCTCGCTGACTGCCCGCCGCGGCTGAAAGCGGATGACCACCAGGTACCCGGCCAGCGGTCGGCGGAATTGGCGGTGAATGGGCTCGTGAACCGGACGATCCCTGGGGTAACGAGGGGCCAATCCTGTTTGCATCGGGATTCATGGCTAGTTTGTCGTCAGTTCGATGAAATCCTGAACCGGTTTTACTTGAAATTCAGTTCGCTGCCCTCATATGGCAAGGAGAGCAAACAGAATCAGGGGGGGCTGCCTTGTTGGCGGGACTACCCTTTACCCAGGAGCCATGGAGTCCAGTTCAGAATGAGCGATACGATCGAAACCAGAGCCTTTGAGACGGAAACGGATCAGCTGCTAAAGCTGATGATTCATTCTCTGTACAGCAACAAGGAAATTTTTCTTCGCGAGCTGATATCCAATGCCTCGGATGCGTTGGATAAACTGCGCTACGAGGGCTACCAGAATGGCGACCTGCTGAAAGAAAGCGGTGATCTGGTGATCAGGGTTGATTTCGATAAGGACGCCAATCAGGTAGTGATTCGTGATAACGGCATTGGAATGAGTCGTGATGAAGTGATGGCCAATATTGGCACCATCGCCCATTCCGGCACGGCTGAATTTGCCAAAATGCTTGCGGAGAACAAGGATGGCGAAACCGACGCCAATGTCATTGGTCAGTTTGGGGTAGGTTTCTACTCCAGCTTTATCGTCGCCGATAAAGTGACCGTCGAGACCCGCCGGGCGGGTGAACAGAGTGATGCGGGGGTTCGCTGGCAATCTGAAGGTACTGGCGAATATACCCTCGAGTCTATCGACCGGCCCCAGTGTGGCACCGAGATCACCTTGCACCTGCGTGAGGACTCGCTGGAGTTCGCCGATCAGTATCGTCTTGAGAGTCTGATCCGCAAATATTCAGACCACATTACTTTTCCGGTGGAGATGTTGCAGGTACCGCCTCCCCCTGCGCCGGGTGATGAGGAAGAGGGTGAGGAGGCCACCCCGGCCGAACCACAGGACCCCGAGTGGAAGGCGGTAAACAAAGCGACCGCGCTATGGGCGCAGCCGCGTAACGAGATTGGCGAAGACGAATATAACGAGTTCTATCAACAGCTCAGTTACGATTTCGAGAAACCCCTGGCCCGTATCCATAGTCGCGTGGAAGGTAAACAGGAATACACCTTGTTGCTTTATCTGCCTACCAATCCGCCGTTTGACCTTTACGACCGCGACCGTCGCCATGGCATCAAGCTCTATGTGAAACGGGTATTCATCATGGATGATGCCGAACAGCTCATGCCCGCCTACTTGCGGTTTGTTAAGGGTGTGATTGACTCGGACGACCTGCCGCTGAACGTTTCGCGGGAAATACTACAGGGTAACAAGCTGGTTGATTCGATTCGGTCCGGCGCCACCCGTAAGGTGCTGGATTGTCTTAAAGATATTGCCGAGAAAGAGAGCGACAAGTACCAGACTTTCTGGGACAACTTCGGCAAAGTGCTCAAGGAAGGGCTGGTGGATGACTTCACCAATAAGGAGCGCATCGCCAGGTTGCTCAGATTCGCGACCACCCAAGGAAGCGGGCAGGAGCAGAATGTGAGTCTCGATGATTACATCGGGCGTATGGGTGAAAAGCAGGAGAAAATCTACTACATCACCGCCGATAGTTATGGTGCGGCCAGTAGCTCTCCCCACCTGGAAGTATTCCGTAAACACGATATCGAAGTGTTGCTGCTGTCTGATCCCATCGACGAATGGGTAGTAAGCTCGTTGCCGGAGTTTGAGGGTAAATCACTGCAGTCGGTTTCCAAGGGTGAGCTGGGACTGGAAGAGCTGATCGGTGACCAGGCCAGCGACGACGAGCAGAAGAGTGAAGAGCAGGAGTCCTTTACCGAGCAGATCGCCGAGGTGTTAAAGGATCGGGTTGACAGTGTAAGGGTAACCCGTCGGCTGACAGACTCGCCTGCCTGTCTGGTAAAAAGCGAACATGAAATGAGCGCTAATATGGAGCGCATCATGAAGTCTGCGGGCCAGACTTTCGAGGCGGCCAAACCGGCGCTTGAGATTAATCCGGAGCATAAATTATTGCAGCGTCTCAAGGCAGAGACCGCCGAAGATGTTTTTGCGGATCTTGCCCAGGTGGTGTT
>JAYNPV010000151.1:0-6619 GCA_038113925.1 Gammaproteobacteria bacterium | reverse complement strand
AGCACCACCTTGACATGGTGGGGGTCGTTGGTTCGAATCCAATCGCGCCTACCAAATTCCCGGCACTGCTCATGGCGGTGCTTTTTTATTTGTTTACCGGCCCGCCCGAGGGTCTGCTTCCACGTGGCCATTGGTAGCGGTCACCACTGAAATGAAGAGATTAATATGCCTGCGGTAACCCTTCCCGACGGTAGTCAACGCCAATACCCTGATCCTGTCACTGTCGCCGATGTGGCGGCCGATATTGGCGCCGGCCTCGCTCGCGCGACTATCGCTGGCCGGGTGAATGACCAGCTGGTGGACGCCGCCTATCTCATCGATACCGATGCGCAGCTGGCAATCATCACTTCCAAAGATGAGGCCGGGCTGGAGATCATTCGCCACTCCACCGCTCACCTGCTTGCTCAGGCCGTAAAGAGCCTGTTCCCCGACGCCCAGGTAACTATCGGACCGGTGATTGAAGACGGTTTTTACTACGACTTTGCCTACGAACGGCCCTTTACCCCAGAAGACCTGGAAGCCATCGAAAAACGCATGGCGGAGCTGGTAAAGCAGGATATTGCAATCAGTCGCAGTGTCAGTAATCGCGATGAGGCCGTGCAGTTTTTCACCGATCTGGGTGAAGCATACAAAGCTGAAATCATTGCGGATATTCCCGACGATAACGAACTGTCGCTCTATGAACAGGGCGACTTTATCGATCTGTGTCGAGGCCCGCACGTGCCTTCAACCGGCCACTTAAAAGCTTTCAAACTCACCAAGCTAGCGGGAGCATACTGGCGCGGTGATGCTAATAACGAGATGCTACAGCGCGTCTACGGCACCGCCTGGGCGAACAAACAACAACTACAGGAACACCTGACGCGCATCGAAGAGGCGGAAAAACGCGACCACCGTAAAATTGGCAGACAGCTCGACCTGTTTCACCTCCAGGAAGAGGCGCCAGGAATGATTTTCTGGCATCCCAGGGGATGGAGCCTTTATCAGCAAGTGGAGCATTACATCCGCAGGGTGATGCAGGAAAACGGCTATCAGGAGGTACGTACTCCACAGGTAGTGGATCGCAAACTCTGGGAGAAATCGGGCCACTGGGACAATTTCGCCGAAAACATGTTCACCACCCATTCGGAAAATCGCGACTACGCGGTGAAACCGATGAACTGCCCCGGACATGTACAAATATACAATCGCGGATTGCGCAGCTATCGAGACCTGCCGTTACGACTCGCCGAGTTTGGCAGTTGTCACCGCAATGAACCTTCAGGCACCTTACACGGGCTTATGCGTCTGCGTAACTTCGTCCAGGACGATGCTCATATTTTCTGTACTGAAGAGCAGATTCAACAGGAAGTTTCTACCTTCATTGACCTGCTGTTCGAGGTTTATCAGGCCTTTGGGTTTCCTGACATTATTATCAAGCTCTCTACCCGACCTGAGCAGCGCGTGGGTAGCGATGCCATTTGGGACAAGGCAGAACTGGCCCTGCAACAGGCACTGGACAACCGGGGCCTGGAGTGGGACCTGCAGCCAGGCGAAGGGGCCTTCTACGGTCCCAAAATCGAGTTCTCCCTACGGGACTCATTAAACCGGGTCTGGCAGTGCGGCACCATTCAGGTGGACTTTTCCATGCCTGAACGACTCGAGGCCCACTATATCGCAGAGGATGGTGAACGGCAGACACCGGTCATGCTGCACCGGGCGATACTGGGTTCCCTGGAACGGTTTATTGGCATTCTTATCGAAGAACACGCCGGCCTGCTGCCGAGCTGGTTAGCTCCTGTTCAGGTGGCGGTGATCAACATCACCGACGAACAGGCTGATTATGTCAATGAGGTCACTGAAAGCCTGAAAAAACAGAACATTAGAGTCATCGCTGACTTGAGAAACGAGAAAATCGGCTATAAAATTCGCGAACATACCCTGCAGCGTGTTCCCTACCTGCTGGTGATCGGTAACCGGGAACGCGAAGCGGAAGAAGTGGCCGTGCGCACGCGTGGTGGCGAAGATTTAGGAAGCATGACCCTGAACCGCTTCCTTGAATTAATCAACGCCGACATCGCGAGCCGCGGCCTAATTGTTTCGGAGGAATAAAGCATCGCCAAGAAGGAACAGACTCGAATAAATGACCAGATCACGGCCGCAGAGGTGCGCCTCATCGGTGCAGACGGAGAACAGCTGGGCGTAACCAAACTCGATGATGCGCAACAGCAAGCCGATGACGCAGGCATGGACCTGGTGGAAATATCTCCGGGAGCAGAGCCACCGGTTTGTAAAATAATGGATTTCGGCAAGTTTCTTTATAACGAAAGCAAGAAACGGGCAGCCGCCAAAAAGAACCAGAAGCAGGTTCAGGTCAAGGAGATCAAATTTCGACCCCGGACCGACTCGGGTGATTACCAGATCAAACTGAGAAATCTGCAGAAGTTTCTTGAAAACGGCGATCGCGCCAAAGTCACAATGCGCTTTCGGGGCCGCGAAATGGCCCATCAGGAGTTGGGTAGAGACCTGCTATTGCGAGTAGAGAAAGACCTGGAAGAGATAGCAACAGTGGAACAGTTTCCACGTATGGAAGGACGACAGATGGTGATGGTACTTAGCCCCCGTAAATAAGCGGGTTCACATCACTGAAATTTATTGACGCAAGTTGGAGCAGTTACAGTGCCAAAGCTAAAAACCAATCGTGGCGCAGCCAAGCGATTCAGCCGGACAGCCTCTGGGAAAGTGAAAATTACCCAGTCCCATCGCCGCCATATACTGACGAAAAAATCGACCAAGAGAAAACGCCATCTGCGTAGTCCTGCACTGGCATGCAGCGCGGACGCAGCGCTCATTTCGAAGATGCTTCCCTACAGCTAACGGGGAGGCGTTTGCCTCGACTGGGTAGCCAATAGCCTGCCCACCCTTCCTGAAATTTTGAAGCTGGCACGAGAGCCAGCATTTTTTAACGGTGATTGAATCATGCCAAGAGTAAAAAGGGGCGTTACCGCCCGCGCCCGCCACAAAAAAGTAATGAAACTGGCACGCGGCTATCGCGGCGCTCGCAGTCGCGTCTACCGTGTGGCTGTCCAGGCAGTTACTAAAGCCGGCCAGTACGCCTATCGAGATCGCAAGCAGCGCAAAAGGCAGTTCCGTTCCCTCTGGATTGTGCGCATCAATGCCGCGGCGCGGGAACACGGGCTCTCCTATAGCCGATTGATCAACGGCATGAATAAAGCGGGAATCAACATTGACCGTAAAATTCTCGCCGAGCTCGCCGTCAACGACCCCCACGCCTTTGCGTCGGTCGCTGAACAGGCTAAAGCTGCCCTGCAGCCCGCCTGAATCATCCTTTTTTTGCCCATCCACCTTATCGAAGCGGGTAAATGGCCGATATTGACGGGCTGGTAACGCAGGCGATTGAGCAGGTCGAGGCAGCAGAACAGACACAAGACCTGGATGCGGTTCGGGTAGCTTATCTTGGCAAAAAGGGGCAACTCACCGGCCTGTTAAAAACCCTGGGCAGCATGGAGCCTCAGCAACGCCCAATATTTGGCGACGCAGTCAACCAGGCCAAGCAGCAGGTGGAGACGGCGATCAGTACTCGTCGTGCCTACCTAAAGCAGCAGCAACTAGATACCCAGCTGCAGTCTGAAACTATCGACGTTACGCTTCCCGGACGGGGAGACCACCCCGGTGGATTGCACCCGATAACCCGCACCCTGAGGCGAATCGAAACCCTGTTTAAACAACTGGGCTTTGAAATCCATGAGGGGCCTGAACTCGAAGATGATTATCATAATTTCGAGGCACTGAATATTCCCGCTGACCATCCCGCCAGGGCGATGCACGACACTTTTTACTGCCCGGATGGCCTGCTCCTTAGAACCCATACCTCTCCGGTACAGATTCGTGCCATGGAACAGCAGGGGCCTCCAATCAGGCTGATCGCTCCTGGCCGAGTCTACCGACGGGATTCTGATCTCACCCATACCCCGATGTTTCATCAGGTGGAAGGGTTAATGGTCGATCAAGATATCAGCCTGGCCAACCTGAAAGGTTTGTTGAGTCGCTTCCTGCAACTATTTTTTGAACAGGAAGAGCTAAAAACCCGCTTCCGACCAAGCTTCTTTCCCTTTACTGAGCCCTCGGCGGAAGTTGATGTCGCCTGCGTGGGCTGCGGGGGGGAAGGCTGTCGCATCTGCAGCCACACCGGCTGGCTGGAAGTGCTCGGCTCCGGCATGGTCCATCCGAATGTGCTCACCAATGTCGGTCTGGATGCAGAAATTTACAGCGGCTTTGCCTTTGGAATGGGAGTTGAGCGGTTGGCGATGCTGCGTTACGGAATTGATGACCTGCGCCTGTTTTTCGATAACGACCTGCGTTTTCTACGTCAGTTTAACTAGTCAACCGGTATGTTTATAAGTGAATCCTGGCTCCGCGAATGGGCCAATCCTGACCTGAACAGTGCTCAGCTCTGCGAGCGGCTGACACTCGCCGGTCTGGAAATCGGTACCGTGTTACCTGCCGGGCCGGAACTTACTAAAGTCGTTGTCGGCAACATTGTCTCAACCGCTCCCCATCCCGATGCCGATCGACTGAAATTGTGCAAAGTCGATGTCGGCGAACCGGCCCCTCTGGAGATAGTCTGTGGCGCCCCCAACGCCCGGGAGCAGCTTCGTGTTGCGGTGGCTCTGGTTGGCGCCAGATTACCCGGTGGACTGAAAATTAAGAAAAGCAAAATCCGTGGTGAAGTATCACTGGGAATGCTCTGTTCCGGCAAAGAGCTTGAACTGGACCAGGAACGTGCCGGCATTATGGAGTTGCCAGCTGACGCGGTTATCGGCCAGCCGTTAACTGACTATCTGCAGCTATCCGACCAGGTACTGGAAGTTGAATTGACCCCCAACCGCGGGGACTGCCTGAGTGCCCGCGGACTCGGCAGGGATCTGGCCGCCATTACTGAAACTGAATTCCGGGCGGCGACCCCAAACGGCGTTACCGCTGACATAGATGATCTTCCCACTATTAACCTGATCGATGCCCAAGCCTGCCCGCGCTATGTGGGCAGAATAATTTGCGGCATCAACCCCAATGCTCCCACGCCCCTCTGGATTAGCGAACGGCTCCGCAGAAGTGGGATTCGTAGCCTCGGATTGCTGATTGATATCACCAATTACGTCATGCTGGAGCTGGGTCAGCCGATGCATGCATTTGATCTGGGAAAAATCAGTGGAGCCATCAGTGTAAGAATGGCGCAGTCGGGAGAAAGCCTGACGCTGCTCAACGGCGATACCCACAACCTGAATGACAACCTGCTGTTAATTTGTGATGATCAGGGTCCCATCGCGGTGGCCGGCATCATTGGCGGACTGGACAGCTCGGTCACCAACCAAACCACTGATATATTGCTGGAAAGCGCCTGGTTCGCTCCGTCCATCATCGCCGGTCGGGCCCGGGAAATGGGCCTGCATACCGAAGCTTCACACCGCTTTGAACGGGGCGTGGACCCGGAAATTCAGCTGGAAGCCATAGAAAGAGCCAGCGAGCTGATAACTCGGTTGGCCGGCGGGCAGTGCGGACCTTGCGTCGACCAGCGCTCGGATCAGCACCTGCCGGTAAAAAAGAGCCTTTACGTCAGTGAGGATCTGATCAACCGACGGTTGGGACTTGAAATTTCAGGCGACCAAATAACAGCCATCTTTAACCGCCTTGGCATGCAATCCTCCCCTCAGAATAACGGCTGGCAGATAACCCCCCCTGCGTGGCGATTCGATATCTCCATTGCCGAGGACATGGTTGAGGAAATAGCCCGGGTCATCGGCTATGACGCCATTCCATCCATACTACCCACGCTCGACACCGCCATGCTACCCGCCAGTGACGCGGAGACCCGTGTCGATCGGCTGGCAGACAAACTGGTCGATCGTGGTTACCAGGAAGCCATCACCTATAGCTTTGTTGACCCGGATTCACAGGCCCTTTTTGCCCCGGACGAGGAAGTCGTTGAGTTACTCAACCCGCTCTCTCAGGAAATGTCAGTGATGCGTCTGTCTCTCTGGCCCGGGCTGATTAATGCCTTGCAGTTTAACCAGCATCGTCAACATTCCAGAATTCGTCTTTTTGAATGGGGACAGGTTTTCAAGTTAAATGACAAAAAACTACTGCAACCTACTGTAATATCAGCTATTATCACCGGAAATAGACAACCTGAGTCTTGGCATAACAGCCCGGAACCAGTCGATTTTTATGATTTGAAGGGAGACCTTGAGTACCTGTTAGAGGCGACCGGCCGATCGGATCAGTTTGAGTTGATTCCCGATCAGCATCCAGCGCTGCACCCCGGCCGAACGGCACGTATTACCAGTGGGCCGGACGATATAGGCTGGATCGGCGAACTCCATCCTGGTATTGCCGGACAACTGCAGCTCAACAGCAGAGTTTATCTATTCGAAATGCTGGTGAGCGCATTGACCGACCGCAGGGTTCCGGATTACGCCGGTGTTTCAAAGTATCCGAGCCTGAGGCGCGATTTAGCCCTGCTTGTCGATGCAGAGACCAACGCCGGTGAGATAGAAGCAGTCATTAGGGATGCCGCAGGTGGCCTGCTACAGGAATTCAGGGTATTTGATCTGTATAGGGG
>JAYNPV010000150.1:3119-6649 GCA_038113925.1 Gammaproteobacteria bacterium | reverse complement strand
GAATAGCTCAGTTGGTAGAGCGCAACCTTGCCAAGGTTGAGGTCGCGAGTTCGAATCTCGTTTCCCGCTCCATAATTATTGGGTTTTACACATCAACCCTTGGCTGAGTGGCAGAGTGGTCATGCAGCGGCCTGCAAAGCCGTCTACGCCGGTTCGATTCCGACCTCAGCCTCCATTTCTGCTCAGGCGTTCGTCCTGATCAACGCGCAATCTCACACACTAGCTTTTTCGCCGATTTCGTAGCCGGGCCTACTGCGGCGGCTCACGCTTGGCGATATAATCAGCGCACTGGCAACTAAACCTACCGTTCCAGATAGTAATGAAAACAAAAAGCCCAGGTGGCGAACAAGGACCAGCGCAGCGCGCTGGTGGTTTGACTATGCCACCCCAGGTGGCCAGTAGCACGAACATGCCCAGGTGGCGAAATTGGTAGACGACGCGCATGGATGCGCGAGTGTCGCGGGAGGCAGGAGCCGGGAGCGACCGCAAGGACCAGCGCAGCGCGCTGGCGGTTTGACTATGCCACTTCAGGTGGCCAGTAGCACGAACATGCCCAGGTGGCGAAATTGGTAGACGCAAGGGACTTAAAATCCCTCGGTAGAAATACCGTGCCGGTTCGATTCCGGCCCTGGGCACCACGTTTGACTTCCAGCGCGGATGGATAACATTCCGGTGACTTAAAAGAGCCGAAAAATAACTCTGTTCGAGTTAACTAACAGAGAATAATAGGGCGCACTCAGGCCCCGTTGCTCATCCTGATAATGTAAGTTTCCAGTTAATGGTTTAGCTAGCCCTGCAGTTGTCGGCGCCATTCAGCCGCCTGTTTGATCAGCGACTGGTCATGCAGGGTAAGCAATTCGCCCTGTTTAAGTAGTGGTTCGCCAGCCACCCAGACATCGGTAATGTTCTCTCTGCCGCTGGAGTAGATGAGTGCTGATAGGGGGTCGTAGACGGGTGCGGTGTGCAGGCTGTTCAGGTTGACAGCGGTGATGTCTGCGGCTTTGCCTATTTCCAGACTGCCAATCTGGGCCTCCAACCCGAGCGCTTTGGCACCGTTAATGGTCGCCATCTCTAACAAGTGATGGGCGGGCAGGGCGGCGGCATCGCCAGCAATATGTTTGCCTAGCAGCCCAGCGCTGCGCATTTCATCCACCATGTTGAGGTCATTGTTGCTGGCTGCGCCATCCGTACCCAGGGCGACATTAACGCCGGCGGCGACCAGGTCGGCCACGCGGCAACCACCGCTGGCCAGTTTCATGTTCGATTGTGGGCAATGGACGACGCTGGCACTGTGCCGGGCCAGGCTGTCAATCTCGCCGTTGAGCAACTGGGTGGCGTGTACCGCCTGCAAGTGTGGACTGAGTAACCCAAGCTGACTGATTCGCTCCAGGGGTCTGAGGTTGAATCTGGCAACGCTCTGATCGATCTCCGCGGCGGTTTCGTGGAGGTGGATCTGTACTGGCAGGTCCAGCTCTTCGGCGAGGGTGGCCACCTGGATCAAGGCTTCATCGCTGACGGTGTAGGGGGCGTGGGGGGCGAACTGGGTGCTGATCAGGGGTGAATTTATATATTCGTCATGCAGGTGCAGGCCCAGGCGCAGGTGCTCGTCCGCGGTCGCTGCCCAGGCGTTGGGGAAATCGATGACGATCAATCCCACTACTGCCCGCATGCCGGCGGCCTCGGCAATCGCGGCGGTGACCTCGGGGAAAAAGTACATATCAGCAAAGCAGGTGGTGCCGCTGCGAATCATTTCGGCCACTGCCAGGCGACTGCCGGCGGTTACAAAATCGGCGGACATGTGCTGGCCTTCTGCAGGCCAGATATGCTCTTCCAGCCAGGTTTGCAGGGGCAGGTCATCGGCCATGCCGCGCATCAGGTTCATGGCAGCATGGGTGTGGCTGTTAATCAGTCCGGGTATCAGCAGATGGCTATCGCAATTAACGGTCTCAGTGGCCGTATAGGTTGATTGCGCGTGCGGGGTCGGCAGTAGGTCCCTGATTTTGCCGTGGTGAATGGCCAGGCTGTGGTCGGTGAGCAGCTGATTACGCGGTATGACGGGCGCTATCCAGCGGGCATGAATGAGCGTATCGACAGGTTCTGGCGCGGGCACGTTGGGGTTATCCGTCAGGGTTAACTTGGAGATCGGGTAGTTTAGTCGCCCTAGCGGCGGACGTCTCACTGAAATGACGGCTGAATTTTAACTCTCTGCTGCCGAAGGGGAATAAGGTGTTCGCCAGTGCGGACTGGTGCTATATTTTATTCGTCAGGCTTTTAATGAATTGGATCTCTGTTGAAAATGACCGAGTTGACTAAATTTATTCCCTCCGGAGCGGTTTTTCTGGCCGCCGTGAATCCCTGCGCGATTCTTCTGCCTCGACTGCTGCCGTAAGGCAGATTACCTAGCGCCCTGGCGGGGCCACCCGAAACGCCAAACCAGAATTCTTAATTAACCTGTTATAGCTTTCATTAGTCGCTGCGCCTGATAGCGTGGTCGTAAGGCAGGTTACTTGAGACGGCAAACACCCCACTCAATCGGGTAAGGATTATGAGCAAGGAAAAACTGATTATTTTTGACACCACCATGCGCGATGGCGAGCAGAGTCCCGGCGCGACCATGTCCCGCGAGGAAAAGTTGCGCATTGCCCAGTCGCTGGAGCGCATGCAGGTTGATGTCATTGAGGCCGGGTTCCCGGCGTCCAGCGAAGGAGACTTTGAAGCAGTCAGGGCGGTCGCCGCCGAGGTGCAGGAGAGTATCGTCTGCGGTCTCTGCCGCACTCGTCTGGAGGATATCGACCGAGCCGCCGAAGCGCTCAAACCGGCGCGCCGTGGACGCATACATACGTTTATCGCCACCTCGTCGATTCATATGGAAAAAAAATTGCGGATGGACTCGGATGATGTGGTTGAACAGGCGGTAAGAGCCGTCCGTCACGCCCGCAAATACACCGAGGATGTGGAATTTTCTACCGAAGATGGCGGCCGTAGTGACTTTGATTTTCTCTGCCGGATTATTGAGGCGGCGATTGACGCAGGGGCCACTACCATTAATGTGCCGGACACCGTCGGCTACACCTTCCCGGAACATTATGGGGCGCTGTTTGCGCGGCTGATCAACACCATCCCCAATGCCGATAAGGCGATATTCTCTACCCATTGTCACAACGATCTGGGCATGGCGGTCGCCAATTCCCTGGCAGCGGTGATGAACGGCGCGCGTCAGGTGGAGTGCACCATCAACGGCCTTGGGGAGCGGGCCGGCAATGCCTCTCTGGAAGAGGTGGTAATGGCGGTACGGACCCGAACTGACATTATGCCGGTCGATGTGGGGTTGGATGTGAGCCAGATAGTACCCACTTCCAAACTGGTGTCGGCAGTGACCGGTTTTCAGGTGCAGCCCAACAAAGCCGTCGTCGGCATTAACGCCTTTGCCCATGAATCCGGGATTCACCAGGACGGCGTACTCAAGGCCCGCGATACTTACGAGATTATGCGCGCTCAGGATGTCGGTTGGGACGATAACCGGCTGACAC
>JAYNPV010000150.1:2402-3109 GCA_038113925.1 Gammaproteobacteria bacterium | reverse complement strand
CGTGACCGGTTATCCAAACTGGGCATCGAATTCAAGTGTACGGCGGATCTGGCTGATGCATTTGTACGTTTTAAGCAGCTGGCCGACAAAAAAGAGGAAATTTTTGACGAAGACCTGATCGCCCTGGTGATCGATATGGAGTCGAATACGGCGGATGAGCGTTTCCAGCTGCTGGCGATGAAGGTTTGCAGCGAGATAGGCGAGCTGCCCCATGCGAGCCTGGTGCTGATCGTTGATGGCGAAGAGGTGACTGTTGAAGCGGATGGCGACGGGGGGGTGGATGCCACCTTCAAAGCCATCGAACAGGTTGCCAATAGTGGTGCGGAGTTATTGCTCTATTCGGTAAAGAATATTACTGAGGGCACGGATTCGCTGGGTAACGTGTCGGTGCGCCTCAAGCGTAATGATCGCTCGGTCACCGGGCAGGGTGCCGACACCGATATAGTGATTGCTTCTGCCCGCGCCTATATCAATGCTCTGAATCGGATGCACCGTCTGGAGGCGATCGCCGATACGTTTATCCAGGGAGTTTAATTGGCCCGGTTCTGCTCGCCAATTCCGCAAAACAGTGGGTGCAGGGTAAATCAGTAATGGCGCGTTAGGCGCTATCAATAAAGTCCTCAGCCCGGCTTGATCGTGTCTCTGTCAGTGAGGCTTGGTGCGGGTTGGGCTAATTAGCGACGGGATGCGGTAAAGTAGCGCTGACC
>JAYNPV010000150.1:1971-2392 GCA_038113925.1 Gammaproteobacteria bacterium | reverse complement strand
ATGGAGAGGATTGAGCACTGCGCGATTCGCACCACCCAGCTGGAGGCGACCCGGCGTTTTTATACCGAGATACTCGGCCTTGAAGTGGGTGATCGACCTCAGCTGCCCATTGCCGGTTACTGGTTGTATGCTGGTGGCGAACCGATTATTCACCTGATTGAAGTTGATGAAAACTATCGGCATGACCTGGCTGGTGTCGCCCTGGAGGGCGACCACCCGCCAGGTTATCGTAACGGCCTGGATCATATTGCCTTTCGCGCCACCGGCCTTGCCGAAATACTCGACCGGTTACGTGCCGCCGATATTCCCTTTGGGGAGAACGTGCTTACGGAGATGGATTTTCACCAGGTGTTTGTTGCCGACCCCAACGGCGTGATGGCGGAACTCAATTTTCTGCTTAGTAACGAAACCAGTTAACAAC
>JAYNPV010000150.1:0-1961 GCA_038113925.1 Gammaproteobacteria bacterium | reverse complement strand
ATGGTCGTATGGCTTGTGCTGGCCGGGCCAATCGTAACGTCCTTGAATAGGTGATGGGACGTTAATATTTAGATTCTTGAGGGTGTGTGCTTCGTCTACGCCCCAGTTAACAACGACCTGATTGATGGTGATGCGAAGATGATTAAAAGCCGTGCCGCAGTAGCCTGGGAAGCCGGCAAACCCTTAGTGATAGAGCAGGTCGATCTGCAGGGCCCCCAGGCGGGTGAAGTGCTGGTACAGATCAAGGCCACGGGGGTTTGTCATACCGATGCCTACACGCTCTCAGGTGCCGACCCGGAAGGAGTGTTCCCGGCGATTCTGGGGCACGAGGGCGGTGGCGTGGTGGTTGAGGTGGGTGCCGGTGTCAGCAGCGTTAAGCCCGGCGATCATGTGATTCCGCTCTACACCCCTGAATGTGGCGAGTGCAAGTTCTGCAAATCGGGCAAAACCAACCTCTGTCAGGCGATCCGGGATACCCAGGGCCAGGGGCTGATGCCCGATGGCACCAGCCGTTTTTCATTGGGGGGCAAGCCGCTATACCACTTTATGGGTACCTCTACCTTTTCCGAGTACACGGTGTTGCCGGAAATATCGGTAGTTAAAATTAATTCGGCGGCACCGCTGGATAAGGTCTGCCTGCTCGGTTGCGGGATTACCACCGGCATAGGCGCGGTGATTAAAACCGCCCGAGTTGAAGCCGGCTCCACCGTGGCGATATTTGGCCTCGGCGGCGTTGGACTGAGTGCGATTCAGGGGGCTGTAATGGCCGGGGCCGAACGGATACTGGTGATTGACACGAATCCGGCCAAATTTGAGTTTGCCCGCCAATTGGGCGCCACTGACTGTATTAACCCTGCTGAGCAGTCCGCCCCGATTCAGCAGGTCATCGTGGAGATGACCGACGGCGGGGTGGACTACTCTTTTGAGTGTATTGGTAACACCGAGGTAATGCGCGCTGCCCTGGAGTGCTGTCATAAGGGGTGGGGTGAATCAATAATCATCGGTGTTGCCGATGCCGGGGCGCAAATCAGCACCCGGCCTTTTCAGCTGGTCACTGGGCGGGTTTGGCGTGGATCTGCTTTTGGCGGGGTGAGGGGACGCAGCGAACTCCCCGGCTTTGTTGATCAGTACATGAGCGGTGAAATCAAAATTGATGAAATGGTTACTCATACCATGCCGCTGGAAGAGATCAATCGGGCTTTTGATCTTATGCATGCCGGTGAGAGCATCCGCTCGGTGGTGATTTACTAACCCGATAAAATAGCGGACGCGGTTTGGATTGAGCAGATAAGAGGAGTAGGCAAAACTTTGCCGGTTGGTTGTTAGAGAACTCCGCCCCTGGTGACGGTATCAGAAAAATTTGTACCGCCTTACTCACCCCTTGCTTGCACCCTGGTAAACCCGGCAGGCTCCCTCGACAGAAAACGCGATAGTCGATTGTTACTTAATAAGAAAATAAATTTGTAAACGACCGTTTGGTTTGCTTAGACTGTTCCCCAATTGCCCCCTTTCAGGGCTGCATCAATCAGGAGTTCACCATGAACCAACCCGACCGCCTGGCGCTTAGTGCTACCGACATCGACGACAGCAACCCACTGCGACCCTTGCTGGCCAAACAGCAGGCTGCGTTTCTGCAGAAAGGCGCGCCCAGTTACGGGCAGCGCATTGACAGTCTGAGTCGCCTGCGCCGATCCATCGTTGACCACAAAGATCAAATCGTGGAGTCGGTGGAGAGTGATTTTGGTCATCGCTCCCACCATGAAACCCTGCTGGCGGATGTGATCGGGTTACTGGGCGAGATTCGCCACAACCGTAAGAATCTGCGCCGCTGGATGAAACCCAAAAAGGCTCACTTCAGCCCGCAGTTCATGTTTGCCAAAGCACAGATTATTTATCAGCCGAAAGGGGTGGTAGGCGTAATCGGTGCCTGGAATGTGCCGGTGCTGCTCACCCTCTCGCCG
>JAYNPV010000149.1:1210-6689 GCA_038113925.1 Gammaproteobacteria bacterium | reverse complement strand
ACCACGGGAGTCCGCAACGGACTGCCCGAGATAATCCAGTGCATGCCCAGGAAAAACAGGCAGGATGCAATCAACGACCCCATAATAAAATCTCCCTAAAAATCAGCTCGCCGGCGGTTGTAACACATCCTGCCGAAGCGGGTGTACGCCGGGGTCACTATTCGGGTAGATAGGCGGGGCAGTTGACCTAAAATTGTATTGGTTACTGTCGGCGACGGGATTAAACTCAACGACATTTTTATAAGCTAAAAATCAAAGAGGTGGCTAGCATGGCTGAAGATATCTGGTATACGCGCTGCCCGGTTCCCACGGCATCCGGCGTAGCCTTTCGGCGCAATATGTTTGATCAGGAATTCGACGGCAGCGATTTTAAGGTTCGTAATATCAAGGAGCTGGGTCGGGAAAAAGCGGATAGCCACTATAACCATTCGCTGCAAAATTCCTTCCGCGAAGGGGGTTCCATCCCTCCTCTCTGGGCGAAACAGGGGGGTGCCGACACGGTGATGATTGGTCTTACCTTTGTGTCTGACTCAATCTGTTTTTATGTCCGTCCCGATTCTGATATTCGCAGTTTTGCAGACCTGAAGGGAAAGCGGGTAGCCCTGGGAATCCGGCCCTACATCATGATTGATTTTATGAAAATTAATGCCCATAAAGCCTGGGATTGCGGTCTGCGGGCTCACGGCATGACGCTGGATGACGTGCAGCTGGTCGAGCTCGAAATCAACGACGACATGCACGCCAATATCAACCCCGACTACAAGCCCGGTGAAAAGCCGCCTGCTAGCACCATGTTCGGGGTTGAACTTCAGGCATTGCAAAACGGTGAAGTCGACGCCATCTGGGCCAAAGGTTGCCAAACTCGTCAGCTGGAGCGGGAAGAGAGCGATAAGGTTCGCCTGATCAGTGACCTGCTCCACGATACCGATGACCTGGAACTGCGGGTCAACGCCAATCCGCGCATCATCACCGTCAGCGGCAACATGGCCCGTGAAAATCCGGACGCCGTGGTGCGTTATCTACAGGTGTTGATCCGCGCGGCTGCCTGGAGCTCAGCGCATCACGCCGAGGCTTCCGAGCTGCTGGCCACGGAACTGGGGGTTTCTGTGGAAGATATTAACGGTTCCTTCGTCCCCGATTTTCAGGACAAGTTGTGGCCGAATCTGGCGGCAGAAACCATCCACCTGTTGGCGACCCAGCAGGATTTTATGCTCAAACACGGCTATTTGCCCTCGCCGGTGGATCTGCAGGCCTGGGCCGATGACAGTTTTCTGCGCCAAGCCCTGGAGCGGGAAAACCTGCCCTGGGTGGCGTGATCTGAGCTGCACTGTTTGTATTAAATAACCCCCGCCGTCGTTAGCCTCGCCGCTTGCTCAGGATAACGGTGGCGGTAGTAAATTAAAAAAACCGATAGCCTGACGGGGTTATCGGTTTTTTTATCGTCGGCACTGGGCGCATAGTTTCGGGTACTGTTTTGATGGGCCGGTTACCGGCTGCTGCGTTCCCCGCTCAGTCGTTCAGGCGCATGGATAAATCCAGGGCAGTGATGGTTTTAGTGAGCTCGCCCACGGAAATAAAATCGACGCCGGTTTCGGCGATCGCCCGGATGCTCTCCAGGGTGATGCCGCCGGAGGCTTCGAGTTCGCTCTGGCCGGCAGTGGCCGCCACCGCGCTGACCAGTTCAGCAATAGAAAAGTTATCCAGCAATATCCGGTCAGCGCCGGCGGCAATGGCCTGATCGAGTTCATCGGCGGTTTCCACTTCCACCTCTACCATTACCTGGTTATTCAATGTCCGGGCCTGGCTCACGGCGTGGGCGATACCGCCCGCAGAAGCGATGTGATTCTCCTTGATTAATATGGCGTCAAACAGGCCAAACCGATGGTTGTTGCCGCCGCCGCAGAGCACGGCGTATTTCTGCGCAAGACGCAGTCCCGGCAGGGTCTTGCGCGTGTCCAGAATTTTGCAGCCGGTGTCGGCAATGGCCTTAACGTATTGGTCAGTGCGGCTGGCCACGGCACTTAGCAATTGCAGAAAATTGAGCGCCGTGCGCTCGCCGCTGAGCAGGGGCCGGGCCGGGCCCTGCAATTGGCAGAGGGTTTGACCGGCCGCGACCGTTTCGCCGTCGCCGGCCTGCCAGCGGACGGATACCTGATCACCGAGCTGTCGAAATACCTCGTCAAACCAATCGGTGCCCGCAAGCACGCCGGGTTCACGGGCGATCACCACGCCGCTCATCCGGCGGCTGGGGGGAATCAGCTCGGCGGTCAGGTCGCCGCTGCCAATATCTTCTTCAAGCGCTTGCCGGACCTGGCTGTTGAGGGCGGAGAGAGTGATTGGATCGGGTCTCACGGTAAACCTTATCGGATGGATTTATGAGGGGCTGTTTGAATCTGCGCTGGCCATGCGGCGGAAGTAGTCATCATGCATCTCCCTGACTTTACCGGCCAGCAACCAGAGCGCCACCAGGTTAGGGGCAATCATCAGTACATTGGCGATATCGGCGATGTTCCAGACCAGGCGCAGCGGTATGGTCGCGCCTATCACCACCAGGCAGACGTAAAGGGCGCGGTAGGGTATCACCGCGACCTCGCCAAACAGGTAGCTGGCGGCCCGATCGCCGTAGTAGGACCAGGCGATGATGGTGGAAAATGCGAACAGGGTCAGACTGACACCGACGATCAAGCTGCCGGCATCGCCCAGGGTTAACGAAAAGGCATGGGCAGACAGGGCCGCCCCTTCGAGTCCCTCGGGCCGGGCATCGCCCCACTGCCCGCTGATAACAATCACCAGGGCGGTCATGGTGCAGATGATCAGGGTATCAATCAGCGGCTCCAGCATGGCCACCAGGCCTTCACGAACCGGTTCGTTTGTTGAGGCGGCGGCGTGGGCGATGGGCGACGAACCCAGCCCGGCTTCATTGGAGAAGACGCCACGGGCAATGCCATAACGCATGGCAGCACCCATGGCACCGCCACCGGCGGAATAGGGGTTGAGGGCCATGTCGAAAATAGTGAACAGGGCTGCCGGTATTTCCGCCGCGTGAATCAGCAGTATGGCCAGGGCAGCGAGCAGATAGGCGGCGGCCATAAAAGGCACTATCACCGAAGCCACGGCGGCTATTTCGCGGATGCCGCCGAGTATCACTGCCGCCACCGCAATGGCGAGCAAGAGGCCAATGAGCAGTGACGGCGAAATGTCCATTCCGGCGATTACCCAGCCCTGATGCCCGAGCAGGTCGGGTGCGGCATAACGTAATCCATCGACCACGGAATTAGCCTGCACCATGTTACCGATACCAAAAGAGGCGAGCACGGTGAACAGCGCAAACAGACCGCCAAGCCGAGGCATGCGCAGGCCGTTTCGCAGGGTATACATAGGCCCACCGGCGACACGGCCCTCCTGGTCGATTTCCCGGTAGCGCAGAGCGAGAGTGACCGAGGTGAATTTGGTCGCCATGCCAAAGACGGCGGTGATCCACATCCAGAAAACGGCGCCGGGTCCGCCCAGGGCTATGGCCGTGGCTACGCCGGCAATATTACCGGTACCAATGGTTGCCGAGAGGGCGGTTGCGAGCGCCTGAAAATGGCTGATCTGGCCCGCAGCCTGCTCGTTTCTGTACTGCCCGGCAGTGATGCGCAGCGCGTGATTGACCCGGCGCAGCTGCACAAATTTCTGTCGCCAGGTAAGAAAAATACCGGTGATCACCAGAACGGCCAACGTGTATGGCCCCCAGAGTATTCCTGAGAGCCAGCCGCTCCATTCGAGCAGGGATTCTGTTAATGCTTCCATGGGGCTAAATGATAGCCCGACTGGGGTGAAAATGACCGGTTAATTGATCGCTATCGGGTTTTCTATATCGGTCTCAATATTAAGGTTGGTTGCGCGACCACCTATTTTTATTCCAGCTGCATTGTCTGATTACCGGGGGTTATGAAGTTTCCATCCAATCGGCTAGTTAAATAATTTTTCGCTGGCCTGGTTGACCGGCCGCCGATTCCTGGGGTGATCTTTTTCAGTGATTGGTGCTGCGCTCGCGGTTTCCCAAGGTGGGGCATGTTTCGGGTCTCCACTATCGCCCGCCAGGGACTTTCCAAGGGGCGCTTCCCCGAGTAAATCAATCCGTCAGATGCGAATCCATGACGTGGATTGCCAGGACGCATCGTTGATTTTGTGCTGATTACCCCCATCTGTTTAAGCAGAGAAAGGCGATATCAGGAGAATTAACGGATGCGCATGGATAAGCTAACCACACAATTTCAAACTGCCCTGGGCGAGGCCCAGAGCCTGGCGCTTGGGCGCGATCATCAGTTCATCGAGCCGCTGCACCTGCTGATTGCCATGGTTGATCAGGCCGGTGGTTCGACACGACCCTTGCTACAGCAAAATGGGGTCGATGTTGATCACCTGCGCAGCAATCTGGGAAAACAGCTGGAGTCGATGCCGACAGTCTCGGGTGCCGGGGGTGACGTGCAGGTCTCCCCGGCGCTGGGGCGCTGCCTGAATTTGTGTGACAAGTTCGCGCAGAAACGGGGCGACGACTTTATCTCTACCGAGCTATTTCTGCTTGCCGTGCTTGAGGATGAGGGTCCCGCCGGCAAGGAGCTGAAGCGGGTCGGGGCTACGCAGTCGGGGCTGGAGGCGGCCATCGATGCACTACGTGGTGGTGAAAAGGTCACCAGTGAATCTGCGGAAGAGTCGCGCCAGGCGCTGGAAAAATACACCCTTGATCTCAACGAGCAGGCCCGTCTGGGCAAACTTGATCCGGTGATCGGCCGCGATGAGGAAATTCGCCGTGCGATCCAGGTGCTGCAGCGACGTAGCAAGAATAATCCGGTGCTGATTGGTGAGCCCGGGGTGGGCAAGACTGCCATCGTTGAGGGGCTCGCACAGCGTATTGTTAACGGAGAGGTGCCGGAGGGGCTCAAAGACAAGGTGGTGCTCTCGCTGGATATGGGGGCGCTGATTGCCGGGGCCAAGTATCGTGGGGAGTTTGAAGAGCGGTTGAAAGCCGTTCTCAGCGAACTGGCGAAACAGGAAGGCAGGGTCATTCTGTTTATCGATGAAATACACACCATGGTCGGTGCCGGAAAAGCCGAGGGCTCCATGGATGCCGGTAATATGCTCAAACCGGCGCTGGCGCGCGGTGAGTTGCACTGTATCGGTGCCACTACACTGGATGAACATCGTCAGTACATCGAGAAAGATGCCGCCCTGGAGCGGCGCTTTCAGAAGGTGCTGGTTGATGAGCCGGGGGTGGAAGACAGTATTGCCATCCTGCGGGGGTTAAAAGAGCGCTACGAACTGCATCACGGCGTCACCGTGACCGATCCGGCAACAGTGGCCGCCGTGACCCTGTCTCACCGCTATATCAGCGATCGGCAACTGCCGGATAAAGCCATTGACCTGATCGACGAGGCGGCATCGCGGTTGCGGATGGAAATTGACTCCAAACCCGAGTCGATGGACCGGCTCGACC
>JAYNPV010000149.1:793-1200 GCA_038113925.1 Gammaproteobacteria bacterium | reverse complement strand
ACCTGCGACTGGTGCAGTTGCAGATGGAGCGCATGGCGCTGGAAAAAGAGAGCGATGATGCCTCGAAGAAAAGGCTGGCGGACTTGCAGGAAGAGATCGACCAGCTGACTCGGGAGTACGCCGACCTGGATGAAATCTGGAAGGCTGAGAAGAGTGCCCTGGAAGGCTCCACCAGCATCAAGGAACAGATCGAGCAGGAGCGGCTGGAACTTGAGAATGCCCGCCGCGCCGGTGATCTGGAACGGATGTCCGAGATTCAGTATGGCCGCTTGCCGGAGCTGGAATCAAAGCTGGAGCAGGCGGAGGCCGGAGAAGGTCAGGAAAACCAGTTGCTGCATAGTGAAGTGACTGAGGCCGCTATTGCTGAAGTGGTTTCGCGCTGGACCGGTATTCCGGTGGCGAAGATG
>JAYNPV010000149.1:0-783 GCA_038113925.1 Gammaproteobacteria bacterium | reverse complement strand
GCTCGAAGGTGAACGCGAAAAGTTGTTAAAAATTGAAGAAGCGCTGCATCAGCGGGTGATTGGTCAGGATGAAGCGGTGAGCGCAGTCGCCAATGCCATCCGCCGTTCCCGGGCCGGGCTGTCGGGCCACGAGCGGCCGGTAGGGTCATTTCTGTTTCTCGGTCCCACCGGCGTCGGTAAAACCGAGCTTTGTAAAGCCCTGGCGGAGTTTCTGTTCGATACCGACGAGTCGATGGTGCGCATTGATATGTCGGAATTTATGGAACAGCACTCGGTTGCCCGGTTAATTGGTGCGCCGCCCGGTTACGTCGGTTATGAAGAAGGTGGTTACCTTACCGAAGCGGTCCGGCGCCGTCCCTACTCGGTCATCTTGCTCGACGAGGTTGAGAAAGCGCACACCGATGTTTTCAACATTCTGTTGCAGGTGCTCGATGATGGTCGATTGACCGATGGCCATGGCCGCACGGTGGATTTCAGAAACACCATAATCGTGATGACCTCGAATCTGGGGTCAGACCGGGTGCAGGAGCTCGCTGGCGAAGGTTATGACACCATGCGCGCTGCGGTGATGGAGGTGGTGCGGGGTCATTTCCGTCCAGAGTTTGTCAATCGGGTAGACGATTCGGTGGTGTTTCACGCCCTGGGCCGGGAGCACATTCGACATATCGTTACTATTCAAAGCCGGCAACTGCACGACCGACTGGCTGAACGGGAGATTGACCTGCAGATCAGCGATGCGGCCCTCGACTGGTTGGGTGAGGCCGGATTTGATCCGGTCTACGG
>JAYNPV010000148.1:5561-6710 GCA_038113925.1 Gammaproteobacteria bacterium | reverse complement strand
GTAGTCCCCCAGCCCTTCTACCTCAACAAAGATGGATACCCGGTTACCGTCGAAAACGATTCTATGCAGCATGCGATAACCCGGTACGTATTTCTGTACCTCGGCAATCATCTGTTCGACCGATTCACTGATTTTGGCCTCGTCCGGCACCGTCTCGGTCAGGCAGTGGATGGTGTCACGCATGATCAGGGGTGGCTCTGCCGGGTTGAGGATGATGATCGCTTTGCCTTTGCGGGCTCCGCCGACTTTTTCGATAGCGCCAGCGGTGGTGCGAGTGAACTCGTCAATGTTCTTGCGCGTACCCGGCCCGGCAGACTTGGAGGCAACGGTGGCGACAATTTCGCCATAGACCACGTCCTGGACGCGACTGACGGCGTAAACCATGGGGATAGTAGCCTGACCGCCGCAGGTGACCATGTTTACGTTCATTTCCTGTGCGCCGAGGTGATCCTGCAGGTTGACCGGCGGCACGCAAAATGGGCCGATGGCGGCGGGGGTGAGGTCGATCATCACCGCATCCTGCGCAATCACCTTGTCGGAATTTTCCTGGTGCACGTAGGCTGAGGTGGCATCAAATACTATCTGCACCTTGTCCTCTTTCATGTGCGGAATGAGACCGTCTACGCCTTCGGCGGTGGTTTTAAGGCCCGCGGCTTTGGCTTTTGCAAGGCCCTCGGAGTCAGGATCAATGCCCACCATCCAGACGGGATTTAACACGGGGCTACGTTGCAATTTGGCCATCAGGTCGGTACCGATATTGCCGGAACCGATCATGGCGCAGTTAATTTTCATTCAGAAAAATCTCCATGGATCGCTTGAATAGCCTGAATCTGGCCGGTTTAGCAAAAAGATCAGGGGGGCGAATTTTAAGTTTTCTCCCTCGGTTAGGGAAGTGCTGATTGGTCAAGGAACTGCGGCGGTGGCCACTGTGCGATCGGCGGTTCAGATTACTGGCGACCGCTCCGGCCCCGAGCGGGTAATTCAATTTTGTACGATGAGCAGACAGCTGCCTTCAAGGCGAATGGCGGCTAGTTGCAGCTGCTGGAGTAGCCCTTCCCGGCGATCATGGATGGCCTGGATCTCATCGTCACGAACCGCCGGGTTCACTGCCTGCAGGGCTTGCAGGCGGGCGATCTCCTCGCCCAACTC
>JAYNPV010000148.1:0-5551 GCA_038113925.1 Gammaproteobacteria bacterium | reverse complement strand
CTTTTCCGCCGCCGCACAGAGAGTTTGCAAGCTTTCGCAGGCCGCTTCAAAACAGGTGTTGAGCAGGCTTGACACCTCCGCCTTCCTGGTTTTAAGGAAGGGTAACAGGCGGGTTAAATCGGGTTCGATGCGCGGGCTGTCGGGCCTGAAGTCATGCGTACCTGCCACCTGGCGAATCACGGTGGGCGGCAGGTAACGATCCATGCCCAGGCTGGCACCGCCGGATATCTGGGTGACATGCAGTGTTTCCAGCAACAGCGTGCCCGGTTTCAGGCCGGTATCGCGCACCACAGCCGCAGCTGCAAGGCCCTGACCGCTGGCAATCCACTGTTCCATGGCCCCCAGTGCCAGCGGGTGTTCGTCGGTCAGAAACAGCATCTCTTCGCGTTGCAGGGCGATGTCGCGATCAAAAGTAACAGTGACGCCGTCATCGGGCAGTTCGGGAATGGCCCCGCCGCTCATCATCGGCCCTGGGTGGAGGATCAGGGTCCGTGGCGAGTGGGGTTCGACCTCGACACCCAATTCGGGCAGCAGGGTATCGATGAAGGTTTGCAGATCGTTGTCGCGGTCTCGTTGTTGCAGCCGGTGTTGCAGTTCGAGGGCGCGATCGAGTCGACAGGAGTTGTGTTCCAGCAGGCGGTCGCGGCCCTTCTCAATATTCGCTTCTTCTAATTGACGAAAGGCTTCGGCCTCAGCGATAAGCTGATGATCGTCATCGCCTGCCAGATGGGCCAGTAAGCGAGGTTTAAATTTTTCATACACCGCCAGCGCTGCCGGGCTCGGAGTGTCAAAAATATCCAGCGCCTGAGCGCTCCAGCGCCACATAATCGCCTGAGCACCCTGTTCGAATAGCGGCAGGTGCAGTTCGATGGTGTCACCCTGGCCGATGCGGTCAATGCGACCTATGCGCTGTTCCAGCAGTTCCGGATTCAGTGGAAGATCGAATAGCACCAGATGGCGGGCGGCCTGAAAGTTGCGCCCTTCGCTGCCCACTTCTGAGCAGATTAACAGCTGGGCCCCGTCCGGTTCGGCAAACCAGGCGGCGGCCCGGTCGCGTTGCAGCAGGGTCATTTCAGCGTGAAACAGGGCGCTGCGCAGCGAGGTTTGCAGGCGCAGATAGTCGTGCAGCTGGCGGGCGCTGGTGTCGTCACTACAGATCAGCAGGGCTTTGCCGTCATGGTCGTTATTAACAAATTCCAGCAGCCATTCGACCCTGGGGTCGTCGCGCCACCATGCGGTGGTGGCAAGCGAGGTCTCCGGGCAGATTTCGGTATCCGACCAGCCCACCGGCAACGGTAGCGGGTAGTAATGAACGCTTCGGCTCGGAAACCCACCCACCGCCGCGCGGGTATTGCGAAACAGCAGCCTGCCGGTGCCATGACGATCCAACAGACGGTTACACACGGACTGACGTAGTGCGTCATCCACCGAGGCTAGCGAACCACCGGGCTCCGGGAGTTCATGGTCACCCAGTAATTGATTTTCTATGAGCTGATCGCATAGCTCGGGGGACCAGTCGCTGGCATCGAGTTGATCATAAAGCCGGGCAATCCGTTGAAACCCTTCAGCCTGTTGCCGAAATTCAGTCAGATCATGGAAGCGGTTGGCGTCCAGCAGCCGCAACCGGTCAAAGTGGGCGGACTGGCCCAGCTGTTCGGGGGTGGCAGTTACCAGCAGTACGGCCGGAATCAGCCCCGACAGCGCCGCCACCAGACTGAATTCGGGGGTTGGTTCGGGCTCCATGCCGCCAAGGCGGTGGGCCTCATCGACCACCAACAGGTCCCATTCGCCGTCGCAGGCGTGCAGGGCATATTCCGGCTCGGCCACCAGCAGTTCGATACTGGTGATCACCAGCTGTTCGCTGAGCAGGGGGTTGTCCCAGTCGCTCTGTTCGTACCTTTCCCGGTCAAACAGGGAAAAGCGCAGGCTAAAGCGCCTTAACATCTCCACCAACCACTGGTGCTGCAGGTTTTCCGGCAATAGCAGAAGTACCCTGTTGATCCGTCCAGACTGCAGTTGTCGCTGAATAATCATGCCCGCTTCGATGGTTTTACCCAGTCCGACTTCGTCGGCCAGTAATACCCGGGGAGCGTGACGGCTGCCAATTTCATCCGCCAGATAAAGCTGGTGGGGCAGCAGTGCGGTGCGGTTGTTACCCAGACCGCGTAAGGGCGAGCTGAGTAGATGTTCGCGGCGCTGTAGAGTCTCTGCGCGCAGCTGATAACGGCTGAGTGGGCCTATCTGACCGTTGAGCAGGGCCTGTTCGGTCGGGTTTCTCGGCGGTATTTCCCGCAGTTCGGTTTCGGGGATGATCAGTTCCTGACCGCTGTCGCCACGGCCGACATAATAGTAAACCCCGTGACGTTGCTGGGCCCGGGCGATGACCATGCTATAGCCATCTTTGCTGACCACCGCTTCACCGGCTTTGCAGACCAGTCGACTCAGTGGAGCGGTATCGCTGGCGTACACACGGGTGGCGTCAGCGGCGTGGAAATGAACCGTGAGGCGCCGACCCTCAAGTTGTACCACCACTCCCAGGCCGAGTTCCGGTTCGGCATCGCTGAACCAGCATTGACCTTTGATAAATTCGGTAATCGGGGGTTTCAATTGGAATACTTCTCAGATAATAAAGTGTCGTTGATTTTCAATGGGCTGGTGCGACTCAATAATCAGCGGTTACCGCCAGGATGAGGAGCAGTATTATCAGGGTTTGGACTGTCCGGCCGGGCGGTTGTCACCCGGACAGTGCGGCCATTTCAGTGACTACCTGCCGCATAGCGGAGGTCAGTTGAGATAATTGTTCGGCGCTGATGATGTAAGGCGGCATGATGTAGAGCAATCTGCCGAACGGCCTTATCCAGACCCCCAACTCCACCAGGCGCGGTTGTATCCAGCTCATGTCGACCGCACGGGTTAGCTCAATTACGCCCATCGCCCCTTTAACGCGTACGTCTGCCACCAGGGGCAATGGTCGGGCCGGTTCCAGCTGTTGCTGCAACTGCCGTTCAATGGCCAGTACGCGGGTTTGCCAGGGTGAACTCAGCAGCAGGTCGACACTGGCATTGGCGACGGCACAGGCCAGTGGATTGGCCATGAAGGTGGGGCCGTGCATCAGGGTGCCGTCACCATCGGCGGCAATGCCATCGGCGACTCGTTGCGTGGTGAGGGTAGCTGCCAGGCTCATATAGCCGCCGGTCAACGCCTTGCCGACCGCCATAATATCGGGCTCGATACCAGCCTGTTCATGGGCAAACAGGGTGCCGGTGCGACCGAAGCCGGTGGCAATTTCATCGAGAATCAGCAGGAGTCCGTACTGGTCACATAGGTCGCGAATCGCGGTTAAATAGCGGGCCGGGTAGACACGCATACCCCCGGCACCCTGGACGATGGGTTCGAGGATCACCGCCGCCAGTCGGTTCTGGTTTCTCGCCAGCATCGCTTCCACCTCGGCCATGGCCTGGGGTTCCCAGACCCGGTCAGCCGCCGGCGGGGTCGGGGCAAATAGATGGTTGGCCACCAGTGGCCCAAAGCGCGCATGCATGCCGTTATCAGGATCTGCCAGGGCCATGGTAGCGAAGGTGTCGCCGTGGTAGCCGGACTTGACCACCAGCATCTGCTGGCGGTCGGTGTCCCCCTGTGCCTGCCAGAACTGCAGCGCCATCTTCAGGGCCACCTCCATGGCCACCGAGCCCGAATCGGCAAAAAAAACCTTTTGCAGCGACGGCGACGTTATCTCCACCAACCGTTTTGCCAGGTTCACCGCCGGGGCGTGGGTGAGTCCGCCGAACATGACGTGAGCCATTGACTCACTCTGTTCCTTCAGTGCGGCGTTTAACCCCGGCTGGTTATAACCGTGAATGGCAGCCCACCAGGAGGCCATGCCGTCCACCAGCTGGCGACCGTCATCAAGGGTTAACAGAACCCCTTCTGCCGATGCCACCGCAAAGGTGGGACCGGGCATATTCATGCTGCTGTAGGGGTGCCAGATATGGGTGCGATCAAAATCGAGGTCGACCAGGGAATGGCCGTTCTGGCCGGGGTGAGTCGGTTGCGAATCTGTCATCAAATCGTCATGCCCACGTCATTAAAAATTCATTAAAGGCCAATAGCATGCTGTTCCCAATTTTGATGTTGACCGGGTGGTGCTGATTTATCTCTGACATTTTCAGGGGAGCCCGACCTGGCGAGAAGTGACATGGAGTACAGGAGTTATGAACAACTGGATGCAAAAGCTGGGTGACCATTACCGGCAGGCCCGAATTGATTACCCCGGGGACAGATTACTTATTTTATTTGATATTGATGGCACCGTTCTCGATACGCGTCACATGATTCTACATCTGCTCAAGGCGTATGACCGTGCCAACGAAACCCATTACACCATTGGCGTCACCCTGGATGATATTCAGGTTCATGAGAATGACATCACCCCGTTGCTGAATCGCATGGCGATGAGCACGAAAGAGCAGGCCGCCCTGCTGGAGTGGTTTAACGAGGTGGTCTGGTCGCCCTTGGCGGTACGCGTTGCCCATCGCCCCTATCAGGGGGTGCTGGAGATTATCCGCTGGTTCCAGTTGCAGCCCAATACCTGTGTTGGTCTCAACTCGGGTCGCAGCGAGCGGTTGCGGGCCGATACCTTGACGAGCCTGAATGAGCTGGGCCGGGCGTTTAAAGTGGGATTTTCAAGTAGTCTGCTGGCCATGAACAGCGGTGACAATAGTGCCGACGCGATTGCCGCATCGAAAGTGCTGGCGATTAGCGAATATCGGCGTGCCGGTTACCGGGTCATCGCGATGATCGACAACGAGCCGGCCAACCTGGCCGCGGTGGCGGCGGCCCCGGACAATGACGATTGTCTGCTGTTGCATGCCGACACCCTGTTTGAAAGCCAGCGCAGTTTATTGCCGGTGACCACTGCCACCGGCCGTGACTACCGACTCGCGGAGATGATCAGTGCCGATCAGGTCAACTCGGAGCAGATGCCCGGGCATGTCGAATTTGTATTGCAGGGCCTGGAAGAGAGCGTTGGGCGCAATCAGTTCCTGCAGGGTTCAATTTTCTGGGGGGAAGTATCGGTTACCCTCGGTGAGCAGAGCCTGATGCCGGAAATGGCCATTGTTGAGGAAGGGGAATCGACGAAAAGTTATCGGCGCGATGCCTGGCTGGATCTGTTACGTCAGGTCGCCGCAGACCGAGACCATGGGCTGAAAATTGATTTAAAGCGCGGCGGCATACTGATTGACAAGCTGCTGCGTGACCTGCGTATGTTTCAGCTTGCGCAGACGCAAATATGGGTTAACGCGCCCATGCAGCGATTGCATCAGCGGGGTTTTCAGAAGCTCCGTACGGCCTTGCCGAACGCGGTTTTGCAGTGTCCGGTTGATAATCTGAAGCCGGTCATTGATGCCTTACCTGAACAGGCGGGTGAAATTCTGTCAGAGCTGCGCCACTGGGGAATCAACCGGTTTTCGGTCTCCTGGGATAAAGGTGGGGCCGAGTTGGCAGAAACGTTACAGAGCCGGGGTTACGAGGTGAACATTCACTCCATGCC
>JAYNPV010000147.1:960-6711 GCA_038113925.1 Gammaproteobacteria bacterium | reverse complement strand
GGGTTACATCGAGCCCCATGTGACTACTGTGGAGTGGACCAGCGAAGATACCCTGACTGTTCACACTACCACTCAGGGCGCCTTTGCGATTCGCGATTTCATGGCCAGTTTCATGAACATGCCGCTGAGCAAAATCAAGGTAATCCCGATGGAAATCGGTGGCGGCTTCGGCGGTAAGGATGTCGTTTACACTGACTCACTGGCGGCAGTTCTCGCTAAAAAGACCGGCCGACCGGTGAAGATTTTTATGACTCGCAGTGAAGTATTGCGAGCCACCGGCCCGAGCCCGGAAACCTACATTAAAGTCAAAATGGGGTGTAATAGCGAGGGTCAACTGCTCGCCGCTGATCTTTACCTGCTGTTTGAAGCCGGCGCCTACCCGGGCGGCCCTATCGCCCCCGGAACCATGTGCGCGTTGACGCGTTACAACATTCCTAATGTGCGGCTCGACGGCTACGATGTGTTCCTCAACAAGCCGAAAATGAAGCCTTACCGGGCGCCAGGTGCCACCCAGGCAAATTTTGCTGCCGAAAGTGCGTTGATGGATCTGGCCGAGGCGGCGGGTATCGATCCGATTGAAATGCGTCTCACCAATGCGCTGAAGCCAGGGGACATGATGCCGATGGGATTTCCCTGTCCGCCTCTGGGCAGCATCGAGATGCTCAATGCCATCAAGAGCCATCCACACTATACCGCTCCCCTGGAAGGCGAGAATGTCGGTCGCGGTATTTCCTACGCCTTCTGGTTCGGTGCGGGGCTCGGTTCCAGCGCAGAAATTCGTTGTAACAGCGACGGCACGATTAATCTCACCACCGGTAGCGCTGATCTGAGCGGTACCCGCACCACACTGGGTATGCAGGCCGCCGAAGAGCTGGGGGTAGATCACGCCCTGATTACCACCAATGTGGGTGATACCGATTCTGTCGGTTACACCTTCCAGTCGGTGGGCAGCCGGACCACATTTGCCACCGGCATCGCCGTTATCACCGCCTGCCAGAACCTGGTCGAGGAGATGAAAAAACGCGCCGGCATGGAGTGGGAAGTTGAGGCTGCTGAAGTGGATTACGCCAACGGCGTGTTCACCCTGAAAAGCGACTCCAGCAAGACCCAGGCCTTTGCTGAAGTCTGTGCCAAAGGCGACCACACCGGGGGTCCCATCATCGCTGATGCCTCCGCCTTTCCAGAGGGAGTCGGGTTCCAGATTGCTGCCAATATCGTTGACGTAAAGGTCGATGTTGAAACCGGCAAGGTGGATATTCTGCGTTACAGCACCCTGCAGGATGTCGGCAAGGCTGTCCATCCTGATTATGTCGAGGGACAGATGCAGGGCGGAACGGTACAGGGTATCGGCTGGGCATTGAATGAAGAGTACTTCTATGACGACAAGGGCACTCTGCGTAATCCGACGCTGCTCGACTACCGCATGCCTACCAGTCTGGATGTGCCCAATATCGACTGTACCATTCTTGAGACGCCTAACCCCGGCCATCCTTATGGTGTCCGTGGAGTGGGTGAGGTGCCGATCGTGCCCCCGCCTGCGGCGATTCGTGATGCCATCAAGAATGCTGTCGGTGTCAGTTTGACTGATTTGCCGATGAAGCCGGGCAATGTCCTCAAAGCCATTAAGGAACAGAGAGGCTGAGACTGCTTGGCAACGCCTGAAAAAGAGTTGCTGGTCCACCGTGTTTGTATCCCGGGGACCATGCGACACCTTAGCGATGGTCAGGAGTGGGTTGAAGTTGAGGGCAATAGCGTACGCCAGATCGTGCGCAACCTGGACCGACTTCACCCCGGCTTTCTGGACAAGCTGATGGTGGATGGCCGAATGGCCCCAGGTGTTGCTGTGGCGGTTGATGGGGTGGTCACCAATGCGCTGTTGGTGCCGCTTTCCAAGCCGTGTGAGCTGTTTTTTATCCCGGCGATTGGGGGTGGTTAAGCGGCGCTGTTCTATTGGCTAGTAAAACAAAAAAAGCCCCGCGTTGACGGGGCTTTTTTTGGCTCTGGTTCGGCAGTTCCGCCATTAGCGGAGTTGTGCCACTTCCATAGTTATCGCGCTGTTTGTGCTGAATCGGTCGCCGGGTGGGTGGCCCATTCCAGCCCAAACCTTCAGATATTAAAAATATCCATCTGCCGGGGAATAATGTCGTTGTAAACGATGATTTTCTTGTTCTGGATGGTCAGTGCGTCACCATTACGTTTGAGGTCGTAAAGGTATCGACCATAAAAGGTAGTGGTGTCTTTCTCCTCGTGCTTGAAGGTTTCCGTCCTGAAATTGGCGGTAGCGTTTACCGAGCCGGGATCGGCCGAGGTTACACGGATGTTGGTCACCAGGTGGCAGGTTCGCGGCATACGCGCCAGCGATGACGAGAGATTGGAGCGAATCCGCCAGACCCGATCGGCCAGTCGGCTCCGGTCCCCGCAATAGATCAGCGAAATTTCACGCCGGGGATCGCTGGTCAGGTCGTGGTCGCCCTCCCAGGCCGGGGCGTAATACTGCGCATCTTCTTCAAACAGCGCCAGCCAGTCGTCCCAGCGTTGCTGGTCAACAGAGTCGGCTTCTTCGAATAGTAGTTCCGTTACTGCTTCGCGTAACGCCATTTGCTCAAGCGACATTATCAGCCTCCAGACCGGCGGTGAGGGTGTTCAACCAATGGCGGTATTCGCCGTGGTAAAGCCCCTCGTCGGCGAAATCACTGGCACTGCTGACAGGGTTAATACCGACTTCTGCAGCAAACTCATTGGCCCCCAGGTGCAGGCGGCCGAGGCCGCGATCGAAATCGTGCCACTCGGCCAGGGCACCGTTGTAACCGTCCTGGCAGGCATCAAATTCGGTGAGGTCGTCCGGCGTCGCAACGCCACTGGCACCGTAAAAGTCTTCATACTGACGAATACGACGTTCGCGGGCTTCGTCAGATTCTCCGCGCGGAGCCACGCAGACCGCATAGACTTCCGTTTTATCCACCGAGACCGGAGACCAGCTGCGCAGTTGGGTGGAAATGCCATCAAACAGGATCAGGTTGGGGTAGATCAATACCTGTCGCAGACGCCCGGCCATCCACTTGGCCTCGGTTTCGCCCACTCGATCTTCGAGTGAGTCATATTGCATGCCCAGGGCACGGTCACGAAAATTGGGTATGTCGGTCCAGATCATGACGTGGCCGTTGCCCAGGTCAAAGCTGCCGTTATTAACATCGGCCAAGTCCAGGCTGATGGCTTTGACATTATCCTGACCACTGGCCGCTGCCGCTGCTTTAGCGCGCTTGGCAGCCAGGGCCATATAAGAGGCATGAACGATATCAACGTGATAGCCATCCACGCCATTCTCGGCCTGCATTTTCCAGTTGCCCCGATGCGTATAGACTGAGCGGCCCCGTAACACCTCCAGGCCGTCGACGGACTGGTTTTCAAACATTTCGATAAAGCGGGCGGTTTCACCCAGGTGCTCCAGCAGGGGTGGGCTATCCGGATTGAGGCTGGCAAAAATGAAGCCGTGGTGCGCGGCCACATGGGGAACCGGTGTCAGGTTGTAGTCTCTTTCCAGGTAACCTTCGGGAAACCCGCCGGATTCCTTACCCTTGATATCGAGCAGTTCGCCTCGATTGTTGTATACCCAACCGTGGTAGGGGCAACTCCAGTTCTTGTCACTACCGCTGGCCTGGCGGCACACCTTGGCACCCCGGTGACTGCAGGCGTTAATGAAACCCCGGTATTCGTCATTTTCTCCACGAACAATAATCACCGGCTGGCGGCCGATAAAGGTGGTGATGTAGTCACCGACATTGGGCAGGTGGCTATGGTGGTCGAGGTAGATCCAGCCTCCTTCGTAGATGTGGGTCATCTCCAGCTCAAAGATTTCTTCATCGGTATAGATGGAACGGTGCACGCGAAAAGTTTCGCCGGGTTTATCCTGGATGCGCCAGTTAAGGTCTTCTGGTTTCATGTCTATCTCCTGGGCAAGGTGGGCCCGCCTGTTCGTTTAAATTATTCGCTGGCGGGCAAGTGGCGGCTATTCTAATTCAGGAAGGGGAGCCGGTGCGATGATCAAGGTCGATAAAAAAGGCCTGACCGGAGCTAGCCGGGCAGGCCTTTCGATAGTGCGAAAAACTAGAGGAGAGTAAAACCGCTAATCAGGGCCTGCAGTTAACAGCTTCACCCACTGGCGATATTCGCCGTGATAGAGCGACTCATCGGCCGCGCGCTCGGCGCTGCTTTCCGGTTCCAGGCCAATCGAGCGGGCGTCTTCATCGGCACCCATCTGGTGGCTGGTCATGCCACGGTCAAAATCCTGCCAGGCCGATTTAATGCCGTAGTAGCCTTCCTGGCAGGCATCAAATTCGGTGAGATCATCCGGCGTGGCCAGGCCGCTGGCCCCATAAAAATCTTCATACTGGCGCAGCCGCCGTTTGCGAGCTTCTGCCGGTTCGCCCACCGGCGCAATGCAGTTGACGGTAACCTCGGTCTCGTCCGGGCTGAGTGGTCGCCAGTGGCGCATCTGCGTGGAGATACCGTCAAACAGGATGACGTTCGGATAGATCATCACCTGACGCAGCCGGGCGGCCATCCATTTCGCTCGGTGTTCACCGACGCGCTCGACCAGCGAGTCGTACTGCAAACCCAATCCGCGATCGCGGAAGTTAGGAATATCGATCCAGATCATCACATGACCATTACCCAGGGCGTAGTTGCCGCCAGAGGTATCGGGGTTGGTAGGCTGGATAGCTTTGACATTATCGCCCCCTGCGGCTTGTGCTGCGGCCTGGGCGCGCTGCGCGGCAAGCGTCAGGTAACTGGCATGTACCACGTCGAGGTGATAGCCATCGACGCCGTTCTCGGCCTGCATTTTCCAGTTACCGTGATGGGTGTAGACCGAGGTGCCGGGCAGGATTTCCAGCCCCTGTTCGGACTGTTCATTGAACAGATCCATAAACACCTTGGCCCCGGCCAGGTGCTCCTCAAGTTCCTGCACCTCGGTGTTCACACTGGCAAAAATAAAGCCGGCGTAGCTGTCCACTTTAATTGGTGTGAGGTCGTAGTCAGATTTTTGAAAACCGCTGGGGTAATTGGCGCTGTCGAGGCTTTTAATATCGAGGATTTCGCCTTTAGGGTTAAAGACCCAGCCGTGGTAGGGGCAGCTCCAGTGTTTTGCATTACCCTTTTTCTTGCGGCAGATTTTGGCCCCGCGATGGCTGCAGGCGTTAATAAACCCCTGCAGCTGGCCATCTTCGCCACGGCTGATGATTACCGGCTGGCGGCCCACCATGGTGGTGAAATAGTCATTGGCGTTGGGTAGCTGGCTGTCGTGGGCCACGTAGATCCAGTTACCCTCAAATATCTGTTCCAGCTCCGCCTGGTAAATCTCCGGGTCGGTGTAGATTGAGCGGTGAACCTTGAAAGTCTCACCGGGCTTGTCGATCACTCGCCATTTAACGTCATCTGGCTTCATACGGTTTGCTCCTTGACCCCTGGGGTGTTGGGTTATTTAAACGCTGAAAAAATCCAGCTGGCGGGGGATGATGTCATTACGAATAATCACTTTTTTGGTCTTGATGCTGAATCCGCCACCCTTACGCACCAGGTCATAGTGGTAGTCACCAAAAAAGAAATCGACCCGGTGTTCGTCCAGCTTGTAAGCGTTGGCCTGGAACTTGGCGTGTACTTTGAGGCTCTCCGCGGTGGTTTCCTGGACCCGCACGTTGTTTACCAGGTGAGCCATACGCGGCATTCTTATCAGGGAGGATGAGAGCCCGGAAT
>JAYNPV010000147.1:0-950 GCA_038113925.1 Gammaproteobacteria bacterium | reverse complement strand
AGATAGATCAGCGATACTTCGTTGTCCGGATCTTCACAGAGAATGTCGTCATCTTCCCAGGCGGGAATCCAGAACAGACACTCCTCTTCATATAGATCAAGCCAGCCGTCCCAGTCCCGGCGGTCCAGCAGATCGGCTTCTTCAAATAGAAAATCGGTGACCTCAGAGGTGAGTTGTTGGTCGATTGCCATCAAGCGGCTCCTTGTTGGGTGGCATTTTTGTTGTCAGCAGTTTTAACCAGGTACGGTAGTTATGGTGGTATAGACCTTCGTCGGCCATGTGCGGGGCACTGTTAATCACATCGGTGGTGATTTCGGCCACCAGATCATCAGGGCCGTCGATAATCTGGGTCATGCCACGGTTATAATCCTGCCAGGCCGATTTAATGCCGTAGTAGCCATCCTGGCAGGCATCAAATTCGGTGAGATCATCCGGGGTGGCCAGGCCGCTGGCCCCATAAAAATCTTCATACTGGCGCAGCCGCCGCTTGCGAGCTTCTGCCGGTTCGCCCACCGGCGCAATGCAGTTTACGGTAACCTCGGTCTCGTCCTGGCTGAGTGGTCGCCAGTGGCGCATCTGCGTAGAGATGCCATCAAACAGGATGACATTCGGATAAATGACCAACTGACGTAGCCGGGCGGCCATCCATTGGGCCCGGGTTTCGCCTACACGGGCGACCAGTGAGTCATACTGCATGCCCAGACCGCGGTCTCGAAAGTTGGGCACGTCAATCCAGAACAGTTGATGGCCGTTGCCCAGGGTGTAGGTGCCGTTACGTGGCTGTTTGGTGAGCGGGTCAATGGCTTTCACCTTATCCTCAGCGCCTTCCGTCGCAGCCTGTTTGGCACGGTTGGCGGCAATACTGAAGTAACTCGCGTGCACGGTATCGACGTGGTAGCCATCGACGCCGTTCTCGGCCTGCATTTTCCAGTTACCGTGATGGGTGTAGA
>JAYNPV010000146.1:0-6895 GCA_038113925.1 Gammaproteobacteria bacterium | reverse complement strand
GGAAAACCGGTTTGAACAATATGACCTGAACCTGACGCTGCCGCCACCGCTGGTTAGCATTGCAGGGACTGCGTGTTTACACATCAGAAACACCCCCCTGGCGTTGGTATCGGTGAGTCGTTGCCAGTCATCCACGGTGAGTTGGGTGAGATTGCCGTCGCCGCTTTCCACGCCGGCGTTGTTGTAGAGCACGTCGAGTCGGCCGTAGTGAGCGACTGTCGCGGTGATCAACGCTTTTACCGATTCTTCGTCGCTGACATCGCAGGGGTGCCAGAAGGTTTCGAGTCCCTCGGCCTGAAGAGCTTCGGCCCACTGCTTGCCAGCAGGGTCAATATCAGTAATGACCACCTTTGCGCCTTCTCGGGCAAAAAGTTCTGCCGCGACCTTGCCGATGCCGTTGGCAGCACCGGTGATAATGGTTACCTTGTTGGCTAGTCGTGACGGCATGAATTACTCCTTGTTGAATGTTGTTCGTGAGACGGGCGATGATAACCGGAGAATTTACCCGATAGTTTGCCGCCCAGAGGAGAGAGCCGTGGACCAGTCAGGATCCCGGTCTGCTATTTCGGTATTGAATAGCCGTCCCGTGCCAGTAGCCGCTGCTTGCGATCTATCCCCCAGCGGTAGCCCGTCAATGAACCATCGGCGCCGATTACCCGGTGACAGGGAATGATCACCGCAACCGGATTCGCGCCGCAGGCACGGGCGACCGCCCGAGCGCTTCCGGGGGCGTCGATATGTTGGGCAATTTGCCCATAGCTGCGGGTGGTTCCCGCCGGAATCTCCCGCAACGCCTGCCAGACACGCTGTTGGAACTCAGTGCCCCGCAGGTCCAGAGGCAGATCGAAGTGGCTAGCGGGGTGTTCAACGCAGCGAACCACCCGTTCCACCGCTTCCGCGATATTCGTTCTCGCCTCGGTAACACGGGCGCTGCCAAATCGTTCTGGTAATGCTTCAATCAAAGACTCTGGCCTGTCGCCGATAAAAACTGCGCAGAGTCCTGCACTGCTGGTGGCGATCAGCAGCGACCCCAGCCAGCAATCAGCGATCGAAAACTGGATGGTCCCGGCGGTTGGTTGCGAAGAGCGGTAAGGCATAGATTAATTAGACCAGGATTGACTAGATGATTGACTAAACGGGGCGCGATCAGGCCTGGAAATTACGTGCCTTGGCGGTCTTCATTTCGGTACGCACCATTTTTATCATTGCGCCAAGCACTCCTATACCGGGATTGGGCGGCCGGTTATCGGCGACGCAGTTCATCTGTTCGGCAAACCACCCCACCTGACCCTGCATGGTGATCATTTTGACAATGCCAATATTGCTGTTCAGATCCAGCGGCCCCGGCCCCAACCGTTTGGTCAGTTCTATTGAGGGGACCTGAGTTAAGGAGCCATCAAGTAACCCTCTGGCAAGGTCCGGGTCGGCGGCGAAGGGTCGGGACATCCCGATCATATCCAGTTCATCGTCTGCCAGAGCTTGCTGCATCACCTTAAGGCTGCGAAAGCCGCCGGTGACCGCCACCGGCATGGTGGCCACCTTACGAATGGCCTGGGTGTAGTCGAGAAAATAGGCTTCCCGATCCAGGGTGCTTTGCCGTGGAGGTAATTCGGTTTTCGCTGCATCGCCCTCGAACCCCATTAACTGCGGGGCTTCATAACTACCCCCGGATATCTCCAGCAGGTCAAGGCCAGTGTCATTCAGCCAGCTCACCACCTGCACGCATTCATCAAGGGTGAAGCCCCCTTTCTGGAAATCGGCGGAATTTAATTTAATACTGACCGCAAAGTCACTGCCTACCGCCTCGCGAGTGGTCTTGATGGCGCCTAGTAGCAGGCGAGCACGATTCTCCAGGCTGCCCCCCCACTGATCGGTGCGCCGATTGGTCACCGGTGACAGAAACTGACTGATTAAATAACCGTGGGCGGCGTGGAGCTGAACTCCACTGAAGCCGGCTTTTCTGGCGATACGGGCGGTGGTGGCATAGCGCTGAATGACCTCTTCGATTTCACTCTCTTCCAGGGCTCGGGGTCTGCCAAAACCTCCGGCCAGGTGGAGCTGCACGTCCGACGCGGATACCGGTTGTTTGTTATTCAGTTTGGCGCATTGACGCCCCGGATGGCTGATCTGCATCCAGAGTTGATTGCCGCCTTCCTGGCCGGCTTGTGCCCAGTCGCTCAACGGCTGCAGCCCGGACTCATCCTCGATCACCACGTTACCGGCCTTTTCCAGATAACGGCGGTCAATCATCACATTGCCGCTAATCAGCAGCCCGGCACCGCCGTTGGACCAGCGCCGGTAAAGGGTCTGGTGGCGTCTGGTAGCATGGTCATCCGGGTCCGCCAGGCCTTCAGTCATCGCCGATTTCATGATGCGATTGGGGATTGTCTGGCCACAGGGCAGGGTGATCGGGTCGGTAATTGCGGCGGGCATTTTTGGGTATCCTGATGGGTGGACGGTGAACAGGGTGTTGATGCTACTACGGTGGCTTACGGGCGGGGAAGAGAGGTTGACAGGTTTTCAGGGACAGAGGGCAAGATGCAGGTAGAAGTAGTTGGGCTATATCGTTATCCGGTCAAATCACTAGGCGCGGTGGCTGAAAAGAGTTTAACGCTGGATGTCACCGGCTTGCGGGATGATCGCCGCTGGATGGTGGTGGATGACCGCAACCGGTTTCTCACCCAGCGACAAAGGCCCGGTATGGCAACCCTCTGCGCACGGCAGGTGGCAGGGGGGCTCGAACTCACTACTGAAGCAGGTGATGCCATTAAAGTGGCTGCTCCGGCACGCCGTGCTGCCAGCATAGAGGTGCAAATCTGGGGCGATAACTGTGCCGCTCAACCGGCCGGTGAAGAGGTAAATCAGTGGCTCTCCGATTATTTGCAGCGCAGCTGTCGGTTGGTCTACCTGCCGCTTGAGAGCCAGCGGACCGTGGCCGGTTTTGGCGGCAATCGGGTGGGGTTTGCAGATGGGTACCCTTTATTGCTTACTTCCCGCGCATCCCTGGCGGAACTCAATCAGCGGCTTGCCCGTAAAGGGATCGACCCGGTGCCCATGGCAAGATTCCGCCCCAATATAGTCGTTGATGCCCTGGAATTGAGGGCTTTCGCCGAGGATTATTGGAGCAGTCTGATTTCTGGCCAGGCAGGGGCAAAGTTATTGAACGCCAAACCCTGTGGGCGTTGCATGGTCATCACCACGGATCAGAGTAACGGTGAGCGCCATCCGGCGCGAGAACCGCTTGCCACCCTGAGCGAATTTCGCACAGATGAGGAGGGTGAGGTGCTTTTTGGCATTAATCTGGTGCCCCAATTTTCGCCGTCGGCCGACCAGGCGGTCATTCATTTAAATGACCGGCTGGACATAGAACCGGGCGCTCCCGCGTCGGTTGGCGTTGCGCACGCCTGAGCCGTCGGTGGATGCAATGACAGTGCCGGCCGAGACCGGGGTGAGCGTGGTGATTCCCACCTTTAATCGTCGGCAGTTGCTGATGCGGGCGTTAGCCTCCGTGTATGCCCAGACCCGGCCGCCGCAACAGGTGATCGTGGTCGATGATGGTTCCAGCGACGGCACCGGAGCGGCGGTCAATCGGGCCTTTCCCCAGGTGGACTATCTCTGGCAGCCGAATCGCGGCGTGAGTGCCGCCCGTAATATCGGTATCCGATTTGCGAGCCAGCCGTGGATAGCGCTACTCGATAGTGATGATGAGTGGTTGCCGGCTAAACTGGAGCGCCAAATTCAGCGCCTGGGTGAATCGGCGACTGCCAAAGTCTGTCACTGCGAAGAGATCTGGATTCGTAATGGTCGCCGGGTTAATGCCGGCAAGCGCGACCTCATACCGGAGGGGCGGATATTCGCCCAGTGCTTGCCGTTGTGCGCCATGTCGCCTTCGTCGATTCTGGTGCACCGCTCTGTCTGGTCGACGGTGGGGCTGTTTGACGAGCAGCTTCCCGCCTGTGAGGATTACGATGCCTGGCTGCGTATCACTGCCCGTTATCCGGTGGTGCTGGTCAACGAGCCCCAGATAAAAAAATACGGTGGTCACGATGATCAGCTGTCAAACGCCTTTTGGGGGATGGATCGTTTTCGCATCCGCGCCCTGCAACGGCTGTTACAGGATACTGCGTTAACCGATGAACAGTTTCAGCAGGCGCTTGCCGTGTTAACCGAGAAGACCACCATTTATGCCGCCGGTGCCGCCAAACGTGGCCGGCATCAGGAGGTCGCACAGTTAAATCAGGCGTTGGCCCGACTGACCCGCAGGCGGTGCGCAGAATGATCAATCTACTCGTCGCCTTACCGGCCGAAGCCCGGCCCCTGATTCACCATTTCAAGCTCAATGGATTGCCGGCGGTGGCGGGGTTTCGGCGCTATGGCAATGACCAGATCACCCTGTTGATCACCGGTGTTGGCCCGGTGGCAATGGCCAGCGGAGTTACCGTTCTGGGTATGCAAGCCGCACCCAGTAACGATGCCTGGATTAACCTCGGCGTCGCCGGACATAGGAGCCTGCCATTGGGCAGCAGTTTATTGGCCACCAAGATTACCGATGCCGGTTCGGGGCTCTGCTGGTATCCGCCGCAGGTGGTGGCAGCAGAAATTGAACGGGGTGAATTGCTTACCCTGGCCCGGCCGGCGCAGCAGTATCCGGCTGTTGCGGCAGTGGAGATGGAAGCTAGTGGTTTTTACTCCACCGCCTGCCGTTTTGCCAGTGGCGAGCTGGTGCAGTGCCTGAAGGTGATTTCAGATAATCGCCAGCAACCGGTCGAGCAGCTTGACGAGGAGTTGATCAGTCGGCGGATGGTCGAGCTGATTGAGCCACTCAATCGACTGATCGAGGCGCTCGGCACGCTGTTGGAGTCTCGGCCTGCGGAGGTAGAGGTGGCCTCAGAGCGGCGGGCTTATTTACAGGCGTGGCGCTTTAGTCATGCCCAGGAGATTCAGTTAGATCGGCTGTTAACAGATTGTCGGCTCCTTGAGGGCGCGGTGCCGCCGGTCTCCGAGTTTAGTCAGCAGACCACGGCAAAATCGCTGCTGGCGGCGCTGGCAGCGCGGTTGCAGACACTGCGACTGAATTATTCGTTGTCAAAGTCCTGAGCAGGCGAGTGTGTGTCCTCCTTCTGTTTTGCAGTCGCGACCACGCGAGCGTCCATGATTGGTTGGGTAGAGACCCGTTGCCAGGCCGAAACCCGGTTGAAAAACCGTTGCTGAGATTGATGGATTCGCGCCGCCAACCGGTCGCTCTTGACCAGCTCCTGCACCACCTCGGCGGACAGCTGCCGAAATCGTTCGATCACCTCCTTGGGGAACTGCTTGAGTTCGACTTCACCGTCGGCCAGCAGGGTCTGCAACGCGCGGTGGTTATTGGCGGTAAAGTCTGCCAGTACTTCATGGGCATTGGCTTCGCCGGCCCGCAGCACTATCTCACGCAGATCATCAGGCAGTGCTTCCAGCGCTTTCTGGTTAAACAGCACCTCGATGGTGCCGCCGGGCTCGTGCCATCCGGGCCAGTAGTAATAGCGCGCCGCTTTTTGTAGACCAAAGGCGAGATCGTTGAAGGGAGCTATCCAGTCGGTCGCATCAATGGTGCCGGCCTGCAGCGCCGGAAAAATTTCTGCTCCCGGCAGGTTGACGGTGGTAGCACCGGCGCGGCTGTAGACTTCACCGCCGAGGCCCGGCATGCGGATTTTTAACCCCTGCAGGTCTGCCAGGGTATTAATTTCCTTTTTAAACCAGCCGCCCATTTGCGCGCCGGTATTGCCGCCCAGTACCGGCACAATGCCAAAGGGAGCGTAGGCTTCGCGCCACAGCGCCATGCCCTCGTCATAGAGGAACCAGGCATTACTTTCTTCGGCGGTCATGCCAAAGGGGACCGTGGCCAGTAGCTGGGCGGCGGGAACCTTGCCTTTCCAGAAATAGGGCGCGCCCTGACCCATCTCCACCGTGCCGCGAGAAACGGCGTCAAACACCTCAAACGCGCCAACTAACTCCCCCGCGCCGTACACTTTTACCGAAATTCGCCCCTGACTCATGGTCTCGATCGCTTCGGCAAGCCGGTTCGCCCCGGTACCAAACACTGGGAAGTTGGGGGGTACGACGGTGGCGTATTTCCAGTTGAACTCGGCGCCATCGGCGTGCAGCGGGGCGGCCACCGCCAGCAGCCCCATAAGCGCAAAACAGAATTTTCGGACGAAAACCGCCATCACTCTGCCGGCTGGCTGGGCTCGACAGTTTGCGGCCGGGTAGCCATGATCGCCTGCTCGGATATGGCGTGCCATTCCATTACCTGCTGCCGGTACTGAATGAATGACTGATATACCTTTGCCGAGGCCGGGTCGCGGGCGATGAGATCACGGTAGACCGCCTCGGTATGGCGCTGCAGCTCATCGAGCACTTCGGGTGGAAAGCTGCGCAGTTCCACTTTATGTTCATTGATCAGGGTCGCCAGGGAGGCGCTGTTACGGGCGGTAAATTCTGCCAGCATGCGCAGGTTGGCCTGAGTGCTGGCCTGGGCGATGATCTCCTGCAGATCCTCAGGCAGCCCCTGGTAGGCATCCTGGTTAACCAGTAACTCGATGGTGGAGCCGGGTTCATGCCAGCCCGGGTAGTAGTAATAGCTGGCCGCCTTGTGCAGGCCAAAGGCCAGGTCGTTATAGGGTCCGACCCACTCGGTGGCGTCGATGGCCCCCGACTGCAGGGCGGTAAAAATTTCGCCGCCGGGCAGGTTAATGGTGGTGGCACCGGCCCGGGTAAGCACTTCGCCCCCCAGGCCGGGCATGCGAATTTTCAGCCCCTGCAGGTCGGCAACGCTGTTAATTTGCTTGTTGAACCAGCCGCCCATCTGCGCGCCAGTATTACCCGCCGGGAAGGGAATAATACCGAAGGGTGCATAGAG
>JAYNPV010000145.1:3651-6926 GCA_038113925.1 Gammaproteobacteria bacterium | reverse complement strand
GAAGAATGTAATTGATCGACATCTTCAGGTTCGTCAGCAAAAGGTCGCTACGCCAGTGGCAGCGGTCGCTCCAAGTGGAGGTGCTGCAACCCCATGAATGCGGGCAAGCGTCGAGAGATATTTGAGCGGCTGCGGGCGGCTAATCCCCGTCCGACCACGGAGCTCAAGTATGACTCGACCTTTGAGCTGCTGATCGCGGTGATTTTGTCTGCCCAGGCGACCGACGTCGGCGTGAACAAGGCGACAGCGAAATTATTCCCCGTTGCCAATACCCCGCAGGCGATTCATGACCTGGGGGTGAATGGACTGAAGGAATATATAAAAACTATTGGTCTGTTTAACGCCAAGGCAGAAAATATCATTAAGACCTGCGCCACCCTGCTGGAAAAACACGGCGGCGAAGTGCCACGGGAGCGGGCCGCGTTGGAAGCGCTTGCCGGGGTCGGGCGAAAAACCGCCAACGTGGTGCTCAATACCGCCTTTGGAGAACCGACCATGGCGGTGGATACGCATATATTCAGGGTGGGCAACCGCACCCGTATCGCCACGGGAAAAACTCCGCTGGCGGTCGAGCGTGGTCTGCTAAAGCATATCCCCGACGAGTTTCTGCGCGACGCCCACCACTGGTTGATACTCCACGGCAGGTATACCTGCGTGGCCCGCAAACCGCGCTGCGGTGCCTGCCTGATTGAAGACCTGTGTGAATACAAACAGAAAACCGAACCGGAGCCGGCCTGATGTTATGGGGACAGGATCGATCCGCCCTGCGGGATATGTTTATTAACGCCTGGGCGGATCGTCAGGCGGGCCGGCCGCAGGACAAGCAGGCCCTGATGATTGCTGAAGTAGTTGGTATGCATCCCGAATATCATCGCGATATTGAGAGTGGCGCAGCCCGGCACCGTGATTATGATGGCAGCGATGGTCAGAGTAACCCTTTTCTGCATATGGCCATGCACATTGCGGTGCGCGAACAGCTGGATGTCAACCTGCCCCCCGGTATTGTCAAGATCCATCGCCAACTCACCGGCCGTCTGGGGGATGCCCATGCCGCTGAACATCAGATGCTAGAGTGCCTCGCTGAAGTACTTTGGAATGCCCAGCTTGAGGGGACTGAGCCCGATATAAATAACTACATGGCGGCGTTAAAGAAGGCGGTGGCAGCCGGTTGACACCCTACTTGGCCTGGACCAGTTCGATTTTGTAGCCATCCGGGTCTTCCACAAAGGCGATCACCGTGGTGCCATGCTTCATCGGCCCGGCGTCGCGCACCACATTACCACCCCGTTGACGGATCAGGTCGCAGGTTGCATAGGCATCATCAACCTCAATGGCGATATGGCCAAAGGCGTCGCCCTGCTGATAGGCGTGAGTTTCCCAGTTGTAGGTCAGTTCAATAGCAGCCGCCGATTCCTCGTCGTCGAAGCCGACAAAGGCGAGAGTGAATTTGCCTTGCGGATATTCGCGTTTTCGTAACAACCGCATACCCAGCACTTGAGTATAAAAAGCAATGGAGGTGTCCAGGTCGGTCACCCGTAGCATGGTGTGAAGTAGGCGCATCAGAACTTCCCGAATTTGATTCTAAGAGGGGATTAAAACCCGAATAGTAGGCGCTTTTTTAGAAATGATGAAGAGAAGTTTCGCTTGACGATTTCGGCTCAAATCGTTCTAATACACGCCCCCGCGGGTTCACTATCACGCCGCTCTGGCGTTGCCCTGCGGGGACATGCCAGTCATGTAGCGATCACGAAATGGCCAGGTAGCTCAGTCGGTAGAGCAGGGGACTGAAAATCCCCGTGTCGACAGTTCGATTCTGTCCCTGGCCACCATTTCATCATAATCTCTTGTGCCATCCTTCAATAGCAACCGGGTGGGCTGTTATCGGTGCCGATGCAGCTGGTCGGCACGCGGGAGCCGGTCATGAATGGCACAGAGTTAAGCGCCTTTAAAAGACCGGATTGGCTGTTGCGGTCTGTGAAAACACGCAAAACACCCTTAACTTAGTGCCATTCGGGCCTGTCTCCAGCATTGGTTTTCTTGATGGCGGTCACCCTGGACCGGAATCGAATTCAGGTGAGGGCGAACGGAGAGTTCGACAACGCTAAAAACAATTCAGCCCCGGCACCCGATCTCACCGCCTGGGAAGGTTGAGCCCTTCTGCTGCCAGAGGCTGATTGCCTGAATCACTTTGCAGAATTAACTGTTGTAGCTGCTCCCTATGAAAGTGGGGTGCAAACTCCGAGATAAAATCGAGCACAAATTTCTGATAATAGTGATCCTGCCGCAGGCCGATCATGGTCAGGCTATCCGGAAAAAGGTCACTGGCATCCCGCGCAACCAGCGCCTGATCCGATTCCGGGTCAAACGCCATGGAGGCGATCAGACCAACGCCCAAACCGAGTTTCACGTAAGTTTTGATGACGTCGGTGTCTACTGCTGTCAGGGCGACTCGGGGATGGAGTCCTTTGGCTCCAAAGGTGCGCTCCAGCAGCTGGTGGCTTCCGGACGCAAATACATAGGTCACCAGCGGAAATTCAGCGATAGCTTCTAGCGTGAGGGGAGTTGACTGTGCCAGCGGGTGACCTTCTGGAACCAGTATGCTTCGGTTCCAGTAATAACAGGGCAGCATGATCAGGTCGGTAAACAGGTCGAGTGCTTCGGTGGCGATTACCAGATCGACGACTTCCTGCTGCGCGAGTTCAGCTAGCTGGTCCGGGGTCCCCTGGTAAATACTCAACTCCACATCAGGGTATTTTGTCCGAAATGCATTGATGGTAGCGGGTAAAGCGTAGCGTGCCTGGGTATGGGTGGTCGCGATTTTCAACGCTCCCTTTTTCGGGTCGGTTTTATCCAGCGAAATCGACTTGATGTCCGTTACTTTATTGAGAATTTGCTCGGTTAACCTTAGTACTTCTTTTCCTGTTTCGGTAATTGCTACCAGCTGTTTGCCTTTGCGGCGGAATATTTTCAGGCCTAGCTCATCTTCGAGCAGGCGGATCTGCTTGCTAACGCCTGGCTGCGATGTGTGAAGGCGTTCCGCTGCTCGGGTTATGTTCAGGTCGCAACGCACCACTTCGGCGATATAGGTCAGTTGCTGAAGTTTCATCTTGAATGGCCCCCTGAAAGCCTACACTTATGTCAATTAATTATAAATTAATCACTATATATTCCTTTTTACGATAGAAAGAAAGCGGTATGGTTCCGCAGCCTCCCCATCTAGTAATCCGCGCCTCAGGAACCATCAACACAATGTCCTTGAATCCCACCGCGTCTCC
>JAYNPV010000145.1:0-3641 GCA_038113925.1 Gammaproteobacteria bacterium | reverse complement strand
CAATTGAGCGAACTCCAACGGTTTACGGCAAAAATTTCCGCTGATCAGCTGCTCTGGGTTAGCGGCTATCTGGCAGGACTAACCAGCAGTCAGGCGATTTCCTCCCAACCTGCGGATAGTGCTGCAGAAAAGATAACTATCCTATATGCCAGCCAGACGGGTAACGGCCAGAAAATTGCCGCCCGTTTACAGCAAAACCTGACCGGGTTTGAGGTCAATTTGCTCGACGTGGCCGACTACAAGCGGTCGCAGTTAAAGCAGGAAAAGATACTGCTGATGATTGCCAGCACCCATGGTGAAGGCGACCCTCCTGACCTGGCGGTGGAATTTCACCAGTTTTTGATGGGCAAAAAAGCCCCCCGGCTCGAGGGTCTTCGTTACGCCGTGCTGGCGTTGGGAGATACCAGCTACGCCAATTACTGCAAGACCGGCAAGGAGTTTGATCAGCGATTCGGTGAGCTCGGTGCTACCGCACTGGTTGAGCGGGTGGATTGCGACGTTGATTATGAAACCGACGCTGAGCAGTGGATAGAACAGGTACGGGCTGCGCTGATGTCCGCAACGGTGACAGAAACGGTCTCTGTGGCATCCGTCCCCATTGCGGCTGCGGCGGATCACAATCGCAGAAACCCTTTTTCCGCAGAAATACTCGACAACATTGTCCTGAGTGGTCGCGGATCTGCCAAGCAGGTTCATCATCTTGAGCTCTCGCTGGCGGGTTCCGGCATCCGTTATCAACCGGGTGATGCCGTCGGTGTGGTGCCACAGAACCCGCCGGGGCTGGTTAACCGTCTATTGGATCAGCTTGCCGTAGCCGGTGACGACGAGATCGCTTTTGGAGAAGAGACGGTCACCCTGGAACAGGCGCTCTCCAGCCGGGTGGAAATTTCATCGCTTTCTCGGCCGGTGGTTGATGCTTACAACCAGTTTGCTCAGTCCGACGAGCTAAAACAGTTGCTGGATATCGAGCAAGCGGACGAATTGCAAGAATGGATGTACGACCGGGATTTGCTGGATCTGATCACTGATTTCCCGGTAGGTGGCCTTGATGTGGCTGATTTAATCGCCGCCCTGAGAAAACTGCAGCCGCGTCTTTACTCGATAGCCTCCAGCCCGCTGGTGGATGCCGAGGAGGTGCACCTTACCGTGGCGGCGGTGCAATACCGGGCCCGCGGCCGCGACCGCGTCGGGGCGGCATCGGGCTGGATCACCGCTATCCAGGACGGTAGCCTGCCCGTTTATGTGGATGAAAATCCAAACTTTCGTCTCCCTGTAGACACGGATCAGGACATCATCATGATCGGCCCGGGCACCGGAATAGCGCCTTTCCGGGCTTTTGTTGATGAGCGGGCAGAACAAGGGGCCAGCGGCAGGAACTGGTTGTTTTTCGGCGATCAGCATTTTCATACTGATTTTCTTTATCAGCGGGAATGGCAGGCGCATCTGAAGTCGGGAGCGCTAAGCCGTCTGAGCCTTGCCTTCTCAAGGGATCAGGCCGAAAAAATATATGTTCAGCACCGTATCCGCGAGCAGGGCCGAGAGCTTTTTCAGTGGATAGACGATGGTGCCTCGATTTATCTGTGTGGGGATTCGAGTCGGATGGCGGTCGATGTGAACGATATGCTGCTACAGGTGATCGCTGAACAGGGCGGTTTATCGGCCACTGCTGCCCACGAGTATCTGCTGACCATGCAGAAGGATAAACGCTATCAGAAGGACGTTTACTAAATGAATCTACCCGACGATAAAGCGCTTTCGGCTAACGAGGGCATCAAGGTCCGCAGCAATTATCTGCGGGGCACCATTCTCGACGGTCTGGCTGACCCGGTGACCGGGGCAATTTCCGCGGATGACGGTCAGCTGACCAAATTCCATGGAACCTATCAGCAGGACGACCGGGATCTACGTCAGGAGCGCCTGAGCCAGAAGCTGGAGCCGCTCTACTCCTTTATGATTCGGGTGCGGGTTCCCGGCGGTATTTGTTCGCCGGCGCAATGGTTGGAGATGGACCGTCTGGCGCAGTCTCACGCCAATAGTACGCTGCGCCTGACCACGCGCCAGGCCTTTCAGTTTCACGGGGTTTATAAGAGTAACCTCAGGGACTGTATCAAACAGATTAACGATACCGGCATGGACACCATTGCCGCCTGCGGTGACGTCAATCGCAACGTTATGTGTAACGTTAACCCGGAGCAATCGCACCTGCATCAGGAGGTATATAGCTGGGCGTGTAAAATCAGCGAACACCTGACCCCCCAAACTGGCGCCTATGATGAGATCTGGTTAGGGGCAGAACCGAAGGAGCCCGTTGAGGCGGAAGAACCCATCTACGGGAAAACATACCTGCCGCGCAAATTCAAAATGGCGGTGGCAATTCCCCCCAGTAACGATGTCGATCTCTATTCCAACGACCTGGGCTTGATCGCCATCGAAGAAGCGGGCGAACTGGCCGGATTCAATGTGGTGGTCGGCGGCGGGTTCGGCCGCACCCACGCCGAGCCGGAAACCTACCCCAGGCTGGGTAACCTGATTGGGTTTTGTACCCCTCAACAAGTGGTTGAAGTTGCCGAGAAAGTGGTTTGCGTACAGAGAGATTATGGGGACAGGAGCAACCGCAAACACGCCCGACTGAAATACACCATCGACGATCGGGGCATCGACTGGTTCACGGCAGAACTGGAAAACTACCTCGGCTGGAAGTTACAGCCCGCTCGGGAGTTCAGCTTCAACAACACCAGCGATCATTACGGCTGGCAACAGGGGGTCGATGGCAACTGGTTTTACACGCTCTTTATAGAGAATGGCCGCGTTGCCGACCGCGAACATTACCCCCTAATGACCGGCCTGCGGCAAATTGCTCAGATACACCAAGGCGATTTTCGCCTTACGCCGAATCAGAATCTCTGTATTGGCCAGGTCAAGCCTGAGGCCAAGGCTGCGATTAATCATTTGCTGGAAAAATACCAGATTCTGAATGTCGAAAAACTCAGTGCAACACGTAAGGCATCCATGGCCTGTGTGGCATTTCCGACCTGTGCGCTGGCCATGGCAGAGAGTGAGCGCTATCTGCCGACCCTGATAGACAAGTTAGATGGGGTGATGGCAGACGCCGGTCTGGCCGATGACCCGATAATGATACGTATGACCGGCTGCCCGAATGGGTGCGGCCGCCCATACCTGGGTGAAATTGGCCTGGTTGGTAAGTCTCCCGGGCATTATCAGCTCTGGTTAGGCGCCAGCGTGAATGGCGACCGACTCAGCAGGCTGGAGCACGAATCGGTCAATGAAGAGCAGATCCTGAACATCCTCACCCCCCTGATTCAGCAGTATGCTGAAGAGAGAAAGAGTGGCGAGCCGTTCGGAGATTTTGTCGTTCGCTCCCGATCGCTTTACCAGTTTGAAATCTAGGGCCAGTTAATCCCGATTGCTCGCGCGCTTTTTTTAGCCGACCCAAACTGATCAGAGACAGTCCGCGGTGCAATCTCGTCTCTGGCAGTGGTGATCAAACGCTATCGCCACGCCGGTGTTTATGGCGTTCACTAGCCAAAAAAAAGCCGCCCTGGCTGTCGGGCCAGGGCGGCTTGTCGTTGTTTAACGGATGAAGTTAATTCAGCTGCCTTGGCAGGGCCTCGGGAGTGAAA
>JAYNPV010000144.1:4612-7449 GCA_038113925.1 Gammaproteobacteria bacterium | reverse complement strand
TCGAGTATGCCGCCCAGGGACGCATGGACGCCTTTTTTGTCGGCGGCGGGCAGATCGATGGCCAGGGCAATATCAATCTGGTCGGCATTGGCGACTACCCAGGTAGCAAACTGCGCCTGCCCGGCAGTTTTGGTTCGGCCTACCTCTACCACCTGGTGCCCAACATCGTGCTGTTCCGCAAAGAACACAGCCGACGAGTCCTGGTGCCCAAAGTAGATTTCGTCAGCGCCGCCGGCACCAGCCCCGCCAACCACTACCGCATTGGCGGCCCGCGCTGGCTGGTCACCGAACTAGTGGTGATGGAATTTAACGCCAACAAGGCCCGCTTCAGCCTCACCAGCATTCACCCCGGCCACAGCCTCGAAGAGGTCCTCGACCAGACCGGCTTTGAATTTGATTACGCCGACCAACCTGCCGTCACTGCCACCCCCACCCCGCAGAACTGACCCAGCTACGCGGCCCGGTAAGAGAGGCGCTGGCCCCGGTTTATCCCGACTACTGCCAAAAAGCATTCCGCCCATGAACGACCCCATTATTCGCAAAGTTCGTGTCATCGCCGAGGGCGACGGCTACCGCAGCCGCGTGATCAACCACGCTGGCATCGAGACAAATAGCGACGAACCCCCGGCCCTCGGCGGAGCCGGGGCAGGTTTTGGCCCCTTCGAACTGCTGGCCGCATCACTGGCCGCCTGTACCGTGGCGACCCTGCGCATGTATGCCAGACGCAAACAGTGGCCGCTTAATGAAATCGAAGTGGAAGCGATCTACCAGCGCGCCGGGGAAGATGACCTCCCCAAAGAGGGCCCGGATCGCATTACCCGCACCATTAACCTCGGAGCCGATCTAAGCGAAGACCAACGAACCCGACTCGCCGACATCGCCACCCGCTGCCCGGTAGCAAAAGTGCTGGGGAAATCGGTGAGCATAAGGGATCAGCTGGCAGATATTTCCGACCCTTGACGAGTGGATAGCAGGTTTGGAGATTGAGCAGCGATTTTTCCACTTCCTAACGGCATAAAAAAAGCTCCGAGAGTATCGGAGCTTTTTTTGGGTAATTAAGCTCTACTTAATTATTTTTTGCCTTCCGCGAAAATCCAGATCAGGCGATTATCTTTACCGTCACAACCCCGTTCACGTCATCTATGGTCCGCACGGTATTGGACTCCAAACATCGAGGAACCATGCGGGTCGAGTCTTGGATTTTTAAGATAGGTTTTAGGTGAAGGATAGTCGCTGGTTCGACCTGACGAACCGCACACCCTCACCGCCCTGCCTGTACGCAGCGCAGAAGCCCGTACTCATACTCCCCTTCGAGGGCATCGTAGACCGGTTTTAACCGGCCGGGTTCTTCAACTTCGAACGATTCCATCATCAGCAGAATCTGCTGCAGTTGATCGGCGGACAATCCGGTAACTGGCTGCACCTCAAGCAGGCCCACGGCGATGGCATCGGCGAGGTGATCGTAGACGGTGGTGGTTTGAATATCACGCTGCCGGGCGATCTCTTCCACTTCCAGGCCTTGTTGATAGGCCATCAAGGTTTCATTAACGGTATCGCTGAGGCGGTTATCGAGCAGCTCATCCAGTGGATGGCTGGCAATTTCAGCAATGAACTGTTCGCCGTAGCGTTGCAGTTTCTGCTCCCCTACTCCGGATATCTGGCGCAGTGCCGCCGGGGAGTCGGGTCGCAGGCGGATCATCTCCTGCAGAGTGGCGTCGTGAAATATCACGTAGGGGGGCACGCCATGTTCTGCAGCCAGTTCGGTTCTGAGTGTCCGCAGGGCTTCCCAGAGGGGTTGATCCTGGGGTCGAATGCCGGTTTTTTGCTTTTTCTCCCGGGTGGTTTTTTCTTCCTTGCGCTGTTTTCTCAGGTCGAGACGCTGCTTACCTTTGAGTAACGGCCGGCATTTTTCGGTGAGCCGCAGCGCGCCGTACCCCTGCGCATCAATCTCGATAAAGCCAAGGGCCAGTAGCTGGCGAAACACGGCGCGCCATTCGCTCTGGGACAGTTCGGTACCGACCCCAAAGGTGCTGAGCTGATGGTGGCCATTTTGCTGCAGGCGCGGTTCCTCTTTACCCAGCAGGATATCGATCAGGTAATTTACGCCAAACCGCTGACCGCTGCGATAAACGGTTGAGAGCGCCTTCTGGGCGGCAATGGTGCCATCCCATTTTTCCGGCGGGTGGAGGCAATTATCGCAGTTGCCACAGCTCGGGGTGGTTTCTTCATCAAAGTAATCGAGCAGGGCATGACGGCGACAGCTGATTACTTCACACAGCCCAAGCATGGATTCGAGTTTCTGATGTTCCACCCGTTTATGGGTTTCGTCCGCCGTAGAGTCCTGCATAAACTGGCGCAGGGTGAGCACATCCTGCAGGCCATAAGCCATCCAGGCACTGGCCGGCTCACCGTCGCGGCCGGCGCGGCCGGTCTCCTGATAATAAGCCTCGATACTTTTGGGCAGGCTCAGATGGGCCACAAAGCGCACATCGGGTTTATCGATACCCATGCCAAAGGCGATGGTGGCAACAATAATTACCCCCTCTTCACGCAGAAATCGCTGCTGGTTTTGCTGGCGCACCTGGGCGGACAAGCCGGCGTGATACGGCAGGGCCACCCTGCCCTGCTCGCTGAGCCAATCGGCGATCGACTCAACTTTTTTGCGCGACAGGCAGTAGACAATACCGGCATCCTCCCGGTGGTTATCACTAATAAAGCGCCATAATCGCTGTTTGGGGTTATTGCCCTCGGAAATGGCATAGGTGATGTTAGGGCGGTCAAAGCTGTTAATGAATATCTGCGCCTGCTCCAGCTGCAGCTGGGTGACTATTTCGTCG
>JAYNPV010000144.1:0-4602 GCA_038113925.1 Gammaproteobacteria bacterium | reverse complement strand
CCGTAGCCGTGAGGGCAATTCGAGGAACCTGGGGGAAGCGCTGGTGAAGTATCGTTAACTGCCGATACTCGACCCGAAAGTCGTGGCCCCACTGAGACACGCAATGAGCTTCGTCGATGGCAAACAGCGATATTTGAGATCGATCCAGCAGCGCCAACATGCGTTCCGTTAACAGTCGTTCGGGGGCCACGTAGAGCAGGTCAATTTCGCCCTCAACCAGCTGCTGTTCTATCTGGCGGGCTTCAGCAGCGGTGAGGCTTGAGTTGAGAAAAGCCGCACTGACACCGAGCTGCTGCAGTGCATCCACCTGATCCTGCATTAATGCGATCAGGGGTGAGATAACGATGGCCACGCCATCGAGCATCAGCGCCGGGATTTGGTAACAGAGCGACTTGCCCCCGCCGGTGGGCATCAGCACAAAGGCGTCCCTGCCTGCGGTTAGCTGCTCGATAACCGCCTGTTGCGAGTGGCGAAAGCGATCAAAGCCAAAGGTGGTTTGCAGAATCTGTTGGGCGCGGGTCATGCGATGTTTCTAAATTTGCTTCCGGGATTGCCAAGCTGAGTGCCAGGAGGGGTGTCGCCGATGGTTGGTGGGCCGATAGGCCCTGGCTACAAGGCCCTGTTAACCCTATTCACCAACCAGCGGCGGCCATCTTTATCTGCAACATACCCATGAGCCGCAATAGGCGCATTGAATCGGGGATCTTATTGTACATATGCGAAATGCACCCCCGCGGGAGTGAGAATGGCCCGCTGCTCCAATAAGCGGCCTTGCGGCGTTTAATAGTCAGCGTTCGCCTTCGTTTGATAGGAGTAAACAGCGTTATTCCAATAATGCGTATCGCCTGAACAACATAGGTTTCCGTAGGAGCGACTTCAGTCGCGACCATGGGGCGGCGCAAACGTTGGCTGTCGCGTCTAAAGTCGCTCCTACAATTCTTATCAGTTTCGCCTGTGAGGTTCATTTGGAAGGGCCAAACCTCTCTCTTCGCACCTTGTTTGGAGCTCCAGCACGGATTGGTAAAAAGTATTAACCGGCCTTAACCGCCGCGACCGCATGACTAGCGGCAATATTGCCGAAGGTCAGTGCCGGTCCCAGCGTAGCGCCCCCGGCCCAGTAGGCCGGGCCGCTCATTGAGGCCACGCAGTTGCCGGCACCGTAAAGGCCGGGGATTGGATGGTTGCGGGTATCCAGCACCTGGGCGTGTTCATTTATTTTCGGCCCTCCCTTGGTGTCGAGCGTGCCGGCAGCGAGAATCACCGCATAGTAGGGCCCGCTGTCGGCGAGCGGGTGCATGGTCATATTGGGGTAGTCATGGAGCGGTTGTTGCGGTCCAAAGAAATGAAAAAACTGATCAATGGGTTGTCCACCCCGGTGAAAATCCTCGTCGACTCCACGGGTGGCAAAGCCGTTGAATCGCTTGAACGTCGCCTTCAGGTTGGCCAGAAAATCCTCTGCCAGACTAAAACCACCGGTGCGGCTGGCCGCTCGGGCCAGCCGTTTAATGATCTGCTGTTCCAGCTCGGCCAGGCTAGCGGCCTTGATCACATGGGGGGCATCACTGCCTTTGGGCGGCAACGGAGCGTAGTTGGCAAATTCGTCCGCGGTACGCTGATCGTATATAAGAAAAGAGAGCAGATTGGGATAACTACCGGTCACTGGATCCCACTGAAACTGCACCTGGGTACGCTCGTTGTAGACAAACTTTTCATCCACAAAGCGCTTACCGAACCTATTTACCTGCACCATGCTATCCCCCGGGGTACACCAGATTCCGGTGGGCACACTGGGATTTTCCAACGCCTGCTCGAGCGGCAATTGCGCCCACCAGGCATTGCTCATGTTGCCCAGTTGGGCACCGACACGGGTGGCAATAGAAATAAAATCGCCCTCGCAACTGGGCAAGGCGCAACCGCCGAATATGGGCCCTTTGAGGAAATCGAGTTGCAGCTGTTTGTTATGAGTAAAACCGCCACTGGTAAAAATAACCCCCTGCCTGGCAGCGATACTCGCCGGCGAACCGTCCCGCCGGGTCACCAGCAGGCCGGTGACCCGACCTGACTCATCCTGAACCAGGTCCTCGGCTCGATGGCGGGTCAATAAGGGAATCCGTCGAGCGGTCACTTCAGCTTTTAACTGGCGCATCAATTCTGCGCCGTTTCCCATGGTGCCATCGGGTTTTTTCGGTACGATGGCGCGGCCCCGAGGGGCTCTGTTTTCGGGAATGTGGGCAAAATAATCGGGCATCATCGTCGAGCCGATATTCAATGCCATGGTTTTCAATGCCCCCAGTTGCTCGAGTTCATCGAGAACCGGATTGACTCGATCATAAAATGCGGCAAGCTGGCGATAAATAGCCTCCGGAGCGCCATAAAACTCTGCGTCGGAATTAAAGTCCTGCGGGTGGCTGAGACGAACCATATATTTAAGTGCCGCATCGCGGTCATCAACCAGGCCAGCTGCCTGCATAAACTTGTTATTCGGCGCCCATATCCCGCCGACAGATTTAGCCGCCGTGCCACCCATAACCGGCCCTTTTTCGACGATTAGCACACTGCTGCCGAGTTCGTGTGCCTTTATCGCTGCGCTGGCCCCCGCGGCCCCACCGCCGACCACGATAATATCGACGCTACGATCCCACTGCTGCTCACTGGCAGTCTCGCCAGCGCCAGCGCGACCGGCAACTCCCCCAGCCGCCAGCCCCAGGCCAATTCCGACTGAATTACGCAGGAATTTACGCCGGTTTTCCTGTTTCGGCGCTGGATTGGTTAATCCACTTTTTCGGGCATCATCGGTCATTGGCAAGCTCCTCCGGTCAAAAACTATAGGTAGTCCAGGAGCCTGTCGGATTGAGAATGGATGGGCTACGAAAGCGAGAGAGCGGCCCAAATTTTCCCGATTGATCGTTACATAGGCCCACTAAGCGCCTCACAATCGTGAAAATGGCTGCTCGCTCGCCCACTCCCTCGCTACACCCCCCTAAACCCGACAGGCCCCTAACAAAAAAAAGAGCTGGCAGTTACCTACCAGCTCTTTTCTATTGCTGTTTCTCTGCGCCCAGCCCGGTGAAACCGGAACAGGCGCTGAAAATCACTTTAAATAACACCGAGATCGGACAACTGACCCCGCAGGGCATCGGCTTCGCTGGCCGGCAGATCTTTAAGCGGCGGCAGTATGCGCCCCCCGTGCAGGCCAATGGCATCAAACCAGACCTTAACGCTGGAAACCGTGCCGGCGTAGGTGGCGGTCTGGATGATCTTCCAGAGCAGGGTCTCTTCCAGCAGCAGGCGCACGTCGTTGAGTTGCGCCGATTTCTTGCGCGCCTCTTCAAACTTGCCTTCAGCGGCCAGGGCCCGATATTCGTCTACCAGGTGCCGTTTTTTACCGTAGAGAATATAGGAGAGCTCGCCCCAGACGCATTGGCCACCCATCTGCAATTCATCAAGAAAAACGGCTTCGTTGGGATCGCAGATCAGAAAATCGTCGCGCATTTCACGGCGCAGCTTCAGGGTTTCCGGTCTTGAACCAGCCCCCTGTTTGACCGCTACCACCGTGTCGATATCGGCTAGCCGGCGCATCAGGTCAAAACCCAGTACCTTGCCACCGACCGGCGTGCGGTAGAGGCAGATAGCCAGATCGGTACGGTCGGTGAGGTATTCAAACCAGTCAAATATTTCATCGTCGGTACGCAGCTGCACCACCGGGTTAATCACCTCAGCGCCTTCGAAGCCCATCTCTCCCACGGCCTGCATCTTTTCAACTGCGGTGTGGACACAGGGGTCAAGAATAATGGTCCAGAGCGGTATTTTTCCCAAGCCGGCGTCGGCTACCACTTCGTGAAAACGAATCCACTGGGTAGGGGTCAGATTCCAACCCTCGGCAAAAAAACCGCCGGTGACCAGACCTTCGATACCCATATCGATGAACGCGGCGATATTTTCGCGCAACTGGCCTTCGTCAATTTCCAGCTTGTCATTAACCGGCGAGATCGGACACATGTAAAAGCCCTTGATCTTCTCCTGTGCCCAGGCTTTCGCCTCACTTCTGGTGTATTCAAGACCCATTGTTTTTTCTCCTCTGGTAATAACTGCTGACTGCGGAGCGCACCCGAGCGCAGACCCGTTGAAAATGAAGAAGCGAGTGTACCAACCGGACGGACGTGCCGGCTGCTAGAATTCAGAATAAAATTCTGGCAGTGACCACTAGAGACCAGAACCGCCCGGAACAAGTGAGGAGACCAAGATGCTGACGCCAACACAATCCTATATTGATTTTGACGAGCTGATTCAGGAAGACCCGCAAACCGGCTTTCGTATTAACCACCATCTCTACAAGGATGAGGCGCTGTTTCAGGCGGAAATGGAGCGCATCTATTATCGGGGCTGGGTCTATATCGGCCACGACTCAGAAATACCCGATGCCGGGGATTTCCAGTTGCGGGTCATCGGCCAGCGACCGGTGATTCTGGTTCGTGACCAGAATGAAAAAATCCGCGTCTTTGAGAACAAATGCCGCCACCGGGGTAACAGCGTCTGCCAGGAGCAGCGTGGTAACAGCAAATTTTTCCGCTGCGCCTACCACGGCTGGGTGTTTGCCAATAC
>JAYNPV010000143.1:6417-7452 GCA_038113925.1 Gammaproteobacteria bacterium | reverse complement strand
ATACCGGTCTGAACACCACTCACCTGAAAACGCGGGCTGAGAACCGGGGCGACCACTACCTGGTGAAGGGTTCCAAAGTCTGGACCTCTACCGCCCAGCAGGCCGACAAGATGTTACTGATTGCCCGTACTACCCCGATGGAAGAGTGTGAAAAACCGACCCTTGGGCTGTCGCTTTTTTACACCGACCTCGATCGCAATCGGTGCGAGGTACGCGAGATTCATAAAATGGGCCGCAAGTGTGTCGATTCCAATCAGGTGTTTATAGATAATCTGGAGGTCCCCAAGGCGGACCTGATTGGCGAGGAAGGCAAGGGGTTTTACTACCTGCTCCACGGTCTTAACCCTGAGCGGGTGCTGGTCAGCGCCGAGGCGGTTGGCATTGGTCGGGCGGCACTGGGAAAAGCGACCGAGTACGCCAAAGAGCGGGTGGTATTTGATCGCCAGATTGGCCAGAACCAGTCCATTCAACATCCACTGGCGGTGAACTGGGCCGAACTGGAAGCGGCCAATCTATTGGCGTTCAAGGCGGCCACTCTCTACGATCAAGGCGAGGAAGCCGGTGCCCACGCCAACGCTGCTAAATACATTGCTGCTGAAGCGGCATTTAAGGCTTGTACTCAGGCGGTGATGACCCACGGCGGGTACGGTTACGCCAAGGAATATCACGTCGAGCGGTACATGCGCGAAGTGATGATTGCCCGCATTGCCCCGGTGAGTCCGCAATTGGTGCTCTGTTACATCGCTGAGCGGGTGTTGGGCCTGCCGCGCTCCTACTGAATAGACGCAGTAGATTGGGGAAATTGATGCAGACCCCTGATGGTGATAGGGTTGTTTGAATAGTTGTCCGATCGCCTGCCAGACGGTCCGGTCAGCGCAGAAATAATGGAGGAGAGAGCTGATGAATAACCCGATTGATATTGACCTGCCGCCGTTGGAAACTCTGATCCGGGACGACCCGGCGGGTCAGAACTTTTTTGTTGATAAGCGCAACTTCACCGACCCGCAGATATTCGAGCTGGAAATGGAGCGCATA
>JAYNPV010000143.1:0-6407 GCA_038113925.1 Gammaproteobacteria bacterium | reverse complement strand
GGGTGTTCCTCTGCCACGAAAGCCTGATTCCCGAGAACAACGACTACTACTCCACTAAAATCGGCCGTCGTCCCATTCTTGTCACCCGGGACGACCAAGGGCAGATCAACGCTTTTATCAATGCCTGTAGCCATCGTGGTGCCCAGTTAGTCCGCACTGATCGAGGTAATCAGAAGTTCCTCACCTGTCCTTATCATGGGTGGGTATTCGACAGTGCCGGCCGCTGCGTTGATGTCCGTGATCAGGACAGGGGTCACTACACCCAGCGCTTCAAAGATGATGACCACGCCTTGCGGGCGCTCGCTCACGTCGAGTCCTATCGCGGTTTCGTGTTCGGTAGCCTGAGTGAGCAGGCGTCATCGCTGGTGGAGCATCTGGCCGAGGCGCGCCATTTTATCGATCTGATCATCGATCAGACCGATGAGGGCCAGGAGGTGATCCCCGGAGCATCCAGGTATGTTCACGTCGGTAACTGGAAAATGCAGCCCGAGAATGGCATTGACGGCTACCACGCCATGGCCACTCACGGTAATTATTTCAAGCTCATTGCCACCGCCCCTGTTCGCCATGCCAAAGATAAAGAAGCCGCTAAACAGCTGAAGCGGCCGTTTGATGAGAAGGCATTGATGGGCAAAAGTGGCTGGTATGACCTGGGGAACGGCCACACGGTGATGTGGCTGACTTTCCCGATGCCGGAGAACCGGCCCATCTATTCCCGCTACCAGGAACTCATAGATAAACATGGCGAAGGCCGGGCCAAATGGATGGTCGAACGCCAGCGCAATCTGGTGATCTATCCCAACCTGCTGTTGATGGAGCACGTATCCACCCAGATTCGGGTGATCCAGCCCCGCAGCGCCGACGAAACCGCGGTGCAGATCTACTGTTTGGGTACCAAAGGCGAATCCCAGGCGGAGCGAACCCTGCGAATTCGGCAGTACGAAGACTTTTACAACGCCAGCGGACTGGCAACGCCGGATGACCTGGTGAATTTTGATGCCTGCCACGCCGGGTTTCTCGGTGGCGAGGGGGAGATGGTCGATGGCTATGCCCGAGGCATGGATAACCTGGTGGAACAGCCTGACTATGCCGCCAAAGAGCTGGGAATCACCCCGGTCGCCGGCGGTGAGGATGCTGAAGATGAAACCCTGATGGTGGGCCAGCATCGTCAGTGGCTTAAGCTGATGACTGCCTGATAGCTGCCAAAATCAGCCTCAACAACGGTTAATGTAGCTGTTCCGCCGGAACTAGAAACGTTTTCACACTATCCGTCGTCGACGGGTGAGAGACCGAGCCATTGGAACCCCCGCCGGTTAGTCAGCACCGAAGTCATGCGGCGATAATCTCGCGCCTTTCCGCAGCCCTGGCGCGGTGGCAGATTCGTCACCGCTTACCGCTGTTAGGGCTGTTCCTGTTGATCACCCTTCTTCTCGGTTATCACGCGACTTTTTTGCGCATGGAGCCGGGATTCGACAAGTCGATCCCAGCGAACCATGAGTACGTCGAGACCTACGATGAGTACGGGCCGGTTTTCGGCGGTGCCAATGTGGTGATAGTGGCGCTGATCCAGAAACAGGGCAATATCTTTAACCCGGACTTTTTCACCCGGCTGGAGCAGGCCACCGAGGACTTGCTGTTAACCACCGGTGTTGATCGCTCCTCGACCATGTCGCTATTTACGCCGCAGGTGAATTTTGTGGCGGTCAATGAAGAGGGCTTTATCGGTTATCGAATCGTTAAGCCGGATTTTACTGCCACGCCGGAAAACATCGCCGAGGTTGAGCGCAACTTGCTGCAGTCTGCCTATCTTGGCCGGCTGGTTACCCGGGACTTTCGCGGTGCCTTGGTACGGGCGGACCTGGTGGAGTGGAACCCGATTACCCGCGAGCGGCTCGATTACACGCAGGTGGCGGAGCAGCTGGACCAGATTCGCAGTCGTTACGAATCCGACAATATCGACGTCCACATTATCGGTTTTGCCAAATTGATCGATAACATTATTGATGCCGCGCTCGGGGTGATGCAGTTTTTTCTGATCGCGCTGGTAATCACTGCGGTGCTGCTCTATTTCTATTCCGGCTCGTTGCAGATTACCGGGCTGGTGTTGCTGGTTTCCATCACCGCGGTGATCTGGCAACTGGGATTGATGCGTCTGCTCGGTTTCGGAATCGATCCCATGTCGATTCTGGTGGTGTTTCTGATTCTCTCTATCGCCATCAGCCACGCGGTGCAGATGGCTAATACCTGGAAGCTGGAGCTGGTGGCCGGTGCCAGCAACCGCGAGGCGGCGCAGGAAGCATTCAATAAACTCTTTATCCCCGGGGCCACCGCGCTGCTGACCCTGGCAGTGGGGTTTGGCGTGATCATGTTGGTGGATATTCCCATTCTCTATGAGTTGGGTATCACTGCCAGCATTGGTGCCAGCGTGATGCTGATTACTAACAAGTTTATGCTGCCGGGGCTACTTTCCTGGTCGCGCCTGCCACCCGCTGTGCTTGAGAAATTGCGTCATCGTGGCGAGCGCATCCATCCGTTATTTAGTTTTATCGCCAGCTTTGCCGATCGCCGGCGGGGGAGCGGGGTGCTTGGGGTTGCTGCCCTGCTACTTTTATTTGGCGGTTGGAAAGGGGCCGACCTGATTGTCGGCGATAGCCAGGCGGGTGCGCCGGAATTCTGGCCCGATGCCCGTTACAACCGGGATATTGATGCCATTGTCAGCAACTTCTTTTTCGGCCTCGATGAATTAACGGTAATCGCCGAGATGGCGGATGACGGCTGCGTGGATCACGCTACCGTTGACCGTATCGACCAGTTTGTCTGGCGCATGGGCAATGTCGAAGGGGTGCAGACCGTGCGTTCACTGACCAAGGTGATGAAACAGCGCACCGTGGGCAATACCGAGGGCCATCCCAAGTTTTATTCGCTGCCGCGCCAAAACTACGGTCTGGCCTCGGCACTACGTGGTATTGAACTAAACACCAAGCTGTTTAACGACCAATGCAACGCCATGCCGGTGCGTATACTGCTCGCTGACCATCGCGCTGAGACCCTGATTCGAGTCACCGATGCGGTCAAAGAGTTCGAAGCCGAGTTTGGTCGCGATGGCCTGCATTTTCGACTTGCCTCAGGCCCGGCCGGGGTGATGGCGGCGGTGAACGAATCGGTTCGCGCCTCCGAGTGGCCGATGAAAGCGGCGCTTTTTCCTGCGGTTGCGCTGCTGACTTATCTTACTTTTCTATCACTGCCTGGCGCCCTGTGTGTGCTGATTCCGCTGGCGCTGGTCTCCTACCTGGCCGACAGCGTGATGGCGATCATGGGGATCGGCCTGAAGGTATCCACCCTGCCGGTGGTGGCGTTGGGGGTCGGGGTAGGGGTGGATTACGGTATTTATCTGTTTGCTCGCACCCAGGCCGGTTTGCGTCAGGGGCTGGCCCTTAAACAGGCCTATTATCGAGCGCTGGAGTCGGCCGGGACCGCAGTCATATTTACGGCCACCACCTTGACTATCGGGGTAATAACCTGGGGCTTTTCTGCGCTTAAATTTCAGGCTGATATGGGACTGTTACTGGCCTATATGTTTTTCGTTAACATGCTCGCCGCGCTCTTCGTGCTGCCAGCGCTTGCTGCCTGGCTGTTTCCCCGCTCGGCGGTTAAAGGCGCGGCCGAGCCGTTAAACTCGATCGAATAATCCAGCGGAAATAACTCCATGCAGTGGCAGGAATTAATCGCCGATCTGGCGCGGGAACTGGACGGGCTGTCTGAGTTCACCGCCGCCACCCCGGTGGCAGGTGGTGATATTAACGCCGCCTTCATGATTGAGTGCGGGGCGCAGCGCTTCTTTGTCAAACTCAACTCCACCGACAAACTCCCCATGTTTGAGCAGGAAGCGCAGATGCTTGAACAGGTAAATGAGTGCTGTCCGTTGCGAGTGCCCCGGCCCTTTACCACCGGCGTAGCGGCCAGTAATGCCTACATCGTCATGGAACATTTGAATCTAGCGCCGCTCAACGAAACCAACGCCACCGAGCTGGGTGAGGGGCTGGCGGTGCTGCACCAGTCCACCGCCGATCACTACGGCTGGGATCAGGCCGGTTATATCGGCTCAACCAGACAGCCCAATGAAAACTCCCGGAACTGGTGTGAGTTCTGGCAGCACCAGCGGCTCGGCTTTCAGCAGAAGCTGGCGATTCGGAATGGCCTGCAGCCCCATGTTGCTACCCGGCTGGAGCTGCTAACCGAGTCGCTGCCCGACCTGATCGGCAATCATCATCCTGTCGCGGCACTGCTCCATGGTGATCTCTGGCACGGAAACTGTGGGCTCGACGAGACCGGCAGGGCCGTACTGTTTGATCCGGCCTGTTATTACGGCGATCCCGAGGCGGATCTGGCACTGACCGAACTATTTGGCGGTTTTACCGAACGCTTCTACCAGGCTTACTGGCATATCCATCCCCGGGCTGCCGAGTATGAGGTGCGCAGCCAGCTCTACCAGCTTTACCATGTACTGAACCATTTCAATATCTTCGGTGGTCTATATGGCAATCGGGCCGGTACCATGGTGGAGTTATTACTTGCGGAGATCGGACACTAAATCTCCAGGAGGGCAGAAATGGACACTATCTCAGCTCAACCCGAAACGTTTGATCAAGCCGATGAATCTGGCCAGTTGGCCGAGCGCGTGCTGCGCGGCATGGCCAAATGGCCCAACGTCCCCTCAGTTTATAACTGGCTGCAACTGGATCGGCGCGGCCACTGGCTGATGAAAGGCAGTGAAGTGACTCATCCGCGCCTGCTGGCGTTTATTAACCAGCACTACCTCGCCGCCGCCGACGGCAGCTACTACTTCCAGAACGGCCCGCAACAGGTGTTTATTCAGTTGGCACTGGCCCCCTACGTATTCAGCCCGCTGAACAATCAGCTAATCAGCCACAACGACAAACAGGTCGGTGCGGTAGAGGCTGCCTACCTGTCTGATCAGGGCGATCTACTGCTACAGACCGATATCGGCCCCGGTGTCATTGATGACCGTTATCTGGCTCAGGTGGAAGAGTGGTTCCAGGTCGAGGGTGACCGCGATTCCGGTCTGGCCGATCTGCTCGATGGCCGACAAAACAGTAATGCCCGACTGGTGAGTAAGGGATTCAATATCGACCTACCCCTAAAACCCCTGGCCATAGCGCAACTCGAATCGACACTGGGGTTTATCGCCAACCCCCAGCCCCCTGCAGATGGCGGGGAGTACTGCGTCGAGTAAGGGCAGCGTAGGGAGTTTAGGCAGGCTGCTTGCTGTCCCGAGGTTGGCTTTCAACCATAAAACAGCACCTGGTCTCACTAACGCGTAGGCGGCATGGCTGAAAATGATAGAGGGTAGAACGACTGCCCGGTTTTTTGGCTTCAACAAAACGATTGATAGCAGGGCCTTGTTGGCCGACTCAATTGTGATTGTCGTGAGCCAGGTGAGTGGTTTTGCCCCCACTGGTGATAGCTCACTGAATCTCGGATACCCGCCAGAGTCCGAGGCTTTTTCCCTGGCGACCGGTTTCGCCGATTGCGCCGTCGGTTAGTAGCAGCTCTGGCTCGGGCCAGTTGAAGGGCGGCAGGCACATGTTGAGGCGGCGGTGGTTGCCGGTGAGTTTGTCCCGGTTTTGCTCGACCTGGGTAAAGGTGGTGCAGCAGAGGTATTTCACCGAGCCTTTGCGGATATTGTTCAGTGCCAGGGAAATGTCGTCAAAACTGAGGTGAACAAACAGGTCTCGGCAGAGCAAAAAGTCTGCCGCTGGCAGAGGGTCCTGGCAAATGTCGAGCTGCAGAAAAGTGTGTTGGGGGAATTTTTGCCGGTTGTTTTCGATCAGTGTCGGTACGATGTCAGCACCTGTGTAGTCGTACCGGGAGAGGTCTAAAGAACTCATCCAGTTCATGTCGCCACAAGGTAGGTCGAGAATGGTGGTCACCTGTAGTTGTTGCCAGAGCTCGGGCAGGTGAGCAGTGACCTGGCCGGCCTGGGTGGTGTCTGAGCCTTTGCCGGAGCGCGACTCGGCTCCGCCCCATTTGTTGGATTGGTAGATCCACTCGAAGATTCCTTCGCGGGAGTCGTTTTGAAAACGTCGCCGCTGCTGGCGCTTTCGCCACCATTTGGTGAGTGGATTGCGTTGGGACATGGCGTATCTTTGGGCTGAATGGTGGGGTTATTCTGCGGGTGGGTCCCAGGGGAGTTCTTCCGGGTGCTGGCGATAATGTTCACGCAGCTTCTGTTTTTCGATTTTACCGGTCGCGCCTTTGGGCAGGTCGTCGACGATCTTGATCCATTTGGGGACTTCCCATTTACCGACATTTTCAATGCAGTGGGCGATCAGCTCGTTGCTATCGGCCTGATGGTTCGGGTTGAGGGATACCAAAGCGACGACGGC
>JAYNPV010000142.1:3808-7474 GCA_038113925.1 Gammaproteobacteria bacterium | reverse complement strand
CTGTGGATAAAGGTTGATCAGCGATTCATACTTGACGATCTCAGGATCTTCGGTGTGGGGCTGATTGATCCGGCCGGACATCAGGTAGCGTTTAAAGCGCCAGCCCATCTCCCGTTGCAGTCCTTTCTTGCCGTCAATCACCAGAAAGTACATGGGGTTGAGATCCATGGTGTCGCCGATCCAGCCGGTGCGTAAAATGTTGTAAGCAAGCTTGTAACCGGCATCCGGGTCGTTTTCGTCAATATCCGGAAAAGGAATGCCGGTGGTGTGGTTAATCAGGCGTTTTTGATCGTCGAGTCCGGCTTCACCTTTATGTTTTTCGGTCAGTCTGAGCACCTCAGCATTTGCAACGATCGGACCGCTAGGCGCTTTCAGGAGCATCTGGTAATCAAGTTCCCGGATCAGGTGATCGTTACCTGGAGGAATCAGGTCACCAATACGATGACCCATGAAGGTCATGTCCTGCAGTTGGTCGATATTGGAGGCCTGCAGCAGGGTGCCGTCGGCGACCTCTTCTGCGATCAGCGCCGTGCTGCTGAGGATCATCGCCATTGCTGCTGCGGCTACCCGCATTGGGCTGAATAGTGTGTTCGTCATAACGGATATCTCCCGAAAATTCTTTTAGGAATTGTTGCTGATCCGAAGATAATTAATATCCCCGGGCTTGGCAGCATCCGTGCTGACAAAGTACTAAAGTCTCTTCAATTACTTTGAGAGACTGGCGGTTCCCATCGCAAAATTGGATAAGAAGCGCCTTTAGTCAGGATTCTGCTTGTTATCGGGCGGGTGTGCAACCAAATATTTGTTGCAGTGCAGCGAAAAGCAGCCGGTTTTACCTGCGGTTGCTGGGTCAGGAGCGAAATTACGGTGTCTGTTAACCAAAAAAAGCCGCCCTGGCTGTCGCGCCGGGGCGGCTTTTAGTTGTTTAACGGATGAAGTTAATTCAGCTGCCTTGGCAGGGCCTCGGGAGTGAAATCCGCTACGTTTGCGTCTGGATCGTAACGCCAGTCGTCTCCCTGGTAGAGCACGGTGGCGTGCAGCCGTTGTACATCGGCTACCCAGACCATGTTTACGGTGGGACCCGGCTCACCGTTTTCCCAGGTGCCATTACTAAAAGTAATGTTAGTAACCCGCCACAACTCTTCTTTCTTATCGTAATACTCCACTCCCCAGAACAGCGGAGCTCCCGGGTTGGCACCTACATACATGATGCGGTGGCCCACCAGATGGGATTTGGGTGGAATCCCTTTGAGTACGTACACTTCCTGTGGCGAGTACTCGTCGTGAAAATTCCAGTAGGGGGCTTCATCCAGGCGCATGGCCGGGAATCGCTCTGCGGGGTCGCTTGCGTCCAGGTTCAGGGGTTTGATTTTACTGTCACCGCCGCCGAGGATAAAACGTTTGCCCTGGTACTCCCAGCCGTCATACCAGGTGGGGTCAAGGTTGATCGCGAAGGTCTCATCGGTAAGCAGGTCGGTTGCGGAGATGGGATCGGCCCAGGCACCACTGGAGAGACGCCGCACCCGCCGTAGGCTTTTAATGTAGGCATAGACATCGGCCAGGCGGGCATCGGTGTAATTAACCGTGAGGATACCCACCCCGCGAGTGTCCTGTGGATAAAGGTTGATCAGCGATTCATACTTGACGATCTCAGGATCTTCGGTGTGGGGCTGATTGATCCGGCCGGACATCAGGTAGCGTTTAAAGCGCCAGCCCATCTCCCGTTGCAGTCCTTTCTTGCCGTCAATCACCAGAAAGTACATGGGGTTGAGATCCATGGTGTCGCCGATCCAGCCGGTGCGTAAAATGTTGTAAGCAAGCTTGTAACCGGCATCCGGGTCGTTTTCGTCAATATCCGGAAAAGGAATGCCGGTGGTGTGGTTAATCAGGCGTTTTTGATCGTCGAGTCCGGCTTCACCTTTATGTTTTTCGGTCAGTCTGAGCACCTCAGCATTTGCAACGATCGGACCGCTAGGCGCTTTCAGGAGCATCTGGTAATCAAGTTCCCGGATCAGGTGATCGTTACCTGGAGGAATCAGGTCACCAATACGATGACCCATGAAGGTCATGTCCTGCAGTTGGTCGATATTGGAGGCCTGCAGCAGGGTGCCGTCGGCGACTTCCTCAGCGGCGAAAGTTGGGGAGCCTATCGTCAGCGCTAATGCAATGGCAGCCAGCTGACGGCAAGCGAAGGGTTTTTTCCTGATTAACAACATTACGAACCTCTCCCTATAGAGTTCTATTAATAAAGCCAGAACAGGGACGAGATGCTGTGGTGAAACTGGCGTCCCTGCCATGAATTTTTCGAAGCCGGTGGCTATCTGCAAATTGTTTTCCAATCCGCTGGTACCGCAGTGCAGCGAAAAATTCCTCCTCTGATTCTGCGGGTTATCGTGGTATTGCGCAACCGAATCTTTTCCCCGGTGCTGAGCTACAATTTAAGCTTCATCCGACCACCTGCTGACCCGGGTGAATTTCTACGAAGACGTTAATCAAGGAAGAATTTGATGTCACTGCTGGGCGAATATCCGTTGCGCGAGCTGCTTTCGTCACTGAGGGCCGGTGATCTGGTGGGCGGATTGCGGGGGATTGAAAAAGAGAGCCTGCGGGTGACCGACAGCGGGGATATTTCGCAATTGCGTCATCCCCGCTGTCTGGGGTCTAAACTGACCCATAGCGAAATCACCACGGATTATTCTGAGGCGTTGCTGGAGCTGATTACTGAGCCGATGACCTCAACCGAGGCATTGATTCGAAGGCTCCATGATATTCATACCTTTGTTTACGGCTGTTTAGAGAATGAAATGCTCTGGGTTACCAGTATGCCGTGCGCGGTTGAGAATGAGCAGAGCATCCCCATCGCGGATTATGGGCCCTCCAACGTAGGCAGGATGAAACATGTCTACCGACAGGGTCTGGCGTGGCGCTATGGTCGGGTGATGCAGGCAATTGCCGGGGTGCATTTTAATTATTCGGTTCCAGTATCGGCCTGGCCCCGCTTGCAGCAGTTAGCCGGTGAGAATGGACCGCTGGATGAGTTTATATCGGCCAGTTACTTTGGGCTGATCCGAAATTTTCAGCGTGTGGGCTGGTTGGTGCCCTATCTGTTCGGTGCTTCACCAGCGGTTTGTAAGAGTTTCACTGGTGGCCAACCGGGCGTTTTTGATGAGTTCGATGCGGGAACCTACTACCTGCCTCACGCCACCGCCTTACGGATGAGCGATATAGGTTATAAAAATGTTCATCAGGCGAATCTGGGCATTAGTTACAACGGCCTGCAGGAGTATGTAGAGGGCTTAACCCGCGCGATCGAGACGCCCTCAGCGGCGTATGCGGAATTTGGCGTCAGGGTCGACGGTGAGTACCGGCAGTTAAACGCGAATGTGCTGCAGATTGAAAACGAGTATTACAGTTTTATCAGACCCAAACAGCTGGCGGAATCGGGCGAAAAGCACACCCTGGCCCTGCGGCGCAGAGGGGTGCGATATGTCGAGGTACGTGCCCTGGACGTAAGTGTGCACGACCCCTTGGGTATCGGCGTGGCAGAGCTGAAATTTATCGAGGCGTTACTGCTTTACTGCCTGCTCAGCCCCAGTAATCCGATTGATGAGACCGGACGCAAGGAGATTGAGCAGAACCAGACAAGCGTAGCCACCAGCGGACGCG
>JAYNPV010000142.1:0-3798 GCA_038113925.1 Gammaproteobacteria bacterium | reverse complement strand
ATGCAGCCGCTATGTAGTTGGCTGGATCGCAGTGGCGAAGGTGGCTTTAGCGATGCGCTGCTGGTACAGATGGCGAAGATGGAAGATTCCAGCCTGACCCCTTCCGCGCGGATGTTGGCCGATATGCGTATGCGAAATGAGTCCTTTTATCAGTTCGCCCGGCGGCGCTCGGTGGAGTGGGCTGATTACTTCTCGCAGCAGTCGCTGCCGCCAGAGGTGCTGGAAGCTTTCAAGGTGAAAGCCGCTGAATCTCTTGAGGCCCAGACGACGCTGGAAGCGGAGCCGCAAATCCCTTTCGAGGATTACTTGCAGCAGTACTTCGCACAAAAATAGCCCGTCAGCAAATTACTACTGACGGGCTATTTGGAGTCACGGAGTGCCTATCGGGTTTTCCAGTGGCCCAGCGACAAATCACATCCCTTCGATACAGAGATACTTCACTTCGGTAAACTCTTCCAGGCCATACTTACTGCCTTCGCGGCCCACACCGGATTCCTTCACGCCGCCAAAAGGTGCCACCTCGCTGGAGATGATTCCGGTGTTGATGCCGACGATACCGGTTTCCAGTGCTTCAGATACCCGCCATACCCGGCCCAGATCACGCGCATAAAAATAGGCGGCCAGACCATAGGGGGTATTGTTGGCCATTGCGATGGCTTCCTCTTCGGTTTTGAAGCGGAATAGCGGCGCAACCGGGCCAAAGGTTTCATCCTGGGTAATGAGCATGTCAGTGGTTACGTCGGTAAGCACGGTGGGCTGATAGAAATTGCCCCCGAGGGAGTGACGTTCACCCCCGATGGCAATTTTCGCGCCCTTGCCACAGGCGTCGTGGACATGTTCCTCAACTTTGGCGATACCCGCCGCATCGATCAGTGGACCGGCAGTATTCACCGTATCCATTCCCGGGCCAACGGTGAGCTCGGCGACGGCAGCGGTGAGTTTTTCGGCAAATTCGTCGTAGACTGACTCCTGCACCAGAATCCGATTGGCACAGACACAAGTCTGGCCGGTATTACGAAACTTGCTTGCCATGGCGCCGACCACAGCGGCGTCGATGTCGGCATCATCAAAGACGATAAAAGGGGCGTTGCCGCCCAGTTCCATACTGACTTTTTTCACCGTGCCGGCACACTGTTCCATCAGCTTTTTGCCGATTTCGGTAGAGCCGGTAAACGAAAGTTTACGCACCGTGGGATTGCCGGTTAGCTCGCCGCCAATCGCCCCGGCACTGCCAGTGACAATGTTTAAAATCCCGGCAGGAATGCCGGCGCGTTCCCCCAATTCCGCCAATGCCAGCGCTGAATAGGGCGTCGCAGTTGCTGGTTTAATTACCACCGGGCAGCCGGCGGCCAGCGCCGGAGCGCATTTGCGGGTAATCATCGCATTGGGAAAATTCCACGGAGTGATCGCCGCGACCACGCCAACGGGTTGTTTGATAACGGCGATGCGGCGATCCTCCGCCGGCGCGGGAATGGTGTCGCCATAGAGGCGTTTGGCTTCTTCTGCGAACCACTCCACGAAGCTGGCGCCGTAGGCAATTTCGCCTTTTGCCTCTGCCAGGGGTTTGCCCTGTTCCAGGGTCATCAGTTTGCCCAGGTCATCCTGGTTCTCCATCATCAGCTCAAACCAGCGACGCAAGATCGCAGAGCGTTCCTTGGCGGTTTTTTTGCGCCAGGCCGGCCAGGCTGTATCGGCTGCTTCAATCGCGCGACGGGTTTCCGTGTCCATCAGCTTGGGGATGGTGCCCAATACCGAGCCATCTGCCGGATTGGTGACATCAATGGTGGCACCGGAGTCAGCATCGATCCATTGGCCGTTGACGTAACACTGCTGGCGAAAAAGCGACATATCCTTGAGTTCGGGAGTGGGCATTTAACTTCTCTCGTTGGGTGGGTCGGTGACCGACGTTAAACGCCGGTCCGGTTAACGGTTATAGTGGTTCATTATAACTTGCTGCCTGGAAGGAAGAGACGATGAATCGAGTACATATAGATGAACAGATTGTTATCGGGGTGAGTCCGTCGACTGTCTGGGAGTTGATGGGGAATTTTGGGGAGATGTCGCCCTGGTTTCCATCGGCGGAACACTGTTCTGTTACCGGTAGTGGTGTCGGTGCGGTCAGGCGGCTGCAGATGCCCGATGGCGGGGTGTTGCTGGAAGAACAGACCGAGCGCGTTGAGGGGGAGCATTACCAGTACAAGATTATTGAGGGTGAAGTCCCCTTTAGTGATTACAGTTCCTGTTTCGCGGTGCGGGCAGAGGGGGAGGGCACCCGCGTGGTCTGGACCGCCAGTTTTATTCCCGCCGCAGGAGCTGAGCAGAGCGCTGCGGAGTTTGTTTCCACGGTTTACCGGGGAGGTCTTGAAAGCGCGAGGAAACTTCTCGAAGCCACGGGTTAGTGGCTGTCTTGAGCTTCACTGACTACCCCTGTTTTGCGATTCAAACCGATCACATAGGCCGCCAGCAGGAACACCATGGTGACCGCATAAACTGACGGCACAATGGCCACCACCGGGTCGCCCAGCATGGTCGGGCTGGCGGCGATAGCCACCCCGAGCATGGCATTCTGGGCACCGACTTCGATGGCGAGGGTTTTCACTCTGCGTTGGGGCAGACCAAAGCCTTTGGCCAGGGCATACCCCATGGCGATGGTAAACAGATTAAAACCGATGGTGAGGGTGCCGGCGGTGACCAGATTGGCAAACCATTTACCCCCCTCTGCGCCGAGCATGGCAATAATGATCATCGGCAAAATCATGATATTGCCTCGGCGCACCCAGATTTCCGCTTTGGCAGCCACGCCGGGCCAGCGGGCCAGAACGGCCATTCCAGCAGAGACCGGGATGACGGTTATCAGCATAATCTGCAGGGCGGTTTTCCCCACTGGCAGTGAGATCGCGGCGCTGCCAGCAGTGAAATATCCCAGTGCCAGATTGAGCCCGACTGGAATGGTGAATACCGTAATCAGGCTGGATACTGCGGTCATCGCCACCGACAGGGCCACGTCGCCTCGGGCCAGATAGGTAAACATGTTGGAGAGCGCCCCCCCGGGACAGAGCGCCAGCAGACAGAGCCCCACCGCAAATTCAGGGCGTAGCGGCAGCAGGTTTGCCAGCAGAAACGCTGATAAAGGCAGCAGAATCAGCTGACCGCAGAGACCGATAGCGGCCGCTTTGGGGAACTGACCAATGCGATAAAAATCAGTAGGCGTCAGCCCCAGGCCCATACCAAACATCAGCAGGGCCAGAAACCAGGGGACCAGGGCGGCGATCATCCGTCAGGTCGCTCGGGTTCACCGGGCCTGGTTAGGAAATTCCGCAGTTACCCCGAGGCTGCTTGCAGATCGTCCCGGACTTTGGAAACCTCGTGCTGGAGTGCCTCGGGCAACTGGTCACCAAAGCTCTGCAGGTAGGTTTCAATCTCGCCAATTTCATTAAGCCAGGCTTGCGGGTCGACTGCGCACAGGCGGTTAACTATCGAATCGTCGATGTCGAGGCCAGTGATGTTGAGGCTGTTTTCAGCTGGCAGGTACCCAATCGGGGTTTCAACCGCCGGGGCGTTGCCGCGACAACGTTCCAGTATCCAGTCAAGTACGCGCATGTTGTCGCCAAATCCCGGCCACATGAATTTGCCGTTCTCGTCCTGGCGAAACCAGTTGACATGGAAAATTTTGGGCATGTTCGGCACCCGCTTGCCCATCTCCAGCCAGTGGCTCCAGTAATTACCAAAGTTGTAGCCGCAGAAGGGTTTCATCGCCATCGGGTCGCGACGGACCACGCCCACCGCGCCGCTTTGAGC
>JAYNPV010000141.1:0-7505 GCA_038113925.1 Gammaproteobacteria bacterium | reverse complement strand
CGATTATTGACCCCAATTTGCAGCAGTGCGTGTTTCCCAGCAAGGCGCTGGCGGGGGTGGGGGTGGCCTTCTATCTGTTGCTGGCGTTGCGCAGCGAGTTACGTGGGCAGGGCTGGTTTGAAGGATCTGGTGCGGCAGAGCCCAATATGGCGCAGTGGTTCGATCTGGTCGCCCTGGGCACCGTGGCCGACATCGCCAGACTCGATTACAACAACCGGGTGTTGGTGGCCCACGGACTGCAGCGTATTCGCAGTGGCCGAGCACAGGCGGGGATTCAGGCACTGTTAGAAGTGGGCGGCCGAGATGCCGACAGGGTGGTGGCGGCTGACCTGGGGTTTGCGGTGGGGCCGCGGTTAAATGCCGCAGGTCGGTTGGAGGATATGTCCGTGGGTATTGAGTGCTTGCTCACTGACAGCCCCGTTCGGGCGGCAGAGCTGGCCGCGCAACTGGATGACCTGAATCGCAGACGGCGGGAAATAGAGGGTGAGATGAAACGCCAGGCGCTGGCGCTGCTGGGGCAAACCAGTCTGGATGACCAGGTGGGGCGCTTTGCCGCCACCCTTTACCACCCGGACTGGCATCAGGGGGTGATTGGCATCCTCGCTTCACGGATCAAGAATCGCTTACATCGTCCGGTCGTTGTGTTCGCCCAGGGTGAACAGGGCTTGTTAAAAGGATCAGCCCGATCTATCGATGCGATTCATATTCGTGATCAGCTGGTGCAGATGAATACCGATCATCCGCGGCTGCTCAAGAGTTTCGGTGGTCATGCCATGGCGGCAGGCTTGACCATCAGCGAAACCGATCTGCAACGATTTACCGAGCTGCTCGACCGGCAGGTTGAAACCGAACTGGCCGGTATGCCCGTGGGCGAGCAGTACCTGAGCGACGGTGAACTGGCCGCAGAAGAATTCAGCGTTGAGCTGGTCCAGCAGCTAGGCGATGCCGGTCCCTGGGGAGCGGGCTTTGACGAACCCTGTTTTGATGGGCAGTTTGAACTGGTCGAGCGTCGCACCGTGGGCGACGGTCACCTGAAGATGAAACTGCGTTGGCCGGGGCATTCGCGGCCGGTCAATGCCATCGCCTTTGGTCAGGCCGACGAGGTGTCGGCGCGGGTTGGTGACTTGATTCAACTGCTGTACCGACCACAGATAAACGAGTGGCAGGGCAGGGTGAGTGCGGAATTTCTGGTGGAGCGTATCTTCGCCCCGGTGAGCCCCTGAAATCAGTGCTGGCATTGGTTTAACGCTGGCAGCGACCGGCCTCAAGGTGTATGATTTCGGCCCATTTTCTGAGTCAGGTCAGCCGCCGGAAACTCCCCATCCGGTTATCTGTGCAGCCGTTCAATAAGGACCCACCTTGAGTAATTTTGAAATAAACCCGGTTAAGCATCATCTCGACGATATGCAGGCGCGTAGCGATGCGCTTAGGGGGTATCTTTGACTACGAGACCAAATCAGAACGATTAGTCGAAGTGCTGCGGGAGCTGGAAAGCCCCGATATCTGGAACGATCAGCAACAGGCCCAGGCACTTAACCGCGAACGGGCCGCCCTGGAGCTGGTAGTGCATACCCTGGATCAGCTGGAGCAGGGCGTCGTCGATTGCCGTGACCTGCTGGAACTGGCCGGCGAAGAGGACGATCAGGAGACCTTCGACGAGGTAGAGCGGGACGCTCAGCGCCTCGAAGCCGATCTTGCCAGGTTGGAGTTTCGGCGCATGTTCTCCGGCGAGCAGGATGAAAGCTCGGCTTTTCTTGATATTCAGGCAGGTTCCGGCGGCACCGAGGCCCAGGACTGGGCCAATATGCTGTTGCGCATGTACCTGCGCTGGGGCGAGAAAAAGGGATTTGATGTCGAGTTGACCGAAGTTTCCGACGGCGATGTGGCGGGTATTAAAAGTGCCACCATCCACGTCAAAGCCAGCTATGCCTACGGTTATCTGCGTACTGAGACCGGGGTGCACCGGCTGGTGCGCAAATCGCCGTTTGATTCCGGGGCGCGGCGCCACACCTCCTTTGCCTCGGTGTTTGTTTACCCTGAAATTGATGATGCGGTCGAGGTTGATATCAATCCGGCCGATCTGCGGGTGGATACCTACCGGGCCAGCGGTGCCGGCGGTCAGCACGTTAACAAAACCGATTCCGCGATTCGCCTGACCCATTTGCCCCCCGGGGTTGTGGTGCAGTGTCAGAGTGATCGCTCGCAACATAAAAACCGGGCTGCGGCGATGAAAATGTTGCGCGCTAAACTCTACGAGCGGGAGATGAACATCCGCAACGAAGCCTCGCAAGCAGCAGAAGATTCCAAGGCGGATATCTCCTGGGGCAGTCAGATTCGCAGCTACGTACTGGATCAATCGCGCATTAAAGACCTGCGCACCAATGTTGAGACCGGCAACACCCAGGGGGTGCTCGACGGCGACCTCGACCAGTTTATTGAAGCCAGTTTAAAGAGCGGCCTGTAACCTCCATTAACCTTGTCAGATCAACCAGCGGAACCCCATGCCATGACCGACTCTTCACCTTCCGATTTACCCGAAAGCCCGGTGGTTGACGAAAACGAGCAGATCGCCCAGCGGCGCGCCAAACTCACTGCGTTACGAGCGCTTGGTAATGCCCATCCCAACGATTTTCGACGCGAGCAGTTAATCGATTCACTGGTGGCCGCTCACGAGCAGAGCAGTGGCGAAGCGCTGGAGGCCGCGCCGGTCCTGGTCAAGGTGGCCGGTCGCATGATGACGCGGCGAATCATGGGCAAGGCCAGTTTCGCCAATATTCAGGATATGGGGGGGCGCATCCAGATATACGTGCAGCGCGACACATTGGCTGAGGGTTTCTACAACAGTCAGTTTAAAAAGTGGGACCTGGGGGATATCGTCGGCGTTGAGGGGCAACTGTTTCGTACCAAAACCGGCGAATTGACCATTCGTGTCAGCGATATTCGCCTACTGGTAAAAGCCTTGCGGCCACTGCCGGAAAAATTTCATGGCCTGCAGGATCAGGAGGTCAAATATCGGCAGCGCTATCTTGACCTGATTGTCAGCGAGCAGAGTCGTCAGACCTTTAAACTGCGCAGCCAGGTGGTGGCCGAAATTCGCCGCTTTCTCACCGACGATGACTTTATCGAGGTGGAAACGCCGATGATGCACCCGATTCCCGGCGGCGCGATTGCCCGACCTTTCGAGACCCACCATAACGCGCTCGATATGCAACTGTTCCTGCGTATTGCGCCGGAGCTCTACCTCAAACGGCTGGTGGTCGGCGGCATGGAACGGGTGTTTGAGGTTAATCGCAGTTTCCGTAACGAAGGCCTGAGCACCCGTCATAATCCCGAGTTCACCATGCTCGAGTTCTACCAGGCCTACGCTGATTATCAGGAGCTAATGAGTAAGACTGAAACCATGCTCAGCGGCCTGGTTACTCAACTTACCGGCAGCGATACCCTCACTTATCAGGGCGAACAGATCAGCTTTGCTGCGCCTTTTCAGCGCTTTACTGTCGAGGAGGCGGTGCTGGAACATAACCCCGGCACCCGCCTGGAACAGCTGCGTGATCCCCAGGCCCTCGCTGCGCTGGCCGAGCAGGTCGGTGCCAAAGTGGAGCAGGGCGACGGCCCCGGCAAAATCCTGCTGGAAATCTACGAAAAGACCGCGGAGGCCAATCTGCGCCAGCCGACCTTTATTACCGCTTTCCCTACCGAAGTATCGCCCCTGGCACGCCGTAATGATGACAACCCCGAGGTCACCGATCGCTTCGAGCTGATTATCGGTGGTCGTGAAATTGCCAACGGCTTTTCCGAACTCAACGATGCCGAAGATCAGGCGGCGCGGTTTCAGGCCCAGGTTGAGCGCAAAGATTCCGGTGACCACGAAGCCATGTACTACGACGCCGATTACATCCGCGCCCTCGAATATGGGCTGCCGCCAACGGCCGGTGAAGGCATTGGTATCGACCGACTGGTAATGCTGCTCACTGACTCGCCGTCGATTCGCGACGTGATTCTGTTCCCGCACATGCGACCCGAAAGTTAAGGCTCTATTCAGGAATAGTTATGTCAAACGGTAAAGTTCTGGTAACCGGGGGTGCTGGCTACATTGGCTCGCACACTTGCGTGCAGCTGCTTGAAGCCGGCTATGAACTGGTGGTGCTCGATAACCTCAGCAATAGCACGCCGGAAGCGCTGCGGCGGGTCGAGGCCATTACCGGGCGCACCGCGCCGCTGGTAGAGGGGGATATTCGCGACCGGCAACTGCTCGACCGGTTATTTCGGGAACAGCCGATCGACAGTGTTATTCATTTTGCCGGCCTGAAAGCAGTGGGCGAGTCGGTGGAGCAGCCGATTAACTATTACCAGAACAATGTGGCCGGCACCCTGGTGCTGACCGAGGCCATGGCCGCCCACGGGGTTAAAAAGCTGGTTTTCAGCTCTTCGGCCACGGTTTATGGTGATCCGGCAAGCGTGCCGATTACCGAAGATTTCCCCACCTCCGCGACCAATCCTTATGGTCGCTCGAAACTGCATATCGAAGAGATGTTGCGCGACTACGTGGCGGCAGACCAGGCACTGAACAATCAGCAGTCACCCTGGTCGATTGTGCTGCTGCGCTACTTCAATCCCGCTGGTGCTCACCCGGGTGGCACCATCGGCGAAGACCCCAACGGTATTCCCAATAACCTGATGCCCTATATCTCCCAGGTTGCCGTGGGCAAGCTGGAGCAGCTCTCCGTATTCGGCGGTGACTACGACACCGTGGACGGTACCGGCGTACGTGACTATATCCACGTGGTTGACCTGGCTAACGGCCATCTCAAGGCGTTGGAAAAACTCAACCGGCCCGGTGGCAACGGGGTGTTCACCTACAACCTGGGTACCGGTATCGGCTACAGTGTGATCGAGGCGGTAAAAGCGTTTGAAAAGGCCAGCGGGCGAGAAGTTCCCTACCAGGTCGTTGGCCGCCGTGCGGGCGATGTTGCTGCCTGTTATGCCGAACCGGGCCGGGCGGAAAAAGAGTTGGGCTGGCAGGCCCGGCTCAACATTGAAGATATGTGCCGGGATGCCTGGCGCTGGCAGAGCACTAACCCGAATGGCTACCGGGAAAGCTGAATAGAGGCCCTTTAACGGGCCCCCATTAACTGAGCCTAAGCAGGCACCGGCATTTTGTGGCCCCAGTCGCTCAATTCGGAGTAGCGCACCACTTCCCAGTTATCGTCATCGATAATAATTCCGCCCCAGCCGAACTCGCAGGCAAATCCAGACGGGGTGATCATATAAAAAGAGGTCATCTGATCATTGGGGTGATGGCCCATGCCCATGCGGATCGGCACATTGGCCTCCATGCAGCGATCCAGTGCCAGCCCCACATCATTTAACTCGTTAACCTGCAGCATCATGTGGTCGATGTTTTGTGGAATCGGTGCTTCGGCTACCGCGATCGAGTGATGGCGCCCAGTCGCTACGTGATAAAAGGTTGCGTCCAGCACCGGACCGCCGGGGGCGATCTCGCCCTTGATGTAATCACTCACGGTAAACCCCAGGGTCTGCTGGTAAAAATGGTTGGTTTTCTCCGAGCTACTGGCGATTACCACCAGGTGACCGGCCCCCAGTTCATCGGCCACAAAGCCGCCGGTGACCACGGGAGAGCTGAATTTTTTGCTCAGCGCGACAATGCGCGGACTGTAATAAAACTCATGCCGCCAGCCGTCTGGGTCCTGGCAGCTGTAGAGTTTATCCACGCGGCGAGACTCGACCAGGGTGTCATCGCCCACCGATATTTCCACCCCTTTGGCCTTGAGTTGATCCACGTAGGCTTCCAGTTTGGCTTCGGTATCGAATTCCCACCCCAGGGCCTGCAGGTCATCGCTGCCATCTTCGATCATCAGGAAACGCTGTTCGTAATCATCAATCCGCAGCCCCATGCTATTGCCGCCGCGAATCCCCACCTGGGTGCCGAGAATGTTGACGGCAAAGGTCTCCCAGGCCGCCAGGTCGGCCACGCCGAATACGAAATAGCCGAGAGATGAAATCGGTGAAAGTGCTGCCATGGGTCCTGCCTCCGTTAATCCCTGACCGCGTATCCGGGTCTGAGCAGTTAAGGTATTGAGCAATGAAAATCAGAATGGGCCAAAATTATAGCGGTCAGCGCCGGATAAGATCGACCACTGATGAGGGTTATTTCTGTGTTGCGGCAGACTAAAATAGACCGATGCCTGACCGATCGATCATCCTGGTTCCGAATCCAAACCTAACCCTGTGAGCTGACCATGCCACTAGTGATCTCCCGGGCCGTTTCTATCGCGGACGATGAAATCGAGCTCACCGCGATCCGCGCCCAGGGTGCCGGCGGGCAGAAGGTCAACAAGGTCTCTTCCGCCATTCACCTGCGGTTTGATATTAATAATTCATCCCTGCCTGATTACTACAAGCAGCGCCTGCTGGCCCAATCAGACCGGCGCATCAGTAAAGAGGGGGTGATTGTGATCAAGGCGCAGCAGTACCGAACTCAGGAGAAAAATCGCGAAAGCGCCCTGGAGAGGCTGCAACAGATGATTACAGCAGCTGGAATAGTGCAGAAGAGCCGCCGGCCGACGCGAGCCACCCGCGGCTCGCAAATGCGGCGGATGGATAACAAAACCCGGCGCGGTAAAACCAAAGCGCTACGGCGTAAAGTGTTCGACTAAACTCCCGCAGAGCCCCCATTACGGAAACATCCATGACCAATAACGACATACTTCGCCGCCTGCGCTATACCTTCGATTTCGATGATTCCAAAATGATCGCCATATTTGGTCAGGCCGATCACAGCGTTACCCGGCAACAGGTCAGCGACTGGCTGAAAAAAGAAGATGATCCCGACTACAAAAGCCTCAGCGACTTTCTGTTTGCCACTTTTCTGAACGGCCTGATCAACGACATGCGCGGCAAAAAAGAGGGACCACCCGCTATCGCCGAAGAGCGACTCAACAACAATATTATTTTTCGCAAACTAAAAATTGCCCTCGACCTGCAGGCCGAGGAGGTGCTCGACGTGATCGCCATGGGTGGCATCCATATCAGTAAACACGAGCTCAGCGCCTTCTTCCGCAAGCCCGGCCACAAACATTATCGGGAATGCAAAGATCAGGTGCTGCGCAGTTTTCTCAAAGGGCTGCAGCTGGCCACCCGGCCAGACGATCAACCGCCAGAGTTTAGTTGGGACTAGACTCGCAGCGGTTCGACAGGCTCACCGCGAACGGCAGAATATTCTTACCCGTTTGCCCCGAACTTGTCGAAGGGCAGATGGTTCTGATATTTATGATGCTGTTGATTCAGACCGGAACCGAAATATCCATCCCGTTCGCCCTGAGCTTGTCGAAGGGCGCATGTCTGACAGCCCTGTCTAAGGACTCACAACAAACGCTAGGGAGGCTCTGAATAACTCTGGACGAAGTAGCGGGTGATTCGGGAGGTTCATATTTGAGGCGGGAAACGCACGTAATAGCCGGGCTATTGCGAAGTTTACCCACGAC
>JAYNPV010000140.1:2528-7540 GCA_038113925.1 Gammaproteobacteria bacterium | reverse complement strand
CCCTTAAATAAAATGACGACTGGCATCCAGTAACGGCGCTACCATCAGGAATTTGGCTAACTGCAACAGAATAAACGCCACCAACACCGATAAATCAAACATCCCTATGGGTGGAATGGCCCGACGCAATGGAGTTAACAAGGGCGCACACAGCTGACTGACCAGCGAAAGTAACGAAGAATACCCGCCGCTACCGATCCAGCTTGATATCACCAGAATCAACAGCAGCACCAGGTAAAAGTTGATTGCCAGGCGGACCAATTCACCCAGGCTGGCCAGCATCAGTCCCGGTAGTGCCGGCACATAGCCGCGCAGCGCGTAGAGAATCAGCACCTCCAGGGCCTGCAAGGCCAGCATCAGTAACAGGCAGGATGTATCTATCCTGCCGATGGAAGGAATCACCCGCCGCAGAGGGCGTAACACTGGTTGAGTGGCACTAACAACAAACTGGGAGACAGGATTGTGAAAGTCTGCCCGAACCTGCTGCAATAAAAATCGTGCCATCACAATGGTGATATAAATTCCAAACAGGGTTCGCACCAGGAACTCCAGTGCGTTGACGCCGTAATTTCCACCCAAACCTGTTGCTCCTGAAGATCAAATTGTTCTGTGAATCGCCTGACTAGCCGCCAGCCTCCAACGCCAGTTCCGCCGCGCGCTGACTGGCCGCTCTTAATGCTTTATCAAACACCGACCCAAGGGCCATCTGTTCCATCACTGCCAGGGCTGCCGCAGTGGTGCCGCCGGGAGAGGTTACCTGCTCGCGCAGCTGGGCGACGCCGGTGTTGCTCTGAATCGCCAGTTCGGCCGCTCCCGCCGCGGTGGCAAGGGTCAACCGGGTGGCCTGTTCGGCGGAGAGTCCAAGCGATTGTCCCGTGTCGATCATCGCCTCCATCACCCGAAAGAAATAAGCCGGACCACTTCCCGAAACCGCAGTGACCGCATCCAGCAGGGATTCATCATCGACCCAAAGGGTGCTGCCGGCCGCACGCATCACCTGTTCGGCCAGCTGTCGTTGAGCAGGCGAGACCTGGTCATTGGCAAATAGCGCGGTAATTCCCCGGCCGACCAGGGCGGGGGTATTGGGCATGGTACGTACCAACGCGGTCGGGCCTGCCAGCCACCCGGTTAAACTCGCCAAGGGGATGCCGGCAACAATCGAAACCACCACCGGTTTACGCGTTGCCACTGTGTCAACCAGATCGGTGACCACCCCCTTCAACACCTGGGGTTTTACGGCCAATAGCAGACAATCCGCCAGTTCTGCCACTTCATTGTTATCGCCACTTACCCTGACACCAAAATCATCGGCCAGGGCCCGAGCCGCCGCCGCCACCGGCTCGGCAACTGCAATTTGATCCGCCGACACGCCGCTATTCAGCAGCCCGCCAATCAGCGCTCTGGCCATGTTGCCACCGCCTATAAATGCAATTGTATTCATCACTGCTTATTCCTGAATGTGAATGACTCGTTTCGTTTACCCCAGGGACCTACTACTTGCCCCTGGCCACTACTTTTTTTGCCGCGGACCGAACAGCGCGGTGCCGATGCGCAACAGCGTGGCGCCCTCGGCGATGGCCGCTTCCATGTCTGCCGACATCCCCATCGACAGGGTATCCATTCCTGGACAGACACCGGACATCCGCTCCAATAAATCAGCCAGTTGGCGATAGGGCTGGCGCTGACTGACCAGGCTATCAGCAGGTTCGGGAATGGTCATCAGTCCCCGCAGGGTCAGACGATCCAGTTTCTTTACTGTCGCCAGCAGCTCCGGCAGCTGCGCTGGTGAAACCCCACCCTTGTTGGGGGCATCATCAAGATTAACCTGTAAGCAAACGTTCAACGGTCCCGCCTTCGGCGGTCTTTGATCGTGCAGACGCTGGGCGATCTTCGGTCGATCCAGGGTATGCACCCAATCGAAGTGACTGGCGATAGGCCGGGTTTTATTGGTCTGAATCCGGCCAATAAAATGCCAGGTCAGGGGTAAATCCCCACAGTCGGCTATTTTGCCGAGGGCTTCCTGCAGATAATTCTCGGCAAACTGACGCTGGCCCAATGCCGCACAAGCACGAATTTCGCCACTGGTGCGAGTTTTACTCACTGCTAACAGCTGCGCAGCATCCACCCCATACCTTCGGGCCAGGGAGTTGATCGTCTGCCGCAGGCCGTTTAGCCGGGTCGCAAGACCCTCAGCAGTTGTAGGATCACTCATTTAGGGGTTAAATCCTCATCATGCGCCCGATACCGGCTGTGCAGAATTATACCAAGCCGACTCCACCGCCACCGAGGCCGGAAAGAAACTAAAGCGACTTTTCATCCAGCCGACTACACTATCTTTCATTAATCAAACAGTTAGGGGAGCAAGATGGATATCACTGAATTACTCAGTTTTGGCGTTAAACAAGGTTCTTCAGATTTACATCTATCCGCAGGTCTGCCGCCCATGATCCGCGTTGACGGTGACGTCAAACGGATCAACGTCCCGGCAATGGATCACACCGAAGTTCATGACATGATCTACGAGATCATGAACGACAAACAGCGCAAGGATTATGAGGAGTTCCTGGAGACAGATTTTTCGTTTGAGGTCCCCAATCTTGCACGTTTTCGAGTCAATGCGTTTAATCATAACCGCGGCGCCGGCGCGGTTTTTCGAACCATCCCCTCGGAAATTCTCACCCTGGAACAGCTCAACGCCCCAAAAATGTTTCAGGATATCGCGGACACCCCACGCGGGGTCGTGCTGGTTACCGGCCCCACCGGTTCCGGCAAGTCGACTACCCTCGCGGCCATGGTTGACCATAAAAACAGAACCGAGCAGGGCCATATTCTGACCATTGAAGATCCCATCGAGTTTGTTCATGAAAGCAAGAAATGCCTGATCAACCAGCGTGAAGTCCATCGCGATACCCTCGGATTCAATGAAGCATTGCGCTCGGCGCTACGCGAAGACCCTGATGTCATTCTGGTGGGTGAAATGCGTGATCTGGAAACTATACGCCTGGCCCTGTCTGCGGCAGAAACCGGCCATCTGGTTTTTGGCACCTTGCACACCAGTTCCGCCGCAAAAACCATTGACCGCGTAGTGGATGTTTTCCCCGCCGCGGAAAAGGACATGATCCGCGCCATGCTTTCAGAATCACTGAAGGCGGTGATTTCGCAAACCCTGCTAAAAAAAGTGGGCGGGGGTCGGGTTGCCGCCCATGAAATCATGATCGGCACGCCTGCAATCCGCAATCTGATCCGTGAAAACAAGATCGCGCAGATGTACTCGGCGATCCAGACCGGTCAGCAATCAGGCATGCAAACGCTTGACCAGGCGCTGCAGAAACTGGTGCAGGCACGAACGGTTACCAAAGAAGAGGCGATGAGCAAAGCGGCTAATCGCGACTCCTTTAATTAATCCTGTCATAACCCCCGGGTTTGCAATAATACCGCCTGTCTTAACGGAGAAAGAGCTGCTATGCAATTCGCTGACCTGCTTAAACTGATGGTCGAAAAGAACGGTTCCGACCTGTTTATTACTGCGGGCATCGCCCCCTGCATCAAAATTCATGGCGAACTCAAACCGGTTTCTAAAACCGCCCTGACCTCAGAACAGGCCCGTGATCTGTGCTACAGCATCATGACTGAAGACAAGCGCGCCGAATTTGAGACCACGCAGGAGTGTAATTTCGCCATCAATCCCAAGGGAATCGGTCGCTTTCGGGTCAATGTGTTCCAGCAACAGAGCCATACCGGCATGGTGCTGCGAAAAATTGAGACCGAAATCCCCCAGATGGACAAGCTCAACCTGCCGGAAGTGATGAAAGAGATCGTGATGACCAAGCGAGGGCTGGTGATCATGGTCGGCGGCACCGGATCGGGTAAATCCACTTCATTGGCGGCGATGATTGGTCACCGCAACCACAACAGCACCGGCCACATCATTACCGTTGAAGACCCCATCGAGTATGTCCATCCTCACGCCGGCTGCATCATTACTCAACGCGAAGTGGGCGTAGATACCCAGTCGTTTGAAGAAGCCCTGACCAACACGCTACGGCAGGCACCTGACGTTATTCTCATTGGTGAGATTCGCCACCAGGAAACCATGGAACACGCCATCGCCTTTGCCGAAACCGGCCACCTTGCCATGGCTACCCTGCATGCCAACAGCGCCAATCAGGCAATGGACAGAATCATTAACTTTTTTCCGGAAGAGCGCCGCCCGCAGCTGTTGATGGACTTGTCACTCAATCTCAAGGCGGTGATTGCGCAGCGCCTGATTCCAACGCCTGACGGTAAAGGTCGCCGGGCAGCGATCGAGATCATGATCAACACGCCGCTGATTTCAGACCTGCTGCTGAAAGGCGAAGTGCACGGTATTAAGGAGATCATGGCCAAGTCGGGGGAAGCGGGCATGCAGACCTTTGATCAAGCCCTGTTCAAACTCTACAAAGCGGGAGAGATTGGCTATAAAGACGCCCTCGCCAATGCCGATTCGGCCAATGAACTCAGGTTGATGATTAAACTCGACAAGGATGAAACCGGGGAATCGGCGAGCGAGGAGGAATCAGAGGATTCCCTGGACGGACTTTCGCTGGTGTCAGATGACGACAAGGGTGCCTATGGACTGGAGGAGTAATTCGCTGCATTACGCAGGTCGGTAATCACCTGTTGGGTTGCCGGTCGAATACCCCGCCAGATAAAAAACGACTCCGCGGCCTGCTCCACCAACATGCCCAGGCCATCGCTCGCATACGCAGCCCCATGCGCCATTGACCAACGCATGAACTCGGTCGGCTGGTCCGCATACACCAGGTCATAAGCCCAGCCATCAACCGCAAATAAGCCATCGGGCAAATCGGGGACCCCGCCGGCAAGCCCGGCAGAAGTCGCATTAATGACCAGATCGAACCGGCTGCCCGGATGCGCCATTATTCCTGCGCTTATTCGAACTGCCGCTGACCCGGCAAATCGCTCGACCAACTCGATCGCTCGTTGAGCGGTCCGATTAACCACCACCAGCT
>JAYNPV010000140.1:0-2518 GCA_038113925.1 Gammaproteobacteria bacterium | reverse complement strand
ACCAGCTTTTCGGGCAACGCCTCCAATAACGGACCCACCACCCCGGCCGCCGCACCGCCGGCACCTACCAGCAGAATTTTGCGACCGGTCAGTTCGATATTCAAATTCTGCTGCAAATCCCGTAGCAGACCCCTGCCATCGGTGTTAAATCCCCGCAGGGTGCCCGACTCGTTCCAATGCAGGGTATTTACCGCCCCGGCAATCGCTGCATAGTCATCGAGCTGCTCTGCGAGCTGGCAGGCTTCCCCTTTAAAGGGCAGGGTGACATTGCAACCGCGGCCGCCGGCCTGCCTGAAACTGGCGATGGCCTCGCCAAACCCATCAAGCGGCGCTTCGATGGCCCGGTAATGTAAATGCTGACCACTACTCTGTGCAAAAGCGCGGTGTATCTGCGGAGATTTGCTATGCCCCACCGGATGACCAAACACCGCATACTGATCTGCCCCGTCACTCATCGCTTAACCAGCGCGCCGCCTCCACTGCGTAATAGGTCAATATGGCATTGGCCCCGGCACGGCGGATGGCCATCAAACTCTCGAGCACCACTCGCCGCTCTTCAAGCCAACCATTCTGGGCCGCGGCCTTGAGCATGGCGTACTCGCCACTCACCTGATAAGCAAAGGTCGGCACCCCAAATTCCTCTTTAGCGCGGCGCAAAATATCCAGGTAAGGCAGCGCAGGTTTAACCATGACCATGTCCGCCCCCTCCCGCAGGTCCGCCGCGATTTCGGTAAGTGCCTCGTCACTATTCGCCGGGTCCATCTGATAGGTCTTCTTGTCCGCGCCGGCGAGATTGTCGGCCGAACCCACCGCATCCCGAAAAGGTCCGTAAAAGGCCGACGCGTATTTGGCCGAATAGGCGAGAATGCGTGTACCCACGTGGCCTGCCTGTTCCAGCGCGCTGCGGATGGCACCGATGCGGCCATCCATCATGTCCGATGGGGCCACCACATCGGCCCCTGCACGAGCATGGCAGAGTGCCTGATTTACCAGCGCAATAATGGTGCGGTCATTATCCACGTAGCCGTTCTGATCCAGCAGGCCATCCTGACCATGGCTGGTGTAGGGGTCCAGCGCCACATCAGTAATGACCCCCAGCGACGGAAACGCCTGCTTGATTGCCTGCACCGCCCGAGGCACCAGCCCATCGTCGGCCCAGGCCTGTAATGCCGCTTCGCATTTAAGTTCAGCGGGAATCACCGGAAACAGCGCAATGGCAGGAATCCGCAGACGTTCCACCTCCACCAGGTGCAACAACAACTGATCAATGGAGAGCCGCTCCACACCCGGCAAGGAGGGTATCGGCTGGCGAACCTGCTCGCCTTCGGTGACGAACAGGGGCAACACGAAATTCTCGGCAGCGAGTCTGTTTTCCCGCATCAACGCGCGAGAAAAAGACGAGCGGCGCATTCTTCGGGCACGAAACTGCGGATACTCCCGGTGAGGAAATTGCATCGAGAAAACCCTTTTTAACCCGCGGAAAATCCGTCGATTACGCCGCAAACCTCAGCAAACACCGTATCCATCGGCGCATTTCCCGCAACCTTTGTCAGCAAGTGTCGCTGAGCGTAAAAGTCAATTAGCGGTTCGGTTTGCTCGGCATAAGTGCCTAGCCTGCTGGCCACAGTGGTCTCATTGTCATCGCTACGCTGGTAGGTCTCACCGCCGCACTGATCGCACACGCCCTCGGTTTGAGTGGGAGAAAAATGGACATTAAAGATAGCGCCACAGTCCCGGCAGATACGCCGCCCCGCGATTCTTTGAGTGAGTTCGCTGGTCGGCACGTCAATGAGCACCACCCCCATTAACGGTTGGCCGACCGCTTCGAGGATCTGCTCAAGCGCCTCTGCCTGCGCCAGGTTGCGAGGGAAACCATCGAGTATGAAGTTTTCCACCGCAGCGTCACCGGTGAGCCGATCGCGAATCAGCTCCAACACAATTTCATCGGATACCAGCCCCCCGGACTCCATCGCCGCTTTTGCCTTTAACCCGGCCGGGGTTTCTGCGGCAACCGCTGCTCGTAATAAATCGCCCGTCGACAGATGTTCGGCGCTGTATTTTTCCGTCAACAGTTTGGTTTGGGTGCCCTTCCCGCAACCGGGAGCACCAAGCATGACAATTCGCATAGCTCTCTCTTCAGATTTAGTGAGCGGGTTTTATACCATTTTCACCTGATTTTCTTACCCATCCAGGCCGGAAAAACTCACTGACACTAAAGGGTCTGTCGGCAATAACGCGGCCAAGATCAACCATTGCGAAAAAGCACTCATTCCCCTATCATCCGCGCGTCCATTTTTGGTCATTTTGAGCCAGGTGACTAATTCAGCGCCCAACTCAGAGCAATCCTGTATTCCAATTATTCTGTCAATTTGGAGGATCTCATGGTCAATGAGATTGAAATGGCAGCGCCCGTACTGGGCGTTGTCGGTCTAATCGCTGCATTCATAATCTACGGTCTGGTGAAAAAGGTGCCAGCCGGTGAGGGAGCGGTTACCGAAATCGCTGAACAGATTCATCT
>JAYNPV010000139.1:2018-7569 GCA_038113925.1 Gammaproteobacteria bacterium | reverse complement strand
GGCGCCCTTCGACAGGCTCAGGACGAACGGCATTCTCTACCTGGTCACGCGGATATAGAGCCTTTAAAAGACCGGATTGGCTGTTACCTGGCGTTCTGTGAAAACACGCAAAACACCCTTAACCTAGTGCCATTCCGGTCGGTAGCAGACCGACCCCTGGTAAACATTCCGGCGTAGGCTAATGCCGGTAAATAATAGTCAGGCCGCCCGGTTTGCCAGCAGTTTGTCCAGATCAAAACCGTAAAGATCGGCGGCGTTTGAACAGACGATCTTGTGGGTTTCTTCATCGGGACAACCGGCAAAGTTGCTGGCCACCGATTTTTTTGAAAAGGGCCAGACCCCTTCGGTGTGTGGGTAATCCGCCCCCCACATCAGGGTGTCAACACCAATCAGCTCACGGGTGAGTACCCCGGCACGGTCGTCTTCGAAGGTTGCAAGGAAATTGCTGCGAAAATACTCACTGGGCGTTTTTTCCAGCCTGGGTTTCATCCAGCCTTTATGGTCCTCCCACCAGTGATCCATCAGCTCCAGGGCAGCGGCGATCCAGCCGAGGACGCCTTCGACGATGGACCAGCGCATCTTCGGGAAGCGCTGCGGCGCACCGCCCCAGATCACCAGTTGCATCGGCTCATTAAGATTCATTTTGCCGGCGCAGACCAGCACACCACTGGCACCGGGGCCGCGAATGTGAGACGGGAAAATACCCCCACCGAGATGAAAATTACAGAGCATGTTCATCTCTTCAAGTCGTGCCCAGAGAGTGTCCCAGATCGGTTGGTTATAAGGGCGGTGATCGCACCAGGCGGGTAACATGACACTGCCAAGGCCGAGCTTTTCAGCCCGTTCGGCTTCGGCCACTGCCCATTCGATGGGGCCGCGGGTAGGCAGTATGGCTGCCCCTTTCAGACGATCGGGATGGGCACCGCAAAATTCAGAGAGCCAGTCGTTGTAGGTCTTGCAGACTTCGTAGAGCATCTCTTCCTGGTCGGAGTCCCAGATAAACAGGCCGACGCCGGGGTAGACCACTTCTCCGAGTACGCCGTCAATATCCTGGTCTTTCAAGCGTTCATCGGGGTCCCATGAACCGGGGCGGCAGTCATCGTAACGAAAATCGGCGATTTTGGGGATTTCTTCCCCGCGAGCCTTCATTTCGATCATCGGGCCTTCGAAGGCAATTGGACGCGGTTTCAGCCCATCGATGATCATGCAGTCCCCCATTTCAGGTACGTTTTCGATATGGGGTGCCTTGTCACGCCACTTCTTCGGCATGCGGCTGGTCCAGAGATCCGCCGGCTCAACGACGTGGCCATCGGCTGAAATCATCGGTCCTTGATATTCTTCGCTCATGATTGGTTCCTCTCTATTTGATGTGGGCGATGGTCCATGGCCATCGGTTTCTTGTTTCGCCATTCTCGGTCAGCAGGGAGCTGATTTCAAACCGGCTTGAAATGGTCCGGTTGATCGGTTAACCAGGTTTCCCCCCAGAGCTGGCCACCGCCATCGATGACCAGGGTTTCGCCGGTAATGTAATTACCGGCCGCACCGGCCAGGTAGACACATCCCTCAGCGATGTCCTGCACAGTGCCCAGTTCGCGCATGGGATTGGCATTGTAAAAGCCTTTTAACAGGGGGCGCGGGTACTGGTTAAAGCCGTTACTCTCGATGGCACCGGGAGCAATGGAATTGATGCGGATTTTATACTGTGACCACTCCACCGCCAGGGTGCGCGACATGTTATCGACCGCCGCGCGCGAGGCGGCAGAATGAACGATGGTGGGCATGCCACGAAAGTAGTCAAGAATAATGTTGACCACGCAGCCGGGCTGCTCTTGCTTGACCCATTGTCGGGCGCAGGCCTGGGTCATGTACCAGGTGCCGGTTAAGTTGGTGTCGATGACCGCCTGCCAGCCCTTGGGTGAAATATCCAGGGCCGGTTTGGCGAACTGCCCGCCGGCGTTATTGATCAGCGTATCGAGCCGGCCAAAGCGTTCCCAGGTCGCCGCTACCAGCTCGGACACCGCATCCGGTTCACGGATCGACATGGCCATGTAATCCGCGTTGGCACCCAGCTCCTCCAGCTGTTTTACTGTCTCCTGCAAAGGCTCTTCGCGCCGACCACACAGCATCACATCAGCCCCCAGGCGGGCAAACAAAAAGGCGATGGCTTTACCAATTCCGGTGCCCCCACCCGAGACCAGGGCTACCTGACCATCGAGCAGACCATCGCGGTAGACCGTCTCCAGGCTGGCCAGCTCTTTGTCGGTGAAACCGAAATAGGTTTTATTTTCCAGGTCCTTAATGGGCATGCATCCTCCTCAGGATTTATCCAGATGACAGTCGTTTGAGTGGATAAGTCAGGCGCGGGGGCAGCAGCGTTATTTATAAGTGGTTTTAATTGCCGGCGCTGTCGCTCGCCTTCGCGATTCTGATGTAGAGTTTATCTGTTCCACCCGCCGGGCAAAGCAATTAATTGAACCCTGGTAAGGCGCACTGCTTGCGGGCAGGAATGAGCGGCAATCCGGCCGGTGGAACCCACAACTATAAACCATAGAAAACAGCAAAAAGAGGAGGCAGTAATGGCAGAGCAGGAGCAACTTAGCGTTCGGTCGATGTTGCACCGTACCGCGAGGTATTTCGCCAACAATGATGCGTTGGTGGACGACTACAACCATTACAACTACGGTCAAATGCTTGACCAGGTACAGCGGTCTGCCGCGCTGCTGCATAGCCTGGGAGTGCGCAAGGGGGACCGGGTCGCGCTAATGACCCTGCCCTCTTCAATTCATGTGATTGCGCTTTTTGGGGTGATTGAGCTAGGGGCGATTCCCGTCACCCTGCATGCCCGGGAAAAAGCCGGGGTGCTGGCAAAAGTACTTGACCGGTTGATGCCACGGGCGTTGATCTATCATGAAAAACTGGCCGAAACCGCCAACGAACTGCGATCTCTGATGCCGGAAATCACCGGGTTTGTCTGCGCCCGATCCGGGCAGCCCGATCAGTTGGCGGTGCCAGACCCCTGTATACCGGATGATCTGGGTGGCTATGAAATGGATTTTGAGCCCATGCCGATAATGGCGGACGAGACGGCGGCCATTGTTCTGACCTCAGGTACCACTGGTATTCCCAAGGGGGTGATGCACAGCAATCGGGGGATGGTGGAAGGTGCCCGTGGCGCGGTTTATCCCTTTGATGTGGGACCGTTTTCGTGTCAGGTCAACCTGTTCACCACCTCCTTTATGGGTTGGTACAACGTCGCGCTGCCCTACATCAATGTCGGCGGCAAACTGGTGTTTATGGAGCAGTGGGACCCGGCCGCCTACCTGGCGAAAATGGCGGAGGTAAAAGCGACTTTCTGTTTTCTGGTGCCAACCATGTGGCGCATGTTGCTGCGGTTACCGGTGGAAGATTACGATCTGAGCAGTATCCAGTTGGCCGGATTTGCCGGCGAAGTGATGGACCCGGCGACTTTGCGGGCGATTCGCGAGCGGGTCTGTGCCAGAGTGATTAACGCCTACGGCACCACCGAAACCGGCACTTCTGCCGGGACGGTCATGTTTTCTGAGGACCTGGAGCGCGAAGATAAAATTCAGAGCATTGGTAAACCGATGCTCAACAGTGAAGCCAGGGTAATCGTCCCCGGCGGTGACGCCAATGAAGAAGTTCCACCGGGTGAAGAGGGTGAGATCATTATTCGTGGCCCTTCCCGGGCAGTGCAGATGTGGCAGGACCCGGCGCTGTCACGCAAGGTTTTTCGCGGCGACTGGTGGTATTCCGGTGATCTGGGGCATGTCGATGATGAGGGTTATCTTTACATCCATGGCCGTGTCGATGACATGATTATTACCGGCGGCATCAATGTGATGCCGGCCCCGATTGAAGAGGTACTGCTCGCCCACTCCGGGGTTCGTGAGTGCGTGGTGGTGGGCCTGCCGGATCCCGAGTGGGGCCAGCGGGTCACCGCCTTTGTGATCGCCAGTGATGAAACGGTGGATAGTGAACAACTCGAAAAGCTCGTCAAGGAGAGCGATCTCGCCGGTTATCAGCAGCCGAAAGAGTTTCGTTTTCTGGCGGAGTTGCCCCGGGGGTCAAGCGGCAAGGTGAGCCGGAAAAAAGTTAAAGAACAAGCCATTGAGAACCAGAATTGACAGGCTCTAGGATAATTAACTACTCAAGGAGTGATAAATGCAGGCCCATGAAATTGATTATGAGATAGTCGGCGAAGGTAGCCAGATGGTGATCGTCGAACTTGACCCCGACGAAACCGTCATCGCCGAGGCCGGTGCCATGACCTACATGGAACCGGGAATCGAATTTGAGACCAAAATGGGCGATGGTTCCCAGCCGGACCAGGGCTTTCTCGGCAAAGTGTTCAGTGCCGGCAGCCGCCTGATCACCGGCGAGTCCCTGTTTATGACCCACTTTACCCACCAGGGTAGCGGTAAGTCCCATATCGGGTTCGCCGCGCCTTATCCCGGGTCGATTGTTGCCCTTGACCTGGATGCCATTGGTGGCGAGCTGCTGTGTCAGAAAGACGCTTTCCTGTGTGCTGCCCTGGGTACCCAGGTGGGGATCGCCTTTAATCGCAGGCTCGGGGCCGGCCTGTTTGGCGGTGAAGGGTTCGTGCTGCAAAAACTAACCGGTGACGGCATGGTGTTCATGCACGCCGGTGGGGCCGTGGTGCGCAAAGAGCTCAATGGTGAAACCCTGCGGGTCGACACCGGCTGTCTGGTGGGGTTTTCATCGGGCATTGATTACGATATTCAGCGTGCTGGGGGTCTGAAAAGCATGGTTTTTGGCGGCGAGGGGTTGTTTCTGGCAACCTTGAGTGGGTCCGGCAGCGTCTGGCTGCAAAGCCTGCCGTTTAGTCGCATGGCAGATCGTATATTGGCAGCGGCGCCTTCTGCCGGGGGCAGTGACAAGGGAGAGGGCTCCGTACTCGGTGGCCTGGGTCGTATGCTCGATGGGGATTAACCGGTCCCCCGACCGGGCGAAATCATTTATCTGTTTTAATTGAGAGGAGGTTCAGGATGTCAGAAACAAACAAGAAAATTGTGCGTGATTTCTTTGCGGCCATGGATAGCCGACGGTTTGATGATATGCGTGCGCTGCTGCACCCGGATCATCTATTCCATCTGCCACTGGCGAAACAGGCGATGGACCTGGAAGCCCATATGAAGATGAACATAAAGATTCAGGAATCGCTTACCGACTTTGACCGCCATTTTTATGACCAGATTGCTGAAGGCGACAAGGTGGTGAGTCGCATGCGTCTGGGCATGAAACATGTGGGTGAACTCAATGGCGTACCGCCCACCAACGAGTATTTTTACCTGGAGATGATTCATATCATGCGTATCCAGGATGGGCTCAACATTGAAGAGTGGGACGCGGCCGATTTTTCGCCCATGCTCAAGGCGCTAAATTACATTCCTAAAGATGTGGGCTCCCCGTTTCATTGATTGATCTACCAATTAATTGATCAGTAACCGGCGATAGTGCGCCACTATTTGTCCTGGCGAGAGGGCGGCTGAGGAATTCAGTGGCCCTATAG
>JAYNPV010000139.1:0-2008 GCA_038113925.1 Gammaproteobacteria bacterium | reverse complement strand
AAGGGCGCCCTTCGACAGGCTCAGGACGAGCGGTGTATTAGAGCGTATTAAAAACAAACTCCGGGAGGGGTTAACCATGCGCCATTCGCGCCATAGACAGCTGTTGGCCCCTCCCCCCACGCAAGGCCAAGGCGCCTTAATCGTAAGAGCCGCTTCAGCCGCCACCTCCTGCCGCCTCCGCGCGAGGTCAATGTTGGCAGCCAGCATGAAGCCGGCGTCAAACCATCATCGGCCCATCGCCCGGGGGCTCGTGCCCGGCCTGGTGCAGCCGCCGAGATAGTGTTGGGTCAACGCTGACAAAACGATAGCGACCATCGGCATCCAGGGTGCGCTCAATGCGATTTCGATGCATCAGCAGATGCAGGTGGGCGATAGCTTCGCCCAGAGCCATCATCATCTGCCCCGGATCGAGTTTGCGTTTAAACAGAATAGGTAAAAAATCGCGCGCCAGCGCCGGCTCAAGGGCGTGCTCCTCAATCGCCAGCATGCGGTCTTCGTGATGATCTATTAGCTCGCGCAGACGGGCGCGAATCCCATAAAACGGCAGGTTGTGAGCTGGCAGTACCAGCGTCTTTTCCGGAGTGGCCAACAACTTGTCGAGCGATTCCATCCACGCTTTCAATGGGTTGGCCTCCGGCTCGTTAGGGTGAACGCTGACATTGGAGGTGATAATCGGTAACACCTGGTCGCCGGAGATCATGATGCCCAGGTGTTGACAGAGCAGGCAGGCATGTTCCGGTGAATGACCGGCCCCCACTACTACTGTCCAGTCGTTATCGCCAATAGTGAGCAGGTCGCCATCGCGCAGACGGTAAAAACCGGGGGGCATGGTGACATCCTTAAAGCCGCCGCTGCTGCGTCCTTTCCACATTTTTTGCAGTTGTTTCAGGTCGTCTTCAGGCATCCCTGCGCGGGTATAAAACTGCTCACCTTGCCAGCTGGCAAAGGGTCCCTGGCCTGGCGCGGTAAACGAGCGTGCCTGGTAGTACTCGCCCTGGGTCATCAGCAGGGGGCAATGGAAATGTTCGGTAATCATCTGCGCCTGGCCGACGTGATCCGGATGCATATGGGTGCAAATTACCCCCTTCACCGGTTTGGCAGCGAGTTCGTTGGCAAACAGCTGGTGCCACCATCCACGGGTCTCATCGTTGGCCCAGCCGGTGTCGATGACATACCAGCCATCCTTGTCTTCGAGCAGATAAAGATTGATATGCGATAACGAGCCGGGCATGGGCATGGTTAACCAGCGCACACCGGGCACCAGCTCGCGGGTGGTCCCGGGGGCCGGGTGGTCATCGTAGGGATAAGTGAGCTGGTCCATGAGAATTCCTGGTGGTCGGGTCTAGCCCTGATATTGCATCCGTCGCAGGAGCAACTCCAGTACCAATCCGGTGCGAATCGTTGAACCGGGGAGTATAGCGCTGGAGGCGGATCACTTTCCGGGGAGCGATTTTTTGCGCCGCCCACCTATCCCGATTCGGGTGGATGTTCTGCCAGCGCTTCCAGTTGTTTTAGTGCTTCGCCTTCCTGCTGCTGGCGTAACCAGAGCGCCGAGTAGAGGCCTTTGGCCGCCAGCAACTGTGAATGGGTGCCGCGCTCGACGATTTCGCCCTGGTCCAGCACCAGAATCTGGTCCGCATCGACAATTGTTGACAGGCGGTGGGCGATTACCAGTGTGGTGCGCTGGTCAGAGACTCGCTTCAGCGCGCCTTGAATCTCCTGTTCAGTGTGGCTATCGAGCGCCGAGGTGGCCTCGTCAAGCAGCAGAATCGGCGGATCTTTCAGCAGGGTGCGGGCGATAGCGACCCGCTGTTTCTCACCGCCCGAAAGTTTCAGTCCCCGTTCCCCCACCAGGGTGTCGTAGCCACCGGGCAGGCGGGCGATAAACTGATCCACCTGGGCCAGCCGAGCGGCCCGCTCAAACTCCTGAAGATCGGAACCGATGCGCCCATAACCAAAGTTGAATACTATGGTGAAGTTAAACATCAAAGTATACAGTGTCACGTTA
>JAYNPV010000138.1:0-7595 GCA_038113925.1 Gammaproteobacteria bacterium | reverse complement strand
TGTCTACCGGCAGGGCCTGATGGCCCTGTCGCGTTGATTGATCATCAGAAACTCCCAGGCCGTAGACAAAAAAAGCCCTGTAAGGGCGCTTTGATCGTCTGTTTCTCACGGCCGCCCGCGATGGATGTCGACCGGCCATCAATGGACCACGATGTCTTGTTGCCCTGGTCGTCAGCGGCCAGTTTTTTATGAGTAGTTATTAACAATGGATACTGAATTTCGAAAGTGGCGATGTCGCTATTGCGGCGAGATTTACGATGAGGCGCTGGGAAATCCCGAAGAAGGTATTGCCCCGGGAACCCGCTTTGAGGATATTCCGGATGACTGGATCTGCCCCAGTTGCGGAGCGCTAAAATCCGATTTTGAGCGGGTCTGAGCCGTACCTCATCCGTCCGGTTCCGGTGAGAAAGGTCTGTCGCAGGGCGATCAGCATCACAATCTCCTGTTGGCCCAGGGTCACTGGGCTGGCTAAACCAGCAAGTCCAGGTGGTAGCCGCTGCCGGTAAATTAATCTGAGTTAGAATGCCTCCACCCTGAAACTGACCGAGGATGGCCTCTGAATGCTCGCCATGTTGCTGATCAACATTGTTTTGGTGACCGTGGCGGTGACTATTCATTACGAGTTCCTCTACCGCACTTATCGGTTACTCAGGCGCGTCACCTTGCGCTATCGCTATCGGGTGCTGCTGGGGGTGTTAGCGGCACTTATTGCCCATGTGGTGGAAATCTGGCTGTTTGGTGTCGGTTACTACCTGATCAGCCTGAATGGTGCCCTGGGGTCTTTGCAGGGTAATTTTGTCGGCTCCCTGTGGGATTGCGTCTATTTTTCATTTACCACTTACTCCACCGTTGGTTATGGTGATATCGAGCCGATCGGTCATCTGCGTTTTATGGCGGGCATGGAGTCACTTACCGGCCTGGTGCTGATCACCTGGTCTGCATCCATGTTATTTCTGGAAATGCAGCGCTACTGGGGAGACCTGGATGACCACGGGTCTTCTGGTGACCCGCTCTGACTTGTTATATTGTTGATTAATGCCCCGCCACCCTGCGTGAGTGACGACAGAGGGCTAGCCGATTCAACCACCCTGCCAACGCGGTAAACACCCATGATTATTCTGCTTTCGCCGGCTAAAAGCCTGGATTTCGAAACCCCGTCAGAGCACCTGCCTTCAACGCAGCCGGACTTTGTTGATCAGTCCAAAGCGTTAATCGATCAACTCAGAAAACTCGGTAGCGGCGACATTGCCGGTCTGATGTCGATCAGCGACAAACTGGCGCAGCTGAATTATCAGCGCTATCAGGATTGGCAGCCGAAATTCACCCTCAACAACAGTAAACAGGCGGTGCTGGCCTTCACTGGTGATGTTTATCAGGGGCTGGATGCAACCACGTTAAACGAGGAACAACTGCAGTTTGCTCAGCAGCATCTGCGAATTCTTTCCGGACTCTATGGCCTGCTCAAACCGCTGGATCTGATCCAGCCCTACCGGCTGGAGATGGGCACCAGGTTTAAAAATGATCGTGGCGCTAACCTGTATGATTTCTGGGGTAGCCAGCTCACTGACGAGTTAAACCGCTTATTGCAGAGCGAAAAGGTGCTGATAAATCTGGCCTCTAATGAGTATTTTAAGGCGGTAAAAGCGAAACAGATTGCTGGCGAAATTATCACCCCCCAGTTTAAGGACCTGAAGAACGGCAGTTATAAAATTATTAGTTTTTTTGCCAAAAAAGCCCGCGGTGCCATGGCCCGTTTCATTATCGAAAACCGGATCGACCAGCCCAGCCAGCTGCGGCAGTTTGACTGGCAGGGGTATCGCTTCAATCCCGCGCTCAGTGGTGACAGTGATTGGGTGTTCACCCGGGAACAGGTGCCCGATAACGGCTGACTCGAATCCGCGGGAGGGCAAGGGTGGCGCTGAAGTTCAATTTTAACCGCCCGGCAGGCAAGGAGTTGCGGCGCTTGCTGGTTGAACGGCTGCAGCTGGCCGCCGCCGAATTTGATGGAGAAACCGGTTCGGCCCAGCGCAGGGCGCAGGCGGTTCACAAGGCGCGTAAGCGACTGAAAGAGTCACGGGCACTGCTGCGGCTGGTTAAGGGTGGCCGTCTTTCCGGCCGACCGGTTTCCGAACATAACCTGAAAATGCGAGACCTGGCCCGATTGTTGTCGGGCCAGCGCGATGCCGATGCGATGGTTGAAGTCACCGATCGCATGGTAGCCGAGGTGAGCCGCCATTGCGCAGAGCGGGGTGATCAACACCAGCAGTTCAAACCCCTGTTGACCCGCCTGCGGCGAATTCTGGTTAACCATCGTAGCCAGCAAACCCGGGGGGCCGGGGTTAATCGCGAGCAGCTGGATCGGATACGGACCGAGCTGATTGTGCTTAAAGAAGAACTCGCTTCGGGAAGTGAAAAACAGCGCTACCTGGATCTGATTGCGGCGGCGATTTCGGGCTACCGAAAAGCACAGACCACTATTGAGCAGGTGCATCGCCAGCCCTCAATTGATCACACCCATGAAATGCGTAAACGGGTCAAAGATCACTGGTATCAGGTACGTCTGTTTCAACCACTCAGTCCTAAGGAAATGCGGCAGCGCAGGATCGATCTGGAGGTGCTCACCGAGGTACTGGGTGATTATCAGGACCTCTGCGTGTTGCGCACCTGGCTGGTCAGCGGCGAGTCATCCGTGCTGCCGGCGGCCGAGCTGGCACAGTTACTCAGTTTTATAGGTCGGCGCAGCTGGCGTTTACAGCAGCAGGCGCTGGCAAAGGCCGAACCGCTGTTTAGTCAGAAGCCGACCTACTGGCTACTTAAGTGGCAGGAGGGATTGCGATGAAATTCGTGGTTATCCGGTTGCCCCGGTCAAGTCAGCCCCCCGGAATCGGCTTCAGGTGAAGCCTTACGAGGATAACCGGACAACTGACTTGAGCCCTATTCAGGCAGGGGCTCCTTCATGGGTGGTGCCGAACCAGTCGGGCCAACCTGCTTTCAGGTTAGCTTTGCGGGCTAAATCAAGTTCTGCCTGATTGGCAAAAGTCTGGTCCCATTCACGTAACCGTCGCTGGATATAAGGGTTCCAGAGCGGCGGGATAAAGGCCATAGCGCCACATATGAAGATGCTTGGCATTTGCGGGGCGTCCGGGTAAGGCACCAGCTGATCAAAGCGCAGGTCACCGTTTTTATGGTGATCAATGTGGGTGGTTATCTCATAACCAATGGCCCGAGAGACCGTCGACAGGTGGTTCCAGGTGTGACGCTTTTCCATAGCCACCCCTTCGACCCTCAATAGCCCGTAATGCTGCAGGTAATTAAGTGCCTCGAGCATGAATTTGCTGGTCAGCATTGCCAGCAGTGACAGTAGTCCGGCCAGTGGTCCGCCGATAATGGCGCAGCCGCCAGCGATAGCCAGTACCAGAATGATGGCCCATACCACCAGACTCTGTGGTGCCCAGACAGTTTTCCCTTTTACTTTCATGCGTCGTTTTTCGGTTTCCCAGGCATCGATGTAGCTACCCTTGGTGGCGCGCCACATGAAGGTGTAAACATTTTCGCCGCGATAGGCAGTATCACTATCTCGAGGCGTATCAAAGTGAATATGGTGAGTGTTCAGGTGGGCGATATCCCGGTTCATATCGGCAAAAAAGGCCGAGCCGATTTTGGCAAACAGGCGCGGAATAGCGCCGTGGCGATGCATCAGTTCATGTGCCACCGGCACGCCGGGCACTGCGCTAAGCCAGGCCAGCGATATAAAACCGCCAAAGGTCGCCGCTGCACCTGCCATTCCTTCAGCCCCCACGCCGGTGCCGATGCGCCAGGAGAAGGTGGCATACAACACAACCATGAGCACCACATGGATATAGAGCGGCAGATCAGCCAGATTGGGCATGCTGATTCGACGCGGCTTATGGTCTTTGCCCAGCAGCAGGTCAAGAATTCCAAGAATCGGGTAAGTGGCGATGCCTAACCACATCCATTGACCGCCCAGGGCGCAGCCGGCAATACCGGCTAACACTATTAAGGTACAGAGGTAATATCTGAGGTAATCCATCATGGCAAATGCTCCGTTGGATGGTGATGAACAGCGGATACCTTGGCCGCCGGTCCCCGCTGTTCTTTCCATCCTCTGTTTTTTTAAGGTGGCAGATAGCGCTGCCAAAAACACTCTGGCAGTGCAGATATTTTTACAGGTAGACGTTCAGGCTCTTACTCAGAAAAATATTCTGCGCCAGGATGATGCGGCGTTTGGCCAGTTTCAACTCACCTGCTTCGCGCCGTAATAGATCCTCCCTGCGTCCAAACAGGGTGTGCTCTTCATCCTCGTTCATGTTGCGGTGGACGGTGATCAGCGAGTGGACAATGAATTCGTCCGGATGGTCTGTCAGTACCACCTCGACGTTGTTGACCAGGTGGGCGCAACGGGTAGGCGGATCTTCTGACCAACAGGTCCCGGTTTCTGTGCGGCGAATTCGGGTATCGATATCCTCGTAGCGGTCGTTGTAGTGTGCGATGTGCGCCGGATTCGGCTGTTGTTCGTTTTTGCGGTAGCGCTGATCCAGTGCCGGCAACCAGTAATGGATATCCCTGGTCAGCATTTTTTGCCATTCCCGATACTGCCGCGCATCCTGGTAGCGCGCCTCACGGTAGAGGAACTGTTCGATTTCACTGATCAGCTCTAATGAGGGTTTTTCGGGCTGCGGTGCTATCTGTTCTGCTGTGCTACTCATTGGTTACTCCTCAAATCCAGACTGTGAATAATCAGCGGGTGGGTTTGCCGGCATAGCGGGGGCTGTAGCGTTCGGGAATATCTGCCCAGCTATCGGCGTTCATCATGTCGGCCCAGCGTTGATAAAAGGCCAGCTGATTAGCATCGTTGTACTGCCCGTGATAGACGATACCCGGAATCTCTTCGTGGTCGATGCGCCGACTAATGCCGCAACCGTAATGGAGTTTTTCCTGACGGGTAACGATTCCACGGTTAGTATTGGTATTGCCTTCCCAGTTTTCACCGTCGTCCATCTCCAGGGTGCCACCCGGTGCGAAGGTGAGCATGGTGCCGCGATTGATCGCCTGCTTGATCTCGTCGGGCATGTTTTTGTTCACAATGGTCCAGATGCGAAGTTCCATCTTGCGCGGGCCACGGGGTAACCAGACCCTGAAGGTGCCGAGTCCGGCCAGAAAGGAAATGTTAGGGAACAGCGATGCTGAGGCCAGGGAGCCAAATATTTTGGATCTTAACTCGCCGAGTCGTTCAGCCATTTTCGGTTTGATTTGCTGGTAATACTCAAGGACCTCCGGTTGGCCGAGGATGGCGATGTCGGCATATCCGTCCGTTCCGAATTCCCAGCCGTGGCCGTTCATTGAAGCGTGAAAAGAGTCTTCCAGGACCGCGGGAGGAAACGGTTGGTTGTCCATCATCGCCTTGGCGCCGGAGTCGTGGCTCCACAGGGCGTGGAGGGAATCGCCGATGAAATTTTCTACCCCGAACTTCCAGTTAGCGTTAACGTAGGATTTGATGGTGCCCGGCAGGAATTCAATGCCACCCTCCTCGTTGTCAATCAGCATATCGAGAAACCAGCGGTAATCGCCCAGCCAGCTCTCTAGGTCCGGAGCATCAACGTCAAAGTTCGCGAAAATGAGCCCCTTGTAGGTCTCTACACGGGCATTTCGCAGACCCCAGTCGGCCTTGTTGATATCGCCTTCGTCATAGGTCTGTTCGTTATGAATGCCAAGCAGTTCGCCCTTGGTACTAAACGACCAGCCGTGATAGTTGCAGTTAAAGCTGCGCGAGGTGCCGCTGTCGGCAAAACAGATTTTATTGCCGCGATGCGGGCAGGAGTTGAGATAGACATACACCTGCCCATCGCTGTGACGGCTGGCAACGACGCCATCTTCACCCATATAGGTGGTAATAAAGTCCCCGGTGTTGGGAACCTGCGAGTCGTGGGCGATGAAATGCCACGAGCGGGCGAATATTTTCTCCAGCTCCTGCTGGTAAATCGCCTCTTCCCAGAATATGCGCCGGTCGACCCAGCCTTCGTCGGTGTTAATGTAATCGTGAAAATCCGCTGGAAACGGGTTGCGGGTGCGCATGTCCATGGTGGCTCTCTCCTCGGGGAAATTATCTGGAATGGTTGGATTAGAAAAACAGGTTCAGATTGCTGTCGATAGTCGCGTTGTGGTCGAAATTGACACAGCGCATTGCCAGCAGCCAGCGGCCGTCCTGCTGTCGCCAGATATCGGTTCGGCCATAGGTGAGGCGTTTGAGCTTGCTGTCCAGGCGGCTACGGTGCAGGTCGACCGCCGAATAGACCTTGACCTCATCGGCATCATCGGTGTCGAACACCTCGATATTGCTGACCAGATGGCGGACGTGATTGACCGGGTCTTCACACCAGACCATGTTGCTGTCGAGTCGGGTGACCCGCATCTCCAGGTGAATCCGGCGGTCATTAAAAACATAGCCGCCCAGCCGGTCACTGGTTTTCTGTTCGTTGCGTAGCCGCCGACCGAACACAGGCGCGAAATAGCAGACATCGTGGGTGAGCAGGTTGAGCCATTGCTTATGGTCGAGTTCGTCAAGCAGCCGTGCTTCAAGGTGCAACTGGCGTTGCAGGCTTAAAAATACCGCATCGCTACTGGGCTCGGTTTCCGCCGGCAAGGTCGGTAGCTGGAAATCATCGGGTTGATTCATCAGGCTACCCCTTCGTTTTGCTGCCGGGTGACCTCTCTGGCTTCGTCAAGGTAGTCAGGAACTTCATCCCAGCTGCTGGCCATCATCAGGTCCTGCCAGCGCCGATACATCCAGCGCTGGTTATGTTCGCAGACCAGGCCGGCAGCCATAATCCCGGGCATGTCCGGGCGCGTATGGCCAGGACCCAGCGCCATATTGGCGTAAACCTGTTGTTGGCGGGTTTTCCAGCCGCGGCCGAGCTCGGTAATGCCCTCAAAATTGTCACCGTCGTCGTTGTCAAACAGACCCGCCGGGCCAAAGGTGCGAATCTGATTATCGAGAATCTGATCTTTTAACCGTTGCGGCATGGCCGTCTCTGCCATCGCCCAGGTCCACTGCTCAAAGCGGTTGGGTCCTTTGGGGTGGTAGACGCGAAACCAGTTGAGGCCAGGCAGGATGTGAAGATTGGGGTAGATGGTAAAGTTCATCTGTGCGCCCCAGAATTTCCTGCCCCTGACTTCTCCCAGGCGTTCGATAACGGTATTGCGGTGGGCATTCAGGTAGTCCAGCGCCGGCTGCGGATCGGGGTAAAACCCGTAACCCGAGCCGATTTCGCCGTCGAGTGAGCCGAGTACGCTGTGGCCGTTGAGCCCGGCGATAGAGAGCCCGCCTTCAATATCAACGTCGCTATTGCCCACCGACAGGCCGCTTAACCCCAGGCTGGTCGATACCGACATGGCTCCGGCGTGAGCCCAGCCCAGGTGATAGCCATCGCCGGACACATTTTCGATCGGTAATTTCCAGTTAGCGTCAATAACTACTTTCTGGGCATTGCCCATCAACTCAGACCCGCCGGGCATGGCGTCGAGCCAGACATCCAGGTACCACTTCATTTCGCCCAGGTAGTCGCTCAGGCTCGGGG
>JAYNPV010000137.1:3232-7639 GCA_038113925.1 Gammaproteobacteria bacterium | reverse complement strand
CTGCAGACCAATTCCGAAGCGAAGCAGGCTTTGCTCTCTTTCAAACACAATGAAGCGGTGGCTAAAGCGGACTATAAAACCCGCTACGAGGAGCGTGACGACCGTAGTTTCCCGCTGGGGAAAGCGCCGATACTGCCAACTAAAATTAGCGTAAGAGCCACCGAAAACGGGTACCTGCTTTCGCTGCATCCGCAGCAGGGCCAGGGCATCGAATTAGCACTCAGCCAGCAACTGCTGCACGCTTTGTGCAAGTTACTCGCCGACACCACGGCTAAGGCGGAATGGGACCTGGATTTACAGATAAGTGGCGCGAACAGCCCCGCCGAGCAACCCTCGGTGATGCATTAAGGCTCAGCTTTCGTAGTTTGGGTCGGGTGGCAGATTTCCGGGCTGGTAATCGTCGCGACCCTCCAACCGGGCCCGGACAGAATCGTGGATTCTTGCCGAGGGGGAGTTGGCTCTGGAGCGCTTACCCAGGCCTTTCCAGATGCCGTCATAAGAGTCATGAATCCTGTCTAGCGGATCGCTTTTCAATTGGTTGATCGCACTCACCTTGAATCTCAGACCGTGCCCATAACCACGATCAACCATCCACTGGAGGGCAATATCAGAAAGCGCGGTCTGCCCATAACCCCTGCCGACATCCGAATGCACCCCGAAAAACCAGGTCTGGGTAACCCTGCCCTCCCGGTTCCACTTCAATACCGGGAACAATTTGCGCTGCTCATCAATCGCCATGGCGTGATAGCCGGCGACCACGCATTCGGGTAATTTATGATCATCAAAATCCGCATCGGTGGTGGTTTTGACCGTATCCCAGACACCGACCATTTCGATGGGTATCTCTTTCAATGGTCCTTCGCCTTTCAACGCCGCAACGCTATCGGCGTCCTGGTTTTGATAGAGCTGCCAGGCAAGTTCAACATCCCATGCTTTCACCGGTACCCCAGAGTATGAAAGCAGACTGGCCAGTCGACGTGCTACGGAAGCCCCGCGGCTGAAACCAAAAATAAACACCCGGTTATCCGCAGGCTCATGGTCGGCATCGGCAAATCGCTTTCTTAAAAAACGGTAGCCACCGAGTATCTGTCGATCCAGCCCCTTGCCGTAGATCCCACCCGGTAGGGCCTCCAGATGGCCCTGCCCACCCCCTCCCTCATAATGGGTGACCTGATTTCTGGCGCTGCAGGCATTCAGGAGGCTGGCCACATTAGTCAGTTCGCCGTCAGTATCATTCCAGGTGCCATCGCAGCCGATGACCAAATTGCGCATGCCGGCCATACTATTACCTCTCCACAACCGCCAGGTTAGTTCGGAATATATCTGCTTCGTCACCTGCCTCTACCGGGGTCCCGTCACACCACCACTCCACGGTCTGCGGGACATAGAGCCCCAGCGATGCCAGGGACGCAATCATGTAAACCAGATTGGTGTGGTGACGCGTCCGGAACAACCTGCGGCGGCGATCGCATTTGGTTACCGGGGGTTCGGCCCAGACAAAATTATAAAATGAGCGCTGGCGGGTATGGGTAGCGGTTTTCGACTCCGGCGTCTTCTGCCCATCGCCTTCAATAGTCATGGTGGCGCAGCCACACAGAGCAAAGGTCAGCCAGCGAATACAAAGAGGTTGTATATTTCGTCTGATTTTCCTCTCCCACGACAAAGCAGCCATATTTGTTAAAACCGCTGGGCTTATTTTATCCCTGTCAATCTGGCCTTTCCTGACGAACAGGAGTATCAAGTAATTAGTAACAACCAACGGCTTGGGTATTTAGTCACCGGGTGGGGTCACCAAGGTAAGGCGTTGAGCTATCTAGACCAATTCAAGGTAAGGAATGATTTATATTGCGACGCCCATTATTCAGTATGACACTAACGAAACAGCACTCCGACCTCATCGAAAGACCCCCGTTAGAAGGAGTTTTTGCGGATCTTAGCTGTAGACTATGACCCTGCAATAATCCTTGGAAGCATCCCCCAGACCAATGAATCGTCTACTCGGTGATCCACGCTCTCCTGTTTGGCAACTGCTGGGCTTGTTGTCTATGTGGCTGTGTCCGACAGTTAATGCCGTCACCATAGGGGTTGTTAGCGACCACTCCGCAGCAGGTATACAGCGGTTTTCGCTAATGGCAGAAGCACAACCTCTAACGGAACTAAATGCCTTGATAGGAGACGAGATCACGGTCAGAGCACCGACCAACAAACTGATATATGGAGGCTGGCAACGCGAAAAGATTGAAGCCGGCTTGAATCGCCTTTTGGGTGATTCTGAGGTCGACCTGATACTGGCTCGGGGCATCATCGCCGCAGATATCGTGCTGAAACGAAAAGATTTATCCAAACCGGTGGTCGCTCCTTACGTAATCGACTTGCAACTCAATGCAGCGCCAAAGGAGACCACAGCCAGCGGCAGTGGCAGTGGCAGTGGCATTCGCAACCTCAATTATGTTACTTCCATGCGTAGTTTTGAACGCGCTCTGCTAACTTTCCAGGATCTGACTGATGCGCGAACGATGGCAGTGTTAATTCAGGCCGAGGTCTTGACAGCCATACCGGAGCTCGCTGACCGCGCGCGGTCTCTGGCTGAAGAGTTATTAATCAATCTCGATGTGATACCTGTCCTCCCGGACTGGGGGGGCGCTCTCGATGCAATCGACCCTGCGGTGGAAGGAGTACTTATCGGACCGATGCCGCGATTAGCCAACGACGCTTTCGAACAACTGGCCGAAGCATTGGCCGCGCGAGGGCTACCAAGCTTCTCCCTCACCGGTGTGCCGGAAGTAGAGCAAGGTATCTTCGCCGGGACCATTCCCAAAACAGACGGAAAACGAATGGCTCGACGCATCGCAATCAACATCGAACAAATTCTGCGCGGAGAACCAGCAGAATCGTTGAAGGTCACCTTTGCCCCTCAGGAGCGACTCACGGTCAACATGGCCACTGGCCGACGGATCCGGCTCTGGCCGAGCTGGCAGATTATGTCAGAGGCGGAGCTGATAAACATGGATCCACAAACCCTGACGCGAAACTGGAATCTCGCCAGTGCGGTGCGCGAAGCATTACGAGTCAATCTGGATCTGATTGCGGGCAGCTATAGTGTGGGCGCGGGCGAGGCCCAGGTTAGGCAGGCCCGAGCACCCTTGCTACCACAGCTTGTGGCAGGGGCAATCTCCTCCCAGATCGACCGGGACCGTGCTGACACTAGTGGCGGTCGAATTCCACGACGCGGATCCAACGCCGCACTGGAGTTTAGCCAATTGCTGTTTTCTGAACAGGTAAGTGCCGGCTGGGATGTTGCTCAGCTGCAGCAAGTGGCGCTAGTCGAGGATCAGGAGACCCGACGTCAGGATATAGCCGCTGAAACAGCAATCGCCTATCTTAATCTGCTCTCTGCTCGCAGCGTGGAGCGCATTGAAACCGAAAATCTGCGCACCACTCGGGCTAACCTCGATCGTGCCCAGATCCGCAAGCAGGTGGGCTATTCTGGTCCTGGCGAGGTATTTCGCTGGCAAAGCGAACTGGCCACTGACCGACAACGGCTGCTTGACGTGCAAGCCTCACGTTATCAGGCGGAAATGGCGTTAAACAGGCTACTTAACCGGCCCCTTGAAGAACGCTTCGGTATTGTAGAGACCAATTTTTCGGATGAAAACCTGATTGTCGCCGACCTGCGATTTTTTAAATATGTCCGCGATCCTCAGACCTTTGCCGTATTTCGCAATTATGTCGTCCAAGAGGGACTCAGGGCCTCACCAGAACTGGCGGCACTGGACGCCAGAATTAATGCACAACAGCGTCGGATGCTCGCGGCACGTCGCTCGCTCTGGGTGCCGGACCTGGAGCTAAAGGGGGCATTAGAGGAAAACCTGCACGAAGATGTCGGCAAATCGCCCATTCCCGCCCTCGGTCGCGGAGCCAACGACACTGACTGGACGCTGACCATTAACGCTAGATTACCCCTGTATACCGGCGGGAAACGGCGCAGCGAAATTGCCGAAGCGCGCCATAAGTTACGCCAGTTGAGCACACAACGAACCGCATTGCAGAAACGAGTGGAACAAAATATCCGCTCTACGCTGCAAGACTCGGCGGCCTCGTTCGCCGGTATTGGATTGGCGCAGGATGCGGAAAGCGCAGCTGCTCGCAATCTCGAGCTGGTAACAGATGCTTACGAGCGCGGCGCAGTTCAGCTTATTGACCTGCTCGACGCACAGGGCGCTGCACTCGCGGCGCAACAGCGTTCCGCCAACGCAATTTATACCTTTCTAGCCGACCACGTGCGGGTACAGCGCGCTGCCGGGCTGGTGGATTTGTTTATTGATCCAGCAACTCACAGCAACTGGTTTAAACGCTTGGAAATATACTTTGAGGAGCATCGCGATGACGTGGTCTTTCCCTAAGCAA
>JAYNPV010000137.1:2391-3222 GCA_038113925.1 Gammaproteobacteria bacterium | reverse complement strand
TCCCAACTCAGGCCGGTCCGTTTTCTGCAAATAGAGCCAGGTGGCAAAAGCCAACGCCGAATTTTCACCGGCCAGGCGCAATCAGTGGTACGTTCCATGTTGAGTTTCAAGGTTGCCGGGACTGTGAATACGCTGCCGGTCAAGGTAGGAGATTCTGTCGTTCCAGACCAAATCATCGCCACCCTCACCGCCCGAGACTACGAAATTCGCGTTCAAGAGGCCGAAGCAGCGCTGGATCGCGCACGTGCGGAATTGCGTAACGCGACCGCCAACTACGAGCGCGTCCGTAGCTTGTATGAGACCAACACCGCTTCTAAAGGTGAACTCGACCAGGCGCGTACCGGATTCGAGCTGGCTCGGGCACAGCTCCAGGCTATCGCAAAACAGCTCGAAGCGACGCGCTTGCAATTGACTTATACCCAACTACGGTCTCCCGGCGATTGCCTGGTCGCTTCCACTTTAGTCACCCGTAACGAAAACGTGGCGGTAGCGGCTCCGGTAGTAGAGGTAACCTGTGGCGAGGATTACGAAGTGACCATCGCCGTACCTGAATTGCTGATCGTCGGAATCAAGGAGGGAGATACCGCGATAGTTGGTTTTGATGCTCTGCCCGGCAGACAATTCACTGCATTAGTTTCCGAAGTAGGCGTCGCTTCTACCGACGCTTCAACCACGTTCCCGGTAACCGTGTTACTAAATGAGGCCGACCCCGATATTCGCTCTGGCATGGCAGCAGAGGTGGTTTTTGAGTTCCGCGCCATGGATGGTAACCGGCTCCTTCTACCCGCCGTCGCGGTCGGAGAAGATCGTGACGGACGGTTCGTTTCTCTG
>JAYNPV010000137.1:557-2381 GCA_038113925.1 Gammaproteobacteria bacterium | reverse complement strand
TGCTGGAGCCCGGCGCACCGGAACAGGGGGTAGTCCGCCGCCGCACGGTGACCGTTGGTAACCTGACTGCGTCGGGATTGGAAGTGCTCACCGGCGTATCCCCTGGTGACCGGGTGATCACCGCCGGCGTCAGCCGCCTGCAGGACGGCATGGCCGTGCGACTACCTGGCAATAGCGATAGTTGAATCATGGACCTGACCCGCCTGGCTATTGAAAACGACCGCGTTACTGCGGTCTTGCTACTTATGGTGCTGCTGGGGGGTGTGAGCGCATTTTTTGACCTGCCCCGGGACGAGGACCCTGGTTTCACCATTCGTGTCGCCCAGGTGGTCACACAGTTTCCTGGTGCGAGCCCACAACGGGTTGAGCAGCTGGTAACCGACAAACTCGAGAAAGCAATTCAAGAGATGCCGGAACTCGATTACGTTACCAGCGAGTCGGCCACCGGCATTTCCATCATCAAGGTGAACCTAAAAGAGGAATACACTGACCTGCGCCCTATCTGGGACAGCCTGCGCCGCAAGGTAGAGGGAGTCATTCCCGAGCTACCGCCGGACAGCATCATGCCGGTAGTGAATGACGAATTCGGGGACGTCTATGGAGTCGTGCTTACTCTTACCGGCGATGGGTTCAGTTACGCGGAACTGAAACAGGTGGCGGACGAGGTACGCAACGAAATGCTGCTGCTGGGCGAGGTCGCCAAGGTGGAGATTTACGGAGACCAGGAAGAGCGCCTATTCATCGATTACAACAATGCCCGCCTGGCGGAACTGGGGCTGGCACCGGGGCAGCTTGCCGACATCCTTTCCTCCAGCAACATCATTGTGCCTGGCGGCTCAGTCACCGTCGGCCCGGAGCGCATTGTGCTGGAACCTACGGGCAATTTTCAGTCGGTGCGCGATGTCGGCCGCACTCTAGTTTCGCTGCCGGGCGGCGGCGGAGTGGTCTACCTCGGCGACATCGCGCGGGTATATCGGGGTTACATTGATCCGCCCGCTTCGCTGGCCAGCGCCAACGGGGCACCGGCGCTTGCCCTGGGAATCTCAATGGTCCAGGGCGGCAACATCATCACTCTGGGTGAACAGGTGACCAACGCCCTCACACGGCTGCGCAGCGCCTACCCATGGGGATTGGAGATCGATGTCGCTGCCTATCAGCCGGGGCGAGTCAAAGCCTCAGTAAATGGCTTCGTAATCAATCTGCTTCAAGCAATGGCCGTGGTCATGACAGTGATGCTACTGTTCCTCGGTCTGCGTACCGGACTGGTTGTGGCGAGCCTGATTCCGATGGCGATTCTGCTTACATTTATGGTGATGGCAAGTTTCGATATCGGTCTCGACCGAATGTCCCTTGCCGCACTGATTATCGCGCTAGGAATGTTGGTGGATAATGCCATTGTGATGGCTGAAAACACCCAGGTACTAGTGGATGCCGGCATCGACCCAAATGAAGCGGCCGTTCAATCCGCAGCCGAATTACGAATTCCGCTGCTCACCTCCTCCCTCACCACTGCGGCGGCCTTTCTACCGATTTTTCTTGCCGAGTCCACCGTCGGGGAGTACACCGCACCGCTGTTCAAGGTGGTCTCCATCGCCCTGCTTTCATCCTGGCTGCTGGCACTGACGCTGATTCCGCTGCTGTGCAGTTACTTTATCCGCCGTAACCGCAACCATATCTCGGACCAGCCTGGTAGCTTCGCAGACCACTACATCAGGTGGTTATCCTCAGTTCTGCGCCATCGAATGACCAGCCTCGCCGTAATCCTGCTACTGTTTGCCGGGGCTATTTATCTGGCTCGCTACGTACCCAACATTTTTTTTCCAG
>JAYNPV010000137.1:0-547 GCA_038113925.1 Gammaproteobacteria bacterium | reverse complement strand
ATATCGACACTACTCGGGAAGCAATTGCACTAATCGAGAATTTCATCCAAGCCGAACTTATGGCCGACAAGGAACGGGCGGGTATAACTGACTGGGTTGCCTATATCGGTGAAGGGGGGCCGCGTTACGTGCTTGGTCACACTCCCAAACCACCCAAACCACACTACGCCTATCTGCTGCTAAATGTGAGCGACCATCGCTTGATCAATGAATTGATTACTCGATTGGAGCAGTTCACCTTCGACAATTTCCCCGATCTCACCGCCACTTTTCGTCGCACATTAAACGGCCCGCCGGTAGAAAAGCCGGTACAAGTTCGGCTACTTGGACCGGACAACGCGGTACTGTTTGAGTACGCTGATCAAGTCAAGGCATACCTGCGCAAACAGACCGGCCCCCTAAACCTTACTGATGATTGGGGCCCCCGGGCAAAAAAGTTAATCGTGCAGATCAATGAAGCACGCGCCCGCCGCGCTGCGGTATCCAATCAGGAAATCGCGATTGCCCTCCAGACCGGGCTGTCGGGACTAGTTTCTACCGAGTTTCG
>JAYNPV010000136.1:0-7780 GCA_038113925.1 Gammaproteobacteria bacterium | reverse complement strand
ATGAGGCTCACCGCCGGCAGTTATTTAGCCGCCGATGAGATGTCCACCGAGATTGAACAACTGCTACGCTGGTGCAGCCTGCTGGTCACCAGTGTGGTGGTCGGTTATGCCGGTCAGCCGTTTCTGCGCAATGCGCTGGCCGCCTTGCGCCATCGCAATCTAAACATGGATGTGCCGGTAGCACTAGCGGTAACTGCGGCCTTTCTGGCCAGTGCCCTGCACACCATCGCCGGTCAGGGCGAAACCTGGTTCGAATCCGTAAGCATGTTCATCTTTTTCCTGCTCGGCGGGCGCTATCTGGAACTCAGGGCACGCATGCGCTCGGGTCGCCATGTCGATAACCTGGCCAGGGCGATTCCGCAGATGGCCCATCGACTGCAAGGCAACAGCAGCCAGATGATCCGCGCGGATGAACTGATCCCCGACGACCGCTGCCTGGTGAAGTCCGGCGAATCCTTACCGGCGGACGGCCTGCTCTGCGGTGAATCAGCGACCCTCGACGAAGCCATGCTCACCGGCGAGTCACGTCCGGTCGAGCGAATGCATGAACAGCTGCTCTATGCCGGCACCTTGAATGTGGGCAATCCGCTTGAAATTCAGGTCACCCAGGCGGGCGAAAATACTCGACTCTCCACCATCCGCCGGTTATCAGAACGCGCCGAAACCAGTCGCCCGGTTCAGACCGCGCTGGCCGACCGGGTCGCTGCCTGGTTTGTCGGCGCTCTGCTGCTGGCAACGCTGATCATCGCCGGTTACTGGCTACAGGTCGACCCCGACCGCGCCTTCGAAATCGCGCTGGCCACGCTGGTGGTAACCTGCCCCTGTGCCCTTTCGTTGGCCACGCCGGCAGCGCTCACGGCAGCCACGGGAAAACTGGGCGAAATGGGACTGCTGGTGACCTCGCCACGGGCGCTGGAGCAGCTGTCGCGCATCCGCCAACTGCTGTTTGATAAAACCGGCACCCTGACCCAGGGCCATCCGTCGATAGAGGCGGTCCAGCCGTTGGCGGAGCTTGATAGCGCTGCCTGTCTGGCCATCTGCGCCGCCCTGGAACGCGGTTCCTCTCACCCGATTGCCAGAGCCTTTGCCGGTGCCGACGACCCGGCATTAACCGTCACCCGGTTAACCACCGTCGCCGGCCGGGGCATCAGTGGCGACCTGGGCGGTAAAGAGTACCGGCTGGGCAACCTTGATTATGCAACCGAACCGGCTGCCGAGCCCGCCACCGAGCTCGGTGAGGTAAACCCTGAAACCGCGACCGAAGGATCTGAAGCCACCACACTCTGGCTCGCCGAGGGGGGCCGGCTGCTCGGACGAATCGAACTTCAGGATAGCCCCCGGGTCGATGCTGCTGACGCAATCGCTGCGCTGCACACAATGGGAATACGCACCGGGCTGATCTCCGGCGACAACCGGGGAGTGGCGAACAGCATTGCCCGCCGGCTCGGCATTGACTATGCAAAAGGTCGGCTGTCTCCCGAACAGAAACTTGCCGAACTACGTCGATTGCAACGGCAGCAACCGGTGGGCATGGTCGGTGACGGAATCAATGATGCCGCGGTCCTGGCAGGTGCCAGCGTGGCCATAGCCATGGGTCAGGGGACAGACATCAGCAAAACCCGTGCGGACGCGGTGCTGCTTAACAATCAGCTTGCGGTGATCCCCCGGGCGATCCGCCTGGCCGGTGATTGCCAGCGCATTATTCGCCAGAACCTGGTCTGGGCGCTGGCTTACAACCTGGTTGCCCTGCCGTTGGCCGCCAGCGGCATTATCCAGCCATGGATGGCAGCACTGGGCATGTCGGCCAGCTCGCTGATCGTGGTGATCAATGCCTTGCGCCTGCAGGCCAGGAGCACCGCATGAGCTCGCTGTTTCTACTGATACCCCTTGGACTGTTACAGGTCGCCGGCGGTGTCTGGCTGTTTATCTGGGCGGTGAACCGGGGCCAGTACGAAGACCTGGAGGGACCGGGCATCGAGTGTTTACGAGACGAATGGGAATCCGCGCAGACGGATAACGATGATGAAAAATTAACCAAGGAGATTAGTGGTGACTGAAACGACCTACAACTACCGTGTAGTGCGGCAGTTTGCGGTGATGACCATCGTCTGGGGCGTGGTTTCCATGCTCGTCGGCGTGATCATCGCCGCCCAACTTGCCTGGCCCGCGCTTAATTTTGATCTGCCGTGGATTCACTTTGGCCGGTTGCGGCCGCTGCACACCAATGCGGCGATATTTGCTTTCGGCGGCTGTGCGCTATTCGGTACCTCGCTCTATGTGGTGCAACGTACCTGCCAGGTACGGCTGCTGAGCGACAAACTGGCGGCGGTGGTTTTCTGGGGCTGGCAGTTGGTCATTATCTGCGCCGCCGTTACCTTTCCGCTGGGTTTTACCAGCAGTAAGGAGTACGCCGAACTGGAGTGGCCCATTGACGTGCTGATCACAGTGGTCTGGGTGGCCTACGCCGTGCTTTTTTTCGGCACTATCATCAAGCGTAAAACGCCACACATCTACGTGGCAAACTGGTTTTACGGTGCCTTTATTCTCACTGTTGCGGTACTCCATCTGGTCAACAGCGCGGCCATACCGGTCTCATTCTGGAAATCCTATTCCGTCTATGCCGGCACCACCGATGCGATGATTCAGTGGTGGTATGCCCATAACGCGGTGGGCTTTTATCTTACCGCCGGTTTTCTCGGCATCATGTACTACTTCATTCCGAAACAGGCCCAGCGGCCGATTTACTCTTACCGACTGTCGGTGGTGCATTTCTGGGCACTGATCTCGATTTACATGTGGGCCGGGCCGCATCACCTGCACTACACCGCCCTGCCGGACTGGATTCAGTCGCTGGGTATGGTGTTTTCGCTGATTCTGCTTGCCCCCAGCTGGGGCGGGATGATCAACGGCATCATGACCCTCTCCGGAGCCTGGTCAAAACTGCGCACCGATCCGGTGCTGCGGTTCATGATCGTCTCCCTGTCGTTTTACGGCATGTCCACCTTCGAAGGGCCGATGATGTCGATCAAAACCGTCAACGCCCTCTCCCACTACACCGACTGGACCGTCGGCCACGTCCATTCCGGGGCACTCGGCTGGGTGGCGCTGGTGAGTATGGGCGCTATGTATTCGCTGATACCCGGTCTTTATGGCCTCAAGGAGGTCTACAGCAAAACCCTGGTGGAGGTGCATTTCTGGATATCGACGGTAGGCATCGTGCTTTATATCGCCTCCATGTGGATCGCCGGGGTGATGCAGGGACTGATGTGGCGGGCGGTCAATGACGACGGCACCCTCACCTACAGCTTTATTGAGTCGGTTGAAAAAACTTTTCCTTTTTACGTCATTCGCCTGGTGGGCGGGCTGCTGTTTTTTATTGGCATGCTGATTATGGCGTGGAATATCTGGCGCACCATCGCTTCGGCCCGGCCCGAGCAGGTGCAAGACGCTATTCCCCAGACCGCTTAGGAGACCACCATGGCAGCAAATCATGAATCGGTAGAGCGCAATATCGGCCTGATGGCGGTACTGATCGTTATCGTCATCAGCATCGCCGGGCTGGTAGAAATATTGCCACTCTACGTAATGAAAGAGACCACCGAGCCGGTCGCCGGACTGCAGACCTACACCCCGCTGCAGCTGGAAGGCCGGGATATCTATATCCGCGAAGGCTGTAATAACTGCCACTCGCAGATGATTCGGGCGCTGCGGGCAGAGACCGAGCGCTACGGCCACTATTCGGTGGCCGGCGAGTTTGTCTATGACCATCCTCACCTCTGGGGCTCCAAACGCACCGGGCCTGACCTGGCACGGGTGGGCGGCCGTTACGGCGATGACTGGCACCGCATTCACCTGATTGATCCCCGGGCTGTGGTGCCGGAATCCAACATGCCCGGCTTCCCGTGGCTGGAAGCCACGCCGGTCGATGATTCGCTGATCGAGCGGAAACTGGCGGCAATGCGCACCCTTGGCGTGCCTTACGACGATGATGACATCAGCAAGGCCAGGGCATCGCTGGCCAACAAAACCGAGCTTGATGCGCTCATCGCCTATTTACAGGTACTCGGCACCGCCATGCCCAAACGGTAACGGAGACCCGTCATGACACTTATGCTAATTCGGTCCGGCTTCACCCTGTTCATGCTCGCCAGTTTTCTGGGTATCTGCTGGTGGGCCTATCACCGCAGACAGAAGCCCCGCTTTGACGAAGCCGCCAATCTGCCGTTTGCCGACGAACCGGCCCATCAACGCAGCCAACAAGGACGAAGCAAATGTTAAGCCCATTCTGGAACGTTTTTGTTATCACTCTGGTTCTGGTCAATATTTTCGCCTGCCTCTGGCTGGTGCGCTTTGCTAACCGCACCAAGGAGAATGTAGTCGGGGCAGGCGAGGCCACCGGCCACGTCTGGGATGAAGACCTGGTCGAGCTGAACAATCCCCTGCCGCGCTGGTGGTTGTGGATGTTCTATCTCTCGATCATTTTCGGACTCGCCTATCTGGTGCTCTATCCGGGCCTGGGTAACTTTGCCGGCACCCTGGGCTGGACCCAGACCGGCCAACACGCCGAACAGGTCGCCACCGCGAACGCGCAATATGACCCACTGTTTCAGCGCCTGGCAGCGCGGGAAATCACCGACCTGGCCAAAGACCCCAAGGCAGTGACCGTGGGCCGTCGGCTCTTTCTCAACCACTGCGCACTCTGCCATGGTTCCGATGGTCAGGGTGCCCGGGGGTTTCCCAATCTGGCGGACAACGCCTGGCAATGGGGGGGCGATCCGGCGGCGATCAAAGCATCGATTATGGAGGGCCGTAACGGTCTGATGCCACCCTGGGAGGCCGCCCTGGGGGGGCAAGAAGGTGTCAAACAGGTCACCGAGTACGTGCTCCAACTGGCAGGCCGGGACCACGATAACGAACTGGCAACGGCGGGCAAGGCTCGCTTTATGCTCTGCGCCGCATGCCACGGCGCGGACGGCACCGGCAACCCGATGTTGGGCGCACATGACCTGACCGACCCGACCTGGGTTCACGGTGCCAGTCGTGGGCAGATCGCCCAAAACATCGCCAACGGCGTGGGCGGGGTGATGCCGCCCCACAAGGAGTTTCTTGGCGAAGATAAAGTTCATGTGGTGGCCGCCTATGTATACAGCCTGTCGCGGCGGTAACGTTTTATGCTGAACAGTGCCGATCCGCCTGAAACCGGGCCTGCTGTCAACCGAGAACCCTTTTCTCCAGCAGAACAGCAGGCCCTGTACGCCAAACGCGAAAAAATATTTCCCCGTGAAGTTCACGGCCTGTTTGCGTTTGCGCGCAAGGCGGTGGCCGGCACATTCTTCGCGCTGTTTTATGGCCTCGCCTGGTTAAACATCAACGGCCATCAGGCGGTGCTCTGGGATCTGCCAGCGCGCCGTTTTCATCTATTTGGACTGACCTTTTTCCCCCAGGACTTTATTCTGTTAACAGGACTGTTAATCATTGCGGCACTGGGGCTGTTTTTTGTCACCTCGCTGGCCGGCCGGGTTTTTTGTGGTTATGGCTGCCCACAAACCATGTGGACTGAATCATTTCTCTGGATCGAACGGTTCGTTGAAGGCAGTCGCGCCCGGCAGATGAAACTCGACCAGGCCCCCTGGTCGTTAAATAAAATTGCCATTAAAGGCACCAAGCACTTTATCTGGATAACCTTTGCCGCCTGGACCGGCTTCACTTTTGTGGGTTATTTCGTACCGATCCGTGAGCTTGCGGTCGACGTCTATAACTTGAATGTCTCACCCTGGCCGCTGTTCTGGAGCGGTTTTTATGGATTTGCTACCTATTTGAATGCCGGCTGGATGCGCGAACAGGTCTGCATCTACATGTGCCCTTACGCTCGTTTTCAAAGCGCCATGTTTGACCGGGACACCTTGATCATCTCCTACGACAAGGAGCGGGGTGATCCCCGCGGCTCACGCAGACGCAGCAGCGACCCCAAGGCCCTCGGCCTGGGTGACTGCATCGACTGCACCCTCTGTGTACAGGTCTGCCCGACCGGTATCGATATTCGTAACGGCTTGCAGTATCAGTGCATCAACTGCGCCGCCTGCGTGGATATCTGTGATCACGTAATGGGAAAAATGGGTTACGCAAAAGGGCTGGTGAAATACACCACGGAGCGGGCGCTGCACGGGGGAAAAACCCGAATACTACGCCCCCGCATTTTTATTTATGCTGCCCTTCTGGTGGTTATTATTTCGGCCATCGGGGCCACTGTCCTGTTTCGCGTGCCGATAGACCTTGACGTTATCCGTGATCGGATATCGCTCTATCGGGAGACCTCGGAGGGGCTGGTGGAAAACGTCTACACCCTGCGTTTGATCAACATGGACAGTGAACCCCATGAATTTCGAATCTCCATGGATGCTGATATCGAACTGGAGGCGAGTCAACCGCTGCCACCGGTTGGCATGGATGCCTACCAGATCCGCTCCGTGCCGCTGGCGCTGCGGATAGACCCCATTCACCTTAACCGCACCACCAATGATGTTCGCTTTGTAATTGAGGCCATCGATGATCCCGGACTCACTGCGAAGGCGGAGAGCCGATTTATCGGCCCGATAAATTAAGGAGGCTCTGAACAATTCATGACTTCGTATCAGGCGCTCGGAAGGTCCCTCTTTGTCGCGGGTAAACTGCGCAATAGCCCGGCTATTACGTGCGTTTCCCGCCTCAAATCTGAACCTCCCGAATCACCCGCTACTTCGTCCAGAGTTTTTCAGAGCCTCCTTAAGCACCCGGCCAACTAATCACCCACCCATTGGTAACCCAGGAGATGCGCCCCATGAGTGATTACCTTGAACCCCCCTGGCATCGCCAATTCTGGCCCTGGTTTATTCTCAGCCTGCTGCTGTCGGTGGTGATTGCCAGCTTCATCACCCTGTCAATTGCCCTGCAGGACCCGGACGGCGAAGTGGTCGGCAGTATCAGAGCCTCGGGCAGCAAAGTCGCCACCCACCTGGAGCTAAACCCGGAGGGAGCCTCCGTCGTCGCCGGTATCGACGACCGATTGCTCATTGCCAGACTTCCCCAATCCCTCCAGGCCAACACCTTGCGGTTAACTCTGCTGCACCCCACCCGGGCCGGCAACGATATTGCGCTACCGATGAGTCAAACAGGGTCAGTGGAATGGGTTGCCGAGCTACCACCGGCAGCGGCAGGAAACCAGATACGCTGGCAGTGGCTGTTGCAGAGTGAGGAGCCCCAGTGGCAGGCACAGGGCCGGCTGCAGTACGGGTTAAATAGCGACTAGGCTTGCCCAACTGACTGGGCGATCTGAATGGATTGGATGGAGGAGCAGATGAAACAGAATTTCTGGCCCGCGCGCCTGGGCATTGCAGCCTGGCCCGCATTTATTGGCGCAGGAGCGCTTACCGCGCTGATTTTCGTCTACATTGATGTAGGCGACCTGAAGCTGATCACCGGATCAACCCTCGATGATCTGGGGATTTACTCCCTCGCATTTTTCATTTTCTGGCTGTTCGGCGCCCTGTGTGGCGGCGCAAGCGCCTGGCTTGCCTACACCAGCCGGCCCCCCTCCCGTCATCGCGACCGGCGACACGCCAACCCGGGAGCCGACTGAGCCAGGGCATTAAATTAGGGTTAATCAGTTCTGTCGGTAGTGACCTCGGACCGGGCACGAATATCCGGTCAGGCGCGAATGGCACTAAGTTAAGGGTGTTTTGCGTGGTTTCACAGAACGCCAGGTAACCGCCAATCCGGTCTTTTAAAGGCGCTATATCAGCGT
>JAYNPV010000135.1:0-7834 GCA_038113925.1 Gammaproteobacteria bacterium | reverse complement strand
CTCATCATTCGACTCCTGATCACCATTTTCAAGGCTGTCGGCATAACTCTCGGCCACCGCCCGCGACAGGGTGCGCACCCTCAGGATGTAGCGCGCGCGCTCAGTCACGCCGATGGCGCGGCGGGCATCGAGCAGGTTGAACGCATGGGAGGCCTTCAGCACCTGTTCATACGCCGGCAGCGGCAGACCCGCCTCCACCAGCGCCAGACATTGGCGTTCATGAGCATCAAACTGACTCAGCAACTGCTCCACATCCGCCCATTCAAAGTTATAGGCGGACTGCTCAACTTCATTCTGGTGAAACACATCGCCATAGGTCACAGTGCCTTGTGGCCCGCTGGTCCACACCAGGTCATAAACACTATCAACCCCCTGCAGATACATGGCGATGCGCTCTAACCCATAGGTAATTTCCGCGGTCACCGGCCGACAGGCGATCCCACCGACCTGCTGAAAATAGGTGAACTGGGTCACCTCCATGCCGTTAAGCCAGACTTCCCACCCCAGTCCCCAGGCGCCCAGGGTGGGCGATTCCCAGTTATCTTCCACAAAACGGACATCGTTTTTCAGCGGTTCAACCCCGAGGGCCTGCAGTGACTCCAGATAGAGATCCTGAATATTCTCCGGCGACGGTTTGATCACCACCTGGTACTGGTAGTAGTGCTGCAACCGGTTGGGGTTGTCGCCATAGCGACCATCGGTAGGCCGACGGGAGGGTTGAACGTACGCCGCCGCCCAGCTCTGGGGGCCGATGGCGCGCAGAAAGGTTGCCGGGTGAAAGGTACCGGCCCCCACCTCCATGTCGTAAGGTTGTAATAGCACGCAGCCCTGGGCCGCCCAATACTGCTGCAGACGCAACAGCAATTCCTGAAACGTCAGCGACTGATTCACCGACATTGACCTAGACGCACTCATGGACGGATTACTCTGAAATAATAACGAAGGATGGAAAGCGAGCGATCAACCGCCGGCAAATTATACGTCGCAGCCTCTATAAACGCATTAAAGCAGACGGGATTGGCTAAAGGGAAAGTGGCCTCTCGCCGACTAGCTTCAGCCGTCAGCAGAATAATTGTAGATAAACCCCGGATGGCCTATGACCAGGATTGTAGGAACGACTTCAGTCGCGACAGCCGGCGTTCCCAGCGCCCCGTGGTCGCCGGTTGATAAATTGTGCTAATCGGCTCTGGCCATATCCATGACTAACGTAGATACTCATCCCCATACCCAATAACGCCCCGGTCGATCACAAAAGGAGTACCAGCGCGAATGGCGACTACCACAGACCAGCTTGAGCAGAGCGCGCCGCAACGACTCGGTTTTGAGTTTCATGGCAGTGGCGGGGAATATTTCAAGATCTGGATTGTTAATATCCTGCTGACGCTGCTGACACTGGGCATTTTCTCGGCCTGGGCGAAGGTACGCAGAATGCGCTATTTCTACGGCAACCTGAGCCTCGGTGACCAGACCTTTACCTATCTCGCCGACCCGGTCGCCATTCTCAAAGGCAGGATTATTGCGTTCTCCCTGTTTGTACTTTTCTGGGCGGGGTGGAATTTTCTGCCCGCCACTGCCATGGGGCTGCTGGTTATCGGCACCTTGTTGATTCCCGCCATTCTGGTGGCCTCCTGGCGCTTTCGGATGCGCTACTCGGCATACAGAAATATACGTTTCAATTTTCCCTGTCGCTTTTCCACCGCCTATCGGGCATTCCTCTCGCCATTGGTGATTATTCTGGCGATCACCGGCATTTTGTACGGCGGACTCCATCTGCTGGACCCGGCCACGCTGACCGAAATAATGACCAGCAACGCCGGCGGCGAAGTGCCCGATGATTTTCGCGCCACACCGGAAGACTTTCTCCTCTCCCTGGTCTACCTGGTGGCCTTGCCCTTTGTCCCCTTTCTCGATTGCCTGCGGGTTCGGCTACTGGTCAATCACAGCTATTACGGCAATCTGGCGGCCTCCGCCAGGATCGGTGGCGGCAGTTTTTACCGGGTTTATCTGGTCGGCTTTTTACTAATGGGTGCCATCACTACGTTGGCGATGATTATTATTTTTGGCGCAGGCTTTGTTGCTGGCATGTTGGTCGGCGAGGCTGGTGAGGCCCTGCTGCCCCTCGGCATCTTCATAGCGGTGTTGTTAATCTACGGCTGTGCGATTTACTCCGGCGGCTACTTTCGGGCGGAGCGCACCAATCTGATCTACGACAACATCCATTTCGGCGAAGCTCGAGTACGCTCCCACCTTGAATTTCACCCGGTCGGCAAAATCTACGCCACCAACACATTAGCAATCGGCCTTAGTCTGGGATTGCTGATCCCCTGGGCGCAGGTACGCATGGCCCGATATGTCGCCAGCGTCTCAGCGCTGGAGGCGCAGAGCCTGGACAACATACTCTCGGCTGATGCGCAAAACGAGAACGCACTGGGCGAAGGCATGATCGACGCCTTTGATTTGGATCTGGGGTTATAACCCCAGTGTCCGGGGAAATCAGCGGCCACTATATTGATGGCCAGAGTTCCACCGCTCACCCGGTCACTGCCTCGCTGATTGATGGTGCGGTGATCCTGGAACCGCCGCTGCGCCCGCCCACTCCCCTCAGCGATATCAACATTGGAAGCCGGGTCGGCACCACTCCCCGACAACTAATCTTTACCGACGGCGCAGTGGTGGAATCCAGCGACCACGCGGTCATTGACCACTGGTCGAAAATCGCCGGCAACCACGGCGGCTGGCTGCACCGGTGGGAGAGCCGCTCGATTTATGCGCTGGTTGCACTGCTGTTAGTGGTGGCCCTGTTTGCGGGCAGCGCGCGCTGGGGAATTCCCTGGGCGAGCAACCTCATCGCCCATGCCTTGCCCACCCAGATTACCGAACAGCTGGGCGATCTGGCGGTTGAATCACTCGATCGGCTGATTTTCAGTCCCTCTGCGCTACCCCCAGAGCGGGTGGCCTCTCTGCAGGATCAGTTCGCCCGCCTCCTGCCCGGAGAGAATACAGAATACGATTACCGGCTTGAGTTTCGCGGCGGTGGTCCTGTCGGTGCCAATGCCCTCGCCTTTCCCAACGGCATCATCATCATGACCGATGAGCTGGTCGAACTTGCCGAACGTGACCAGGAGATACAGGCGATATGGCTGCACGAAATCGGCCATCTACAGCACCGCCACAGCCTGCGCCAGATACTCGCCCATTCCGGCCTGGCGATTCTTACCACCACCCTCACCGGTGATATCACTGCCGCCGGCTCGCTGGTGGTCGGCACCCCCAACCTGTTGATGGAGGCCGGATACTCCCGGCAGATGGAAACCGAGGCCGATACCTACGCCCTGGCAGAAATGCAACGGCTCGGCCTGGCGACGGAGCATTTCGCCAATATCATGGAACGGCTGGAACTGGCCATGTTCGACCCCTCCCCTGCCGACCAGGCCCGGGAGAACGAAGCCCCCGCCGCCGGGGCAGAGGAAGGTCGGACCAATTCAGTAGAGATGCCCAACTTTTTCTCCACCCACCCACTCACCAAAGAGCGCATCCACCGATTTCGCCCGGCGGTGCGTTCCGCACCCCCGGCTTCCGCCGAAACTCCCGAGGAAGGAACCAAATAATCCGCCGCCCGGCGCAGCCGGTCACTGCACTGGGTGGTACCCCTGCGGCTCCGGCCGTGGACTCTGTCAGAATACTCCCATGTTCAGGTCACGATCCTGCCCAGCGCTGTTAATTTCCGCTCCCGCCTCCGGTCAGGGTAAAACCACACTGGTTGCGGCACTGGCCCGCTATCACCGCCAGCAGGGCCGCCGGGTGCGGGTATTCAAAACCGGGCCGGATTTTATCGACCCGACCCTTCTCGAACAGGCCAGCGGCCATCCGGTTTATCAACTTGATTTATGGATGGTCGGCAAGCGCGCCTGTCGACAACTTCTCTATGAAGCCGCGCTCGAAGCAGACCTGATTCTGGTTGAGGGAGTGATGGGGCTGTTCGACGGCGACCCCAGCAGTGCCGATCTTGCCCAGGCGTTTGGCCTGCCGATCGCCCTGGTGATAGATAGTTCCGCCATGGCGCAGACATTTGGTGCAGTCGCCCTGGGACTGGCCAATTATCGCGGATCGCTGACCATTGCCGGGGTGGTGGCCAACCGGGTTGCCGGCCCGGGACATAGGACCATGCTGCAGCAAAGCCTGCCGGTGTCGGTCCCCTGGCTGGGGGGCATAGCTGGCAGCGACACCATCCAGTTGCCGGAGCTCCACCTGGGATTGCAGATGGCCGACCAGATCGACTCGCTGGAGCAGAAACTCGATGCGGCCAGTGGCCTGATTGCCAATACCGAATTAACGCAATTGCCCGCCCCGGTGAGTTTTTCACCGGCCAAGGGCCAACCGCCCCCCAAATGCCTCAAGGGAGTGCGCATCGGTGTGGCCCGCGATCCGGCCTTCTGTTTCGTTTACCCGGCCAATCTGCAGCTACTCGAGGCCATGGGGGCAGAGTTGCGCTTTTTCTCGCCCCTGACGGACACCACTTTGGAGGGGATTGACGCCCTCTATTTACCCGGCGGCTATCCCGAGCTTTTTCTCGATGCGCTTGCGGATAATCAATTAATGTTAAACGCGATTAATGACTTCTATGCCGCCGGTCGCCCCATGGTCGCCGAGTGCGGCGGCATGCTTTACCTGCTCGACGCCTTGCAGGATCAGCAGGGCAGGCAGCGCGCGCTGGCCGGGGTAATCACTGCTACCGCCAGGGTGGACCAGCGACTCGCCGGCATCGGCCTACAGGGTGCTGAGTTCGACCAGGGATTTCTGCGTGGACATACCTTTCACTATGCGGCATTCGTAGAACCCCCGGTATTTACGGCGACCGCCCGCCGCAGTGACTCCAGCCCGGCCGGTGGAGAACCGGGCGAGGGTCTGATTCGCCAGCGGAATCTTGTCGCCAGTTTTCTCCACTGGTATTTCCCCTCTAACCCGGCGGCCAGCGCGGCCCTGTTTCTTCCCTCCGCCCGGCCAAACGCGGCGCGAGTTTTGGTTATTCCAAACGAATCCAGCGAGGGTCGCTGATAGGAGTTGTAGGAGCGACTTCAGTCGCGACAGCCTGCGTCGCTACCACCCCGAGGTCGCGACTGAAGTCGCTCCTACGAAATCTCTGCTGTTCAGGCAATATTTGATTTTGACCAGGAGCCGGCCCGGTTTAGGGGGATTGCAGCGAGGCAGTGGGAGAGCGGCCCATCCATCCTCAATCCGACAGGCCCCCAGGACTAGGCGACGTAACGGTTAGCCGGTCGTTTCAACCCCAGATTTTCGCGCAGGGTTTTACCCTCATACTTGGTGCGATAAAGGCCACGGCGCTGCAGTTCCGGCACCAGCTTGTCGACAAACGCATCGAGCCCGCCGGGCAGATAGGGGAACATCACATTAAATCCGTCACAGGCCCCGGTCCTCAGCCACTCTTCCATCTCATCGGCAACGGTTTGCGGTGTGCCCACCATCTCCAGAGCACCAAACGCCCCGCCCACAAACTGGGCCAGTTGGCGCACGGTTAGATTTTCTTCACGGGCCTTGTCGATAAGTTTTTGCCGCGAGGTGTGGCTGGCATTGGACGGGGGAATTTCCGGCAGGGGTCCGTCCAGATCAAATTCAGAGGCATCGCAACCCAGCTGCACTGACAAGGTTCCGATACCACTGGCGGGGTTAACCATGTCATCGAGTTCGCGCTTGATCTTTCTGGCCTCAGCCACCGTATCGGCCACGACAACAAAATTACCGGGGAACACCTTCAGGTCATCATAAGAACGCCCGGCTGCAACCGCCCGTGCCTTGACATCGTCACAGTAGCTTTTCGCATCTTCCATGGTGCTGGCGGCGGAGAACACCATTTCGGCCACTTCAGCAGCAAATTGCCGACCTGCCTCTGACGCTCCGGCCTGGACAATTAACGGATAGCCCTGAATCGGCCGGGCAATATTCAGCGCCCCATCCACCGAGTAGAACTCCCCCTTGTGGTGCGGCGGGTGCATCTTCTCCAGATCAACATAAATACCCGATTGCTGATCCCGCAAAAAGGCATCATCTTCCCAGCTGTCCCAGAGTTTGGTGACCACGTCGTACGCCTCACGACCACGGCGGTAGCGGGTGTCGTGTTCCAGCATCTCTTCCAACCCAAAATTCAACGCCTCCTGCGGGTTGGTGGAGGTAACAATATTCCAGCCGGCACGGCCGCCACTAATGTGGTCGAGGGTGGCGAATTTACGGGCGATGTTATAAGGCTCGTTGTAGGTCGTGGATGCGGTGGCAATCAGCCCCAGGTGCTCCGTCACCATCGCCAGCGCCGGTAAAATCGTGGCCGGCTCAAATGAAGTAACCGTCGCGCTGCGCATCAGTGCCTCCGGTGGCATGTTCAGCAGGCTGACATGATCGGCCATGAACATGGCATCAAACAGGCCCCGCTCCAGAGTCTGGGCAAACTGCACCATGCCCTTGAAATTAAAATTCGCGTCGGCCATGCCCGCCGGGTGTCGCCAACTGCAGGTGTGAATGCTCGCCGGGCGCATAAACGCACCGAAATGTAATTTTTTGTCTGCACTCATCGTTTTAGCTCCCTCTACATCAGACTCAATATCCGCCAGTCAAGGCATTGGTAACCCTGGCAACTTGATGGCTCCACCGGCATATCGGACAAATTATTCATGTCGATGCCATATTCGGCGATATGGGCGCGGTAGGCCATCAGCACCGCTTCATCCGCCTACTGCTCATAAAACAGAAAACTATCAGGCTGATCCGGCACCCGGTGAAAATAGTTGGCGTGATTACCCGGCCTCTTGCGCACTTCGGGAATCAGCTTGTGCATGGTCTCCAGCAACCCCCCAACCTTCTCGGGCTTGAGTTTCATTTTCAGAATAATACAAATCATCCGCCTCTCCTGTTACGCCCATGCTGATGGCCAGCGCCTGAACCCTGACCGCTAAATATATATGAACATCCGATCCCGCCCAAAAAAGTGTACAGGTGATTGCCCAGGGTCAGCTGGCAGCCTGAGGCTCCGCTTATAAAAACCGTGGTCCTTCCCCGTTTGCTCCTTTGAGCTGCTTGTCACACAACAGCGGCAATCCGCGGTGGAGGGATGTATTCCTGCTCAGGCCCACCCGCAGCATGAAGACCTGGGTAAGGCGCCCGCCTCATGCCGGACGAATAATCGGGAACTGCAGAGCTCACCGTAGGAGCGACTTCAGTCGCGACCGCGGGGCGGCGGAAGCGGAAACGGTGGCAGTCGCGACTCAAGTCGCTCCTACAATTCTTTTCAGCGTCCCCAGAATAGGACTAACAGGCCCTACCCATCACTCAGCCCTGGGGGATCGGCGCTTTCAGCAGCAAATAAAACCAACCAGAAGCAGGCGTATCACTCAACGAGAAACGGCACTGCCACGCCAGGTCGCGTTGAAGGCAGAGTGAAGGGGCAACCGGTCGCGCCATCGAAGCCGACCTACGAGCTGTATGAACTTCATCTGGTTCTGGCTCAGTCACTACGGCTGGTCGATCTCGCAGCGTTGCGGGCATTGGGTGTAAACAGCGATCAATACGGCAAAGCTCATTACCAGCAACGCACCAGAGAATACCTTCGCACTCAGGAAGTGGCCGAGGCGGCTCATTTTCTTGGCTTTGATGGATTGCAAGTACCGAACGCCAGGCACGACTGCCTGAACATTATTCTCTTCGACGACGTCTGCGATGGCTCCGCAAAAACCCTGATCACCAGCCACGGGGTTGTTGACTTGACAATCACTTGAGTTGAGACAGTGCGGTAAATCGGGCGCTTTCCGGGGAGCGTACCGCAACCCGC
>JAYNPV010000134.1:0-7948 GCA_038113925.1 Gammaproteobacteria bacterium | reverse complement strand
GGATTACTATCTGGGCAAGGTGGAACCGCGTGAAGAGTATCTGCGCAGGCGCCGGTTACTTGTCGATGCTCTCATCAATGGAGACCCGGTTCCATCCTTTGAGAGTCCTGATCAGACTTCACTAAACTTTGGCGATGACGGTGATCTAACGGCCACGCCCCTGACAACTGCCCCCCAGGCAACAGCGCACATAGATGAGTCTGTCGGGGGCACCGCCCCCACGGGGTCGCGCCGCCCGCAAGCGGCCATAGTCGCGGCGAGCGTGACCATTGCAATCCTGACGTTTGCTTTTTTATACCCGTTCCAGAGAGAAGTTGACCAGAGCCCATCCGCCAATAAACCAGCAACGGATACGGTCATCCGCAATGCGCCAGTCTTGCCCGCCAGCTTGCAACAGCCGCTGGAATCACTTCACCAGCATGGCTGGGATAGCCAGGTAGCCAGTGATTTTCTGGCCGAATGGTCGCAACAAAACGCCGAAATGAAAGAGCAGTTGCAGGAATTGCCGACGATATCTGCGGTTACCGAGCTAGTGGCCAGTCGAGCCGCTGAACTGGTCACCATGGCGAGTGCTGGAGTGACGATAGATGCTCATGAACGCGAGCAAATCGAGGCGCTATCGGCAGCGCTTTCGTTGCCCCAGGTCCGCTGGCCCGAGCCGCCGGAACAGCTGGCGGCCCTACCTGCGCTGGAGGCAGAACCACTCCTCGGCATTACGCCGGATATTTCACCCTCTGCCACTGCGGATGAAACGACAGTTTCAACATCGACGGCGCCAGAAAACCAGCCACCTGCCCCCGCTTTGACCGAGCAACGCAACGACATGACTTCAGCCAACCAGCCGAACGACACTAGTGACAAAGCGAATCCGCTTCCGGCCGCGGCCGCAATCAAAACCACGCCGCAACCATCATCCTCTGAAATGAATGATGAACAATCCACTGCTGTGCACCCACCTGCGCCGACCCGCGAAACAGTAAGGAAAGAACGCCCCGCGTCCATCGTGTTGTCGGAGCGTAATGGCTGTTCGGCTGACCTGATTAACTATCGGGCACGTACCTGCAGTGATTTCCTCAGCAGCAGGGTGCGCGCGCCGAAAATGGCGGTGATCCCCGCAGGCACCTACAAAATGGGCAACGCTCGATACCCGTCAGAATCACCCGTCACAGAAGTCACCATCCCTTCAGTGCTGGCGTTCTCGACGCACGAAATTTCTTTCCAGGACTTTTTTCTTTATTGCAAAAATAGCGGTGCTGACTGTCCGGCCAATCCAGGTAACGACAAGCAGCTTCCGGTCGTGGGTGTTAGCTGGCAGGAAGCAGTAGATTATACGGCCTGGCTAAGTTCACGAACCGGCAACCACTACCGCCTGCCCAGCGAAGCAGAATGGGAATACGCGGCGAGAGCTGGAAGCTCATCGATCTACCCACGCCGAACCGCGAAGCGACCTCACCGCTGGCGAACAGCTACCAGGCGATCAATCCCAACGATTATCACCTCTACCATATGGTGGGTAATGTCCGCGAATGGGTGGCGGATCACTGGCAGGATCATCATGATTCCGTTATCCGCAACGGCGGCGCACGCACCGGTACCGGGCAACGGGTTGTCCGCGGCGGCTCCTACGCCGATAATGCGGATCAATTGCGGTCTTCGGCCCGCCAACCGCTTGATCAGGGTACCCGCGACCGGTTTACCGGTTTTCGAGTAGTGCTGGATTTTTCCGCTAAAACGCCCTGACCTTACAACTCACAAACAACTTTATAGGAGTGGCTGGCTATTAGCTGCCACCAATTTTTGCATGATGGAAAATCTGTTTCGATCAATCATTGAAAGCATCGGCGAGGACCCGCAACGGGAAGGGCTCGTCGAAACCCCTAAACGGGCCGCTAAAGCAGCGGAATTTCTTACTCGGGGCTATCGGCAGAATATAGATGAGCTGGTCAATGACGCCATCTTCGAGTCGGACACCGACGAGATGGTTATCGTCAAGGATATCGAACTCTACTCGCTTTGCGAGCACCACCTGCTGCCATTCATCGGCAAGTGCCACGTTGCTTACATTCCTGATGGCAAGGTGCTTGGCCTGTCGAAAATAGCCAGAATCGTCGACATGTATGCTCGGCGACTGCAGATTCAGGAAAACCTGACCAAGGAAATTGCCGAAACTATCTCCGGCGTCACCGGCGCCAAGGGGGTTGGGGTTATCATTGAGGCCAAGCACCTGTGCATGATGATGCGCGGCGTCGAAAAACAGAATTCTGTCATGACCACCTCGGTGATGCTGGGAGCGTTTCGCAATGAGGCGCGAACCCGAAGTGAATTCCTGACACTGATTCGCTAAGACACCACAATAACATGCCGTTCAAAACTGCCTTCGCTGCCCACGAAGCCTTTTATCAGGCGCTGGAGACAGCCGATATTGAACTGATGAACCGTGTCTGGAGCAGCGCCGAGAATACGGTTTGTATCCACCCGCTCTGGCCCGCGCTGGTGGGCCGGCAGGCGATTGTCGCCAGCTGGGCTGAAATGATCAAACACGGCTCAAAAATGGAGGTCGACACCCAGCTGATCAGTCAACATGAGACAACTAATAGCTGTACTCACCTGGTTCAGGAAACCCTGAGCGTCTACGGCAGAAGTTCATCACCGGTACTGGCCACTAACGGCTATGAACTGACGGAGGAGGGCTGGGTAATGGTCCTCCACCACGCCTCACCCACGGCCCAGGAACCAGTAGATGAGCAGGAAGAGTACTCGCTGCACTGATCTGCTGCCGCAGCGATAACCACGACTCTGCTGACAGTCAGCTCAGACTGTACTCCACGCTGCCCAGTCCCAAGAACTCGGTGCGGATGTGATCACCTTTTTGCATCGGAAACTGCCGCGTCAGCGACCCGGCCATCACCCACTCACCCGCTTTGATTGATCGATCCGCTTCTGCCAGCTTGTTGGCTAACCAGGCTAACGAGTTGAACGGACTGCCCAGTACTGCAGTGGCATTGCCCTCGCCAACCGGTCGGTCATTGATAAAAACTTTGGCATCGATGGTGGCGATATCCAGATCATCGGTAAGCTGCATCGGACTACCCAGGACAAAACCACTCTGTTGAACGTTATCAGCCAGTGAAACTGCTAACTGGGCGGTGAAATCCCCCCGGTTCTCCACCAGCTCCATCGCCGGATAAAGCTCACCCACCGCCGCACGAGCAGTCTCAGCAGTCACATCGGGCCCGCTTAAATCAGTGGCCATGCGAAAACAGATTTCGTTTTCGATACCGGGACCCATCAATTTTTCCCAGCGGCCCTCGCTGCCGCTCGGGATCATTCCCGACTCAAGCAAATACCCGCAAACCGGCTCGTGAACGTTAAATTGCTCCTGGATGGCTTTTGCCGTCAAGCCGACTTTCCAGCCAACGTGTTTTTCACCAGCGGCCACTTTCCGAGCCAGCAGCTCATGTTGCACCAGCCAGGCCTGGTCCATTTCCATCCGATCAAACCACGCCGGGGGGTAAAAAACGCCCTTTTCCGCGCTGGCAATAAAGTCATCCGCCACCTGCTGTACATTGAAACTCATTAGGTTCTCCACAATTTGGTTACGGCCAAATAACTAATGTGCAGCCGCTAAATAACCGAGCGCAGCTGGCCGCCTTCTAAGGGGATACTCAACCCATTGATAAACCCGGCACGTTCGGAAGCCAGAAAAGCCACCAGATCCGCCATTTCTTCGGGTCTGCCGAGGCGCCCCGTGGGAATCCTGCTCACCCGTGCGGCAATCGCCTGATCCGGATCCTCGCCATGGTGCTGGGCTTGCATCCGCGATACCTCTTCCAGCCGCTCGGTATGTATTGACCCGGGCAGGACATTGTTGATGGTGATGCCCTCAGCAGCGACTTCTTCAGCCAGATTCTTCGAAAAGGCCACCACCGCCGCCCGTGTGGTCGATGAGAGCGACAGGTTATCCTCTATCTGGCGTACCGACAGGGCCAGCAGGTTGATGATTCGGCCCCACCTGCGCTCGCGCATCCCCGGTAGCACCTCCCGGCAGAGCCTGATCACGTTATAAAAAACCTTCTGGTAGGCCTCGTCCCAATCCTGATCACTAAATTCACTCGGTTGTCCAGGTTTGGGCCCACCAGTATTGGTCACCAGAATATCCACACCGCCCCACTTTTCCGTGGCTGCAGTCACTATTCGATGGGCACTATCGGTCAGGCTCAAATCAACACTCAGGGTAGCAATTTTGTCCGCCTCACTCACCGCCAGCAGGCGCTGCCGAGCCGCTTCCAGCGCAGCCTCATTGCGAGCGCAGAGCAGCAGGTTACAACCTTCCCTGGCCAGACCTTCTGCGATCGCAAGGCCCATCCCCTGACTACTCCCCCCGACAACTGCGGTTTTCCCGGCGATACCCAGGTCCATAAAACCATCTCCTGATAATGAAAATTGTTAATTCGTGATTCATCCGCCAACAAAGCCTGCGGGCGAAGTTGATACAATTGCGCGCCTCGCTTTGCAGCGATACCCCGATCAACGGCGATCATTAGGAAGACACGAAAGTAGCTGTCAATCTACCGTTCAACCAACACCGAGTAAAGACAATGGAACACCGAATCGAGAAAGACACCATGGGGGAACTGGAAGTCCCCGCCGATCGCTACTACGGAGCGCAAACGGCGCGAAGTTTGATTAATTTCCCCATCGGCGGCGAAAAAATGCCCGCCGAAGTCGTTCACGCCTTCGGCCTGCTGAAACAAGCCGCCGCGCAGACCAATGCAAAGCTCGGAATCCTATCGGACCAACAAGCCAGTCTAATCGCCGAAGCCGCCGCCGAGGTCGCTGCCGGCAAGCTGGACGATCATTTCCCGCTGGTCGTCTGGCAGACCGGTAGCGGCACCCAGAGCAACATGAATGCCAACGAGGTGATTGCCAACCGGGCCATCGAAATTGCCGGCGGGGTCCTCGGTTCCAAAACCCCGGTACACCCGAATGATGATGTCAATAAATCCCAGTCATCCAACGACACTTTTCCCACCGCTATGCATATCGCCGCCGCCCGGGCCATACATGACCAGCTGCTCCCCGCGCTGATCCACCTGCGCGATGCCATCGCCGCGAAGGCTGCAGAATATGAGCGGGTTATCAAAGTCGGGCGTACCCACATGATGGACGCTGTCCCCCTGACTTTTGGCCAGGAGTTCGGCGCTTACGTTCACCAGCTCAACGAGAATATCACCGCCGTCGAGGCCTGCCTCCCCAAGGTTTACGAGCTGGCGATCGGCGGCACAGCAGTAGGTACGGGCTTGAACACCCACCCGGAATTTGCCAACCGCGTCGCCGCAGAGATTGCAACCCTCACCGGGCTGCCTTTCGTCTCGGCAGAGAATAAATTCTCCGCGTTAGCCGCCCATGATGCCCTGGTGCTCACCAGCGGGGTCCTGAAAACCTGTGCTGCTACCTTAATGAAAATCGGCAATGATTTTCGTCTGCTTGGATCCGGCCCGCGAAACGGGATCGGCGAGCTACAGCTGCCGGCCAATGAACCGGGCAGCTCGATCATGCCCGGCAAAGTCAACCCCACTCAATCAGAAGCCATCACCATGGTGGCGGCCCAGGTAATGGGTAACGATGTGGCCATCAACATCGGTGGTGCTACCGGCCACCTGCAGCTCAACGTTTTTAAGCCGGTCATCATCTACAATCTGCTGCAGTCTGTCAGCCTGATCGCTGACGCCAGCGTCAGCTTTGCTGATCGCTGTGTGGCCGGTACTGAGGTACTTAGCGAACAGGTGCAGGAATACCTTGATCGCAACCTGATGGTAGTCACCGCCCTGAACCCCCACATCGGCTATGACAACGCTGCAAAAGCTGCGAAAAAGGCCCACGCAGAGGGCTCAACACTGAAACAGGCAGTCATTGGCCTGGGCCTGCTGAGTGAAGCGGAATTCGATCAGTTCGTCAATCCTGCGGATATGCTCGGCCCCAACGTATAGAAGTTGAGTGATTAGCGCGCAGCGCTAATCCTTGCCAGCAGTTCATCCAGATCACTGAATTGGAGGTCTGCCTGCCAATCTTCTAGGGGTTCCTGATCGCCTATGTATCCCCATCCGGCGATGGCGGTAACCACGCCGGCCTGGTTACCGGCAATCATGTCCTGGTGGGCGTCACCGATGAACCAGCAGGTCTCAGCCGCCACGCCCAACTGCGCCAACGCCAGTTTGACCATGGCCGGATCGGGTTTACCCTTATCCACATCATCAGGGGTCATCACAATGCCACTGGGTGGCATCAAGTCGAGTTCAGCCAACAATGGGCTAGTAAAACGGGCAGGCTTATTGGTCGCCACCGCCCAGGGCAGCGTCCACTCATCGAGTTGCTCAAGCACCTCTCTAACCCCGGGAAATAGCTCGCTCTCCTGCGCCAGGCGCGTCGCATAAATCTGCAAAAATCGCGCTCGCAATGCTTCATAGTCACTGTCCTCGGGAGTAATTCCCAGGGCACAGCCGAGTAATCCCCGTACGCCTTGCGAGACATGGGCGCGACACGCCTCGTAAGCGGGTGCGGGCACCCCTAACTCGGCCAACAGCTCGAACAGGGTGCCCGCCAGATCCGGCGCGCTATCCACCAGGGTTCCATCGAGGTCAAATAAAATCGCCCGGGGTGATCGGTTCACTACTGCAGGCCCCCAGCTAATTGAGATAAAAATAATTCACTACAAAAAGCGGGCAGGACGATACTTGCCGCCCTGCCCGCTCAGACAGCGGATAGCCGTTTAAACTCACCGGGTCAACGCAAACCGCTTACTCAACAAACCCGCCACCAACACTAAAACTGGCAGCCTGTACCATGGAGTTGAGAATCATCTCGTGGTTGGCAATATTTTTGCCAACAATATCAAAGGCAGTGCCGTGGGCCACGGACATGCTCAGGTAATCTGTCCCCAAAGTTGTCGCGCAGTTACCGTCAAATTTCCAGGTTTTCAGCGCGATATGCCCCTGATCGTGGTACATGCACAGCACCACGTCATACTGACGATCCACGCAGCGTCGAAACACGGTATCCGGGGCCACCGGCCCATCAACATTAACGCCATCTGCCCTGGCACGCTCAACACCCGGCACAATCTCCTGCTCGTCTTCTTCGCCCACTGCGTGGCAATTAAATCCGGAAACCCCTATCCTCGGATTGGGAATACCCCAGCGGGTAAAGGTCTCATCAACCAGTTTAATCGCACTGTAAACCAGCTCCTGGGTGATCACACCACTGACTTTGCTTAGAGGCATATGGTCGGTCAGGTGCACCACCCGCAATGGACCATTGAGGAGCGTCAGATAGGTCGATCCCGGTTCCGGTGGAATGATCTGATCCAGCACATTGGCCATTTTCATTGAGCCGGTATTGATGGGTGCCATGATCACCGCATCGACCAGCTTACTGGTTGCCAGCTCTTCTCCCTCTTTCAACCAGGCAGCTGTCGCGCTGCCGCAGGAGGCGCTCTCGACACCCACTTCATAATCATCCGGGTCAAGTTTGCCAGTGTCGTAAACCTCTATCACCCCAGAGTCTTCGCCGACACCCTCGACCTCAGTCACTTTCCGAACCGTGAAATTACTGCCGGTGATTCCTACGGCCCACTCCACTGTTTCGGTACAGCCGATGAGCAGCGGGCGACTCACTTCATAAGGAGTGCCCTCTGCTAGAGCCTTAACCACCACTTCAGGCCCGATGCCGGCCGGGTCGCCAATAATGGTCGCGATTATGGGCTTACTCATAAATATTCTCCGTCTTTAAATTCCAATCAACACAGGCGCCGGATGGCCCTGTTGTCATTCCTATCGCGATTGAACTGGGAAATCGCGCAGCGCTGGTTAGAGCCGCCGAATGTTATCACTCCAACGCACAAAGATGCAGAATGCTAATCGGTTCCTCCATGCCAGGACCGCCCCCAAAC
>JAYNPV010000133.1:5794-7996 GCA_038113925.1 Gammaproteobacteria bacterium | reverse complement strand
CGTAGATCTCCGCCTCTTCCTGGTCACTCTGCACTGCCTATCGATCCGCGGCCACTAGCTCAACATTATTGCCGTCACTATCCTGCAAATAGAGCGACCGCCGGGTCCCCTGGGCACCGTATCTTTCCTTAAATTCACCGCAGGCAACGCCTTGCTGACGCAGGTAGTTAATCACCATCTGTTCATCAGCCGGTTCAATCTGCAGACAAAAGTGATCAAGGTTATTACCGCTTGGTTCGGGAGCCGGACCACCCGGCCGGCCCAGCTCGCTCGATACATTAACAATATCGATTAACGCGCTGCCCGCCCGGAGCTGCACCAGACCCGCCTGGTCAGAGAGCTTGCGTTCGATGACACAACCCAGCACCTGGCAGTAAAAATCGATAAGCCGCTCGGGTCGCTCGGTTCGTAAAACCAGATGATCGATGGCTTTGGGTTTAATCATCGGAGAATCTCTCTGCTGCCGTTCAGGTGATCGTAAAGCCGGTGTAACCAGCCGCCTCGACTTCTGCACATTTCGCCACGTAGGCGGGAAACCCGATATAGGCCATGAACACCCTGGGTTTGCCGGGAATATTCGCCCCCAGGTACCAGGAATTACAGGTTGGATAAAGCGTCCGTTCCGCCAGCGAGTTCACCCGGTCAACCCAGGCTAGTTCCGCCCCGAGGGTCGGCTCGATAGCCTGATACCCGTGAGACTGAAGATGGCTGATGCAGTTATCGATCCACTCAACATGCTGCTCAATCGACGGCAGCATATTAGTGAGCACCGACGGGCTGCCCGGGCCGTTGATCATAAACAAGTTGGGAAAACCTTCGGTGCCCAGCCCCAGGTAGGTAGTGGGGCCTTCCGCCCATTTGTCGGTCAGGGCAACATGGTTACGCCCGCGGATATCGATTCTTGCCAGCGCGCCGGTCACCGCATCGAAACCGGTGGCGTAAACAATGGCGTCCACCTCTACCACCTGTTGAGCGGTCACCACTCCCTGGGCGATGATCGCCTGGATGGGTTCCTCATGCAGGTCGATCAGCGACACATTGTCACGATTAAAGGTTTCGTAATAGCCGCTATCGGCGCAGATGCGCTTGCAACCAAAGGTCTGCAGCGGCGACAGCACTTCGGCGGTCCGCGGGCTATTGACGATTTCACGGATCTTGCCGCGTACAAACTCTGCTGCGGTATCGTTGGCGTTGCTATCAATCAGCAGATCACCGTAAGCGCCGATAAATGCCAGACCCCCGGCCTGCCAGTGCTGCTCATACTGCTGTTGGCGCGCTTCTGCGCTGGCTTCGAGGGCGTATTCTTCTCTAATTTCAAAACCGATGCCGGAGGGCGTGCTCGCCGCCTGTTGACGAAAACTGTCGTAATCGGCCTTGATCGACTCCTGCTCGCCAGGATGAAACGGCCGGTTTCGGGCGGGAATCGCATAGGCCGGAGTCCGTTGCAGCACATAGAGCTGCTCGGCCTGCCGGGCGATTTCCGGAATTGCCTGAATCGCCGACGACCCGGTGCCAATCACCGCCACGTCCCGATCAGTAAAATCGACGCCCCCCTGGGGCCACTCACCAGTGTGATAACTGTCGCCCTCAAAATCCTCCATGCCGGAAATGTTGGGCACATTGGGCACCGACAGGCTGCCAGTGGCCATAATCAGATATTTGGTTGCTATCTCTTCCCCCTGATCCGTCCCCACCTGCCAGCACCCTGCCGTCTCGTCAAAATGGGCCCGCTTAACCACGGTATTGAACTGAATATCCTCCCGCAATCCGAACCGGTCGGCGACGTGATTCGCGTAGTCGAGGATTTCCGGCTGGGACGCATAGCGCTCGCTCCATTGCCACTCCTGCTGCAGGGTTTGGTCGAACTGGTAGGAATACTCCATGCTCTGCACATCACAGCGGGCACCGGGGTAGCGATTCCAGTACCAGGTGCCGCCCACACCGTCACCCCGCTCATAAGCGCGCACGGATAGTCCCCGCTGACGCAGGCGATGGAGCATATAGATACCGGCAAACCCCGCGCCGATTATCACCGCATCGTAATTAACTACCGGCACTCTGTTGCTCCCTTGATAAAACCATCAATCGCCTGACAATAGGCACCGATTTTAAGCGGCAGCGTCAGCCTTGTTAACGAGTAATTTAAAGCCAGCGACTCGTCGTGCCTCTCCATCACGGGTCGGGATCCTGGGGGCTGTGGAT
>JAYNPV010000133.1:2908-5784 GCA_038113925.1 Gammaproteobacteria bacterium | reverse complement strand
GCTGTGGATAGCTGCCCCGCTGACCCGAGCGTTCCAGGTTGGTTATCTGGCCAACCCGCGAGCCAAATTCACCACGGGCTTGAGTGTGATGCGCTGCGCGCCCCCTGATCCCACTAATCAGAGGTATGTCAGAACGGGCTGCAGGCGTATATACTCCGCCCCTTTTTTCGCCTGCAGGTCTGGGGCCTTCATCAACAGTGAGAAACCATGTCAGACAACTACACGACTATTGAACAGCGAGCCAGCTATGGCGTCGGCCGGCAAATGGGCGAACAACTGATCAACCAGCCCTTCGACGGTATGGATAAAGATGCCGTCATCACCGGCGTGACTGAAGCCCTAAATGGCATGCCCTTGCAGGTAGAACCCGATCAGATCAACGAGGCTTTCAAGGAAATCCAGGCGCGGATGAAGGTGAAGGACGAAGAGAAGGCCGCCACAATGTCCGCCGAAGGGGAGAAATTTCTGGCCGAAAATGCCAAACGTGACGACATTACCGTCACTGAGTCCGGCCTGCAGTATGAAATCATTACCGAAGGCAGCGGCGAAAAACCCGAGGCAACCTCAAAAGTACGCACCCACTACCACGGCACCCTGGTGGATGGCACCGTATTTGATAGCTCCTACGACCGAGGTGAGCCTGCTGAATTTGCGGTAAATGGCGTCATCGCCGGGTGGACCGAAGCCCTGCAGATGATGGGCGTGGGCTCCAAATGGCGTCTCTACCTGCCGCATCACATCGCCTATGGCGAACAGGGAGCCGGCGGAGCCATCGCCCCCTTCTCCACCCTTATTTTTGATGTTGAATTGCTGGCGATTATTTAACTCACTTCAACTGCCGGGTCGGGGCAATTTGCGCCGACCCGGCAGTTCGCCGCCTGAATGCTCGCGGCGACCCTCTTAGCCAACTGCCCGCCTGTCTTCAACCCGATCAGTCGTTTGATAAAGCTCCCTGGTTATCATCCTTGCAATTACGGCATTACATTCCCTACTTGCAAGGATGAAATAACGGATCCCTGACTGCCCCGCTTTTTTGACTCCTTTTTTGGAATGGGCTATCTCGCTTTAACCGCTAACCACTGACGTGAGCTTTCGTTCATATACCTCTCGCCGAAGCTAAGGCAAACTACTACGAGCAACTCAACTCACCGATAACCGCCTCAATGTCCGGAACGATTAATGCGTTCGGCTGAGATCATTTACCGGGGAATCGGGTCAGCGGAGGTAAACGACGACATGGGTAGATTAATCACCGCGGGGATGGCCCTGCTTGCCCTGTTGGGGGCGAGTGTTTCGACCGCTAAACCGATGGCCGAGGCTGATGTCCCTGAGCCGCTGCAGCCCTGGATCGAATGGGTGAAGCATGAGCACTCCGAACTCACCTGCCCGGTCCGCTATTCAGATGATGGCCGCCACTGTGTCTGGCCGGGGGAGCTTGAGTTGCTGGCGACTGACTCAGGGGCGACCTTCAATCAATCCGTGGCCGTATATCGACGGAGTGAGGTGCGCCTTCCGGGTGATCGGCAGCATTGGCCGGTCAATGTAAAGGTAGGCGATGAGCCGCTGGTGGTGGTTGAGAGGGATTCCGCCCCCTACGTCCTTCTGGCGCCGGGTCGCTACCATATTGTCGGTGAGTTCCAGTGGTCCTCGGTGCCCTCCTCTTTGGGTATTGCTGGCCGCTCCGGGATTGTTCGGTATCGCCTCAATGGCAAGGAGGTGCGCTTTCCGCGGATTCGCGAGTCAAGTCTCTGGCTGCGCGATGGCTCGTCTGTTGATCAAAGCCAGACCCCGGAAGATCGGTTGAGTATGGAGGTCTACCGCCTGGTGGCGGATGGCCACCCCGGCACCCTGGTCACTCACCTGGCGGTCGAGGTTTCCGGAAAGCAGCGTGAGGTGGTTTTAGGTAAGCCGCTGCTGGAGCAATTCGTGCCCTTGAAGGTGGATAGTCAACTGCCGGCGCGGCTGGAGCCGGACGGTTCTCTACGGGTTCAGGTTCGCCCAGGGCGCTGGGTGTTTCGCGTGCACGCCCGGCATCCGTCGGCCTTCACCCAATTGGCGATGCGCTCAGTTGATCAGACATCGTCGTGGCCGCAGAGTGAGGTCTGGGTCTATCGTTCCTCCCCCCGGGATCGCCTGACTGATATTGACGGTGTTCGGCAGATTGATCCCCGCCAGGTGCGGCTACCGAGTGATTGGGCGAACCTCCCGGCCTACACGGTGACCCCGGAAACGCCGTTTCAGATCAAGGTGACGCGCCGGGGTGACCCCGAGCCTGAGCCGGACAGCTTGTCCCTCTCCCGCGATCTCTGGTTGGATTTCGATGGCGATGGTTTCACCCTGCGCGACCAGATCTCCGGCAAGATGACCTCGGGCTGGCGCTTGTCGGCAGATGACGGTTTTGCCCTGGGTCGCGTAACGGTTGATGGTAAACCGCAGTTCATCACCCGCCTGGCAGATGAAACCCGCAACGGTGTTGAAGTTCGGCGCGGAGAGTTAAATCTTTCGGCCGAATCCCGGTTTGAGGGCGATGCCAGTGCCATTCCGGCGACTGGCTGGGGACGCGACTTCCAGCGGGTCAGTGCCAAGCTTCATCTCCCTCCCGGGTATCAGGTGCTCGCCATTACCGGTGTCGACAACGTTCCGGCCTCCTGGCTGCAGCGGTGGACGCTCTACGATATCTTCCTCGTGCTCATCATCACTGTGGGGGTCGGCAGATTATGGGGCTGGCCATGGGCACCCGTGGCCATGGTAACCCTTGGCCTTGTGTGGCATGAGCCCCAGGCTCCGCGAACAATCTGGCTCTATCTGCTTGCTGTGGTGGCGCTGCTTCGGGTTGTCCCGCCTTCAAGCAATTTCTTTTCGATCCTGAAGAACCT
>JAYNPV010000133.1:0-2898 GCA_038113925.1 Gammaproteobacteria bacterium | reverse complement strand
CGCCTGGTCGGTCTGGTGGTGCTTCTGGTGATGGTGCTGCCCTTCATGGTGCAGCAGGCGCGCGAGGGCATCTACCCTCAGCTGGAAAAACATCGCTGGTCCGCGCCGGCGAAATCGGCGACGACCGTGGCCCAGCAGCATCGAAACCTCGAAGGGCAGGAAGCAGCTCTCCGGAGCGAGGCAAAAGGCATGGCATCCGACGTGATCTCCTCGCTGGCCACTGCCCCCTATGAAACCCGTGGACGGTTAGGCAAATATGCCGGCAAGCCCGCTCTCGATCAGATTGACCCCAACGCCACCATCCAAACGGGTCCCGGTCTACCCAACTGGCAGTGGCGCACGGCACGTCTGCAGTGGAACGGCCCTGTCGCCGCTGACCAGCAGATCGGCATTCACCTTATTGGCCCCGTCGGTCATCTTGTCCTGAATTTCGTCATGATTGGTTTGCTGCTGCTGATGGGCTGGCGTTTCCTCGATCTCACCCAGGACGGCGGCAAGTGGCGGCTGAACCATCTACTGGTCGCCGTCCTGGCCGGGTTCTCGGGTAACAGCAGCGCGGCAGACTTCCCACCGCCGGAACTGCTCAAGCAGCTCGAACAGCGCCTGGTGGAGCCCATGACAACCGCCCCGCGGGCCGCAATCCCTGCCATGACCATCACCCTCCATCCAGACCGGTATGAGGCCGAGTTTAGGGTCCACTCCCTGCAGGAGACGGCCATTCCGCTGCCGGCCGATGTGTCGCTGACCGTTCCGGTCGATGTGAAGATCGAGGGAGTTGCGGGCACTACCCAGCTGCTTCGCAACCAGGCCAATCAACTTTGGCTGCTGGTGCCCAGGGGCGAGCATCGGGTTCGGCTGTCGGTCTACCTGCCCCCGGTGGATCAGTTACAGATTCCCCTGCCGCTGCGTCCCCAGGTCGTGCGGGTAGCGGGCGAAGGTTGGTCGGTCGAAGGGATTGATCAGCACTTTCGCCCGCAGAAACAGCTGAGTCTGATGCGCGTGCGCACTGACGCCGTCGCCGATCAAGAGGAGTTGGTTCCCTCCGTGCTGCCGCCGTTTCTTCGGGTGGAACGTACCCTGCGCTTCGGTATTCAATGGCAGGTGACCACCCGGGTGACGCGCGTCTCACCGCCGGGTACGCCGGTGTCGGTTCAGGTACCGGTGGTGCCCGGCGCTTCCGTGGTGACCGATGGGCTGACCGTGGACGATGGCCGCGTACTGGTGAGCATGGCGGCCGGTCAGCGCGAAGTCTCCTGGCGCTCACGTTTGGACCCGGTCGACGCCCTGACGCTCACCGCTGCAGACAATTCTGCCTGGGTCGAGACATGGCGAGCCGACATCGGGCCGATCTGGCATGTCCGTATAGACGGCATTCCGCCGATTCATCACCAGGATAGCGGCAAAAACTGGCTACCGGCCTGGCACCCCTGGCCAGGCGAACAGGCCACCTTTGCCGTCGAGCGTCCCCAGGGGGTATCGGGCAACACCTCGACCATTGACCGCAGTCACTTGACTGTCAAACCGGGTAAGCGGGCCACCGATTCAACGCTGACATTCCGGCTTCGGTCGAGTCAGGGCGGCAAGCGCGACGTGACTCTGCCCGAGGGTGCCGAGCTGCTCTCGGTAAAAGTGGATGGCCGCACCCAGCCGGTTCGTCTCGAACAGGGTCGGGGCTCCCTGCCGGTGATACCGGGCGAGCAGACCTACGAGTTGGTATGGCGCCAAATGGCAGGAATTAACACCTCCTGGACCACACCGGCGATATCGCTCGGGGGCGACAGCGTCAACGCCAAAGTAACCGTTCATGCGCCAAAAGACCGCTGGACGCTCTGGCTCTCCGGCCCGGCCCTGGGCCCTGCGGTGCTGTTCTGGGGTGTTCTCAGCGTGCTCGTGCTGGTCGCCGTGGTGCTCGGGCGGGTTGGCTCCGCCTACCTACCGGTGGGCACCACCACCTGGTTAGTGCTGGGCCTCGGGCTTACCCAGGTCTCTGTATTCGCCCTGGTGCTGGTGGCAGTCTGGTTCTTCGCCCTGCACCACCGCTCAGCGAATGCTGCCACGGTTGAAGATAAGGGCGCAGCTATCTTCAATCTGGTGCAGGTGGGCATAGTGCTGTTAACCATCGCCACCGCATCCGTGCTACTCGGCGCGGTCCAGAACGGCTTGCTCGGCGACCCGGCGATGCTGGTGCGGGGAAATCAGTCGTCCTCCTACCTGTTCAACTGGTATCAGGACCGAATCCCCAGCGACTACGTACAGACCTCAGTATTCTCCGTGCCGCTATGGGTTTACCGGGCACTGATGATGGTCTGGGCATTGTGGCTCGCCTTCTCCCTGCTGTCGTGGACCCGGTGGGGCTGGCAATCCTTCTCGACCGCCGGTTTGTGGAAAGACGCCCAATGGCGACAGGCCAGGAAAGCGCAAAAAGCGGACAAACCGCTACAAGAGGCTCAACCAAACACCGAATAAAATATCTCCTCGCCCAGGGTGTTGGCGGTGGTATCGCCAGCACCTTCGCTCTCGCCGGGGATGCGCGGGGTATCGCGATTAGGGACTGTAACTAAATCTGACGGTTATTGCCTCGTTGACTCAAGTAAACGGGGGTATTGGCGGGCGTGATGCGAGATAGGCGAAACATATTGTTTAATTTTACTCTGACCCCGTTTATTCGGTCCTGAGCCTGTCGAAGGCGTCCTTCGACAGGCTCAGGACGAGCGGGGTGTTGGCTAAATTATCCCCAACAGGGCTTAACTTAGTGCCATTCCGGCAAACTCCCTACTCGCTTCCGCCCCCCACTCCCTGCAGGCTGCATTTGCACGGCTGAATATGCTTAACTAGTTGCCCTTTTGCGGCCCGCTACCATGGGTAGGTAACCTTCAGGAGCAACCTGTCTTGGAAATA
>JAYNPV010000132.1:5641-8021 GCA_038113925.1 Gammaproteobacteria bacterium | reverse complement strand
ATTGCAGGGTTACGAAGTCGTGCAGTTCGTTGGCAAAGCCGAGGCCGGCCTCGGTGTAAATATTGAAGGTATGATCGACGCCCACGGCCTTGAGGGCCTCTTCTTCATCGGGGTATTTGGTGGTGGCGGCGATGCGGCCGCTGTACCCCATTTCCTTGAGTAGCAGGGCCGCATTCATGTTGGCTTTGTGCGATGGCAGGGTCAGCAGTAGCCATTCGAGGCCATGGAGCAGTCGGGGTGCCCGGATCCAGAAATCCGGATTGGTGGCATCGCCGGTGACCACGTTGCGACCGAGTGCCTGGTGTTCGGCTGCTTTCTCCTGGCTAATCTCCACGCCGACCAGGTGGTCCTGAAATTCGGGTTCCATGGCCAGGTAGGCGGATGACCCCATGCGGCCCATGCCGAATACCACGATTCTGATGTGTTCCAGGTGAAGATCCTCTTCGCCGGGCAGACGTTGGGGCCGTTCAAACCGTTCCAGACCGGGTCGCCACTTGTGGTACAGCGAATCACGAACATTCACCAGCGGTGCCGAGAGAATAAAGGAAAAGGACATGGCCAGCGCAAACACCGCCAACCACTGCTGCGGTAACCAGCCCGCCGAGATGGCGACAGCGCCGACGATCAGACCAAACTCGCTGTAATTCCCCAGATTGAGCGAGGTTCGCCAGGAGGTGCTGGCTCTCAGGGAGAAGCAGTTAAAAAGCCCAAAATAGAGGGCCGTTTTCAGCGTCAGCAGCGGGATAAATAACAGGGCAATCAGCACCTGGGTCCAGCCAGGTATGTCGGTCATTCCCACGCTCAGGAAAAATCCCACCAGGAACAGGTCTTTAAAACCGAGCAGGGCCTTCGATAGCTCGCCGGATTTGGGGTGACCGGCCAGCAGCATTCCCATCAGCAGCGCCCCCACATCTCCTTTAACGCCGACCAGTTCAAAAATATCTGCACTGAGTAGCGCCACGGTGATTCCAAAAAGAATGAGCAGCTCACCGTGGCCGACTTTGTGCAGAACGCCATTGATCAGATGGCGCATCGGAATTAACGCCAATAATCCCAGCGCCCAGGGAGAGGGTAATTTACCCATGGAGAAAGCGATGAAGAGCACTGCCGCAATGTCCTGAATCACCAGAACGCCGATGGCGATTTGGCCATGCATGGCACCGCTGGCACCCAGTTCGTCGAGCATTTTTACCGCGAACACGGTGCTGGAAAAAGAGAGGCCGAAACCGACCAGCAGGGCGGTTTTCCAATCCAGATCGGCCAGCAGTGGCAGGCGAGTGTACGCAAGCAGGCCAAGGATGACGGCGAAGAGCAGGGTAATGGCGACCATGTGCAGGGTGGCCACCGCCCAGACCTCCGGTTTTGCAAGTGCCCTGAGCTTAAGCTTCAGGCCGATAGAAAATAACAGCAGGGTTATGCCCAGATCGGCCATTGCCCCGAGTAACTCGCCTCCCTCAGCGCCCAGTGCATTGAGCAAAAATCCGGCCGCCAGAAAGCCGATCAGTGGCGGTAAGCCTACCGACTTGAGCGCTAATCCAGATAAAAAAGCGATGGTAATCCACAGGGGATCACTGTAGTGAATGGAGAGTACTTGCGGTTCCAAGGTCGGTTGGCTGCCAGCTCAGTGGGTCAGTGGGTCAGTGGTAAAGGCGGTAATCTTACTTCTAATCGGTCGGTATGCCTTGCAGTTTAATACTGCTGACCGCCATTGAGCCGTTCACCGTCCGGGTTGCGGTCGGCCGATCGGCGTTTTTGCTGACCGTCCCAGTGGCGATATCCCCGGTTTTCTATCAGGCGTGGTGGGTCAGATGTTCCGCCCGGTGGGGATTGACGGCCCCGGCTCGCAAAAAGTTCACCCCGTAATAAAACTTTAATATTTCTGTCATCTTGGTGTCATTTCCCTCCCAGAGAATGCGCCGGACTTAATTCGGTTCAGCAATCTTTAAGAGGTAAAACAAATGAAGCGTTTCTCGGTTCTGGCTGGTGCTGTTGCACTGGCTGTTGGCACAGGATCAACTGCCCAGGCGGTTGAGGTCGATGCAGCTATTGCGGAATACAAGGTTGTCAGCGGTGTTTCCGGCAATCTTTCCAGCGTTGGTTCCGACACGCTGGCCAATTTAATGACACTCTGGGCCGAGGAGTTCAAACGTTCCTACCCCAACGTCAACATTCAAATTCAGGCGGCTGGTTCTTCGACTGCACCACCGGCCCTGACCGAAGGCACCTCCAACGTCGGCCCGATGAGTCGGATGATGAAGGACAAGGAAATCGAGGCCTTCGAGAAAAAATATAACTACAAACCAACCCCGATTCGCGTGGCGATTGATGCCCTGGCGGTCTATGTACATAAAGATAACCCCATTGAAGGGCTAACCATTCC
>JAYNPV010000132.1:0-5631 GCA_038113925.1 Gammaproteobacteria bacterium | reverse complement strand
GGTGGACGCAATTTTCTCGGTGACCCGCAAATGTGGCGCCGACGAAGCGATCCGCCAATGGGGTCAGGTAGGCCTTGGCGGTAACTGGAAAGATCAGTTCATTCAACTTTATGGCCGGAATTCGGTCTCCGGTACCTACGGTTACTTCAAGAAAAAAGGCCTCTGTAAAGGTGACTTCAGCCCCACGGTGAATGAGCAGCCGGGCTCCGCTTCCGTGGTGCAGTCGGTGGGCACCTCGCTGAACGGCATCGGCTATTCGGGCATCGGTTACAAAACCTCAAGTGTGCGTGCGGTGCCGCTGGTGAAAAAAGCGGGTCAGCCTTTCGTCGAAGCGACTCCTGGCAATGCCATCAAAGGCACCTACCCGCTGGCCCGCTTTCTTTATGTCTACGTCAACAAGGATCCGCGTAAACCGCTGGCTCCGCTGGAACGCGAATTCATGAAGCAGGTGCTCTCCAAAGCCGGTCAGGAAGTGGTGGTTAAGGATGGTTACATCCCGCTGCCGGCTGCGGTGGTTGATCAGGAGCTGGCCAAGCTCAAGTAAGCCTGGCTGGCCAAGCAAGTTAATAAATCAGAAAAATTTTATCTGGAGAACTAAGTCTCATGTTTAAACTTAATCGAATCACTATGGCGCTCGCCGCCGCTGGCATGGGTGCAGCATTGACGCTGCCCGCCCAGGCGTCGGAGAAAGAGCTGCTGGATGTGCTGTTGAAAAACCACGTGATTACCGCGGATCAGCATCACGCCCTGACCGAAGCTTATGTCAAAGAGTCCGCTTCCAAAATCAAGGTAAGCACCAAAGGCGGGCTGAAAGCGCAAACCGAAGACGGAGCTTTCAAGTTTCAGGTCGGTGGTCGGATCATGGCTGACGCCACTTTTGCCAGCAATGATGATGCCTCCATCAATGACCTGAACGATGGCACCGAATTTCGCCGCGCCAGGATCTTTTTTAAGGGTCACCTCAATCACGACTGGGGTTACAAGGCTCAGGTTGATTTTTCCGATAACAGCCTTGATGTGAAAGACATGTACATCCAGTACAAGCCTGCCAGCATCACCGTTGGACAGTTCAAGCAGCCCTTTAGTCTGGAAGAGCTGACCAGTTCCAAGTACATCACCTTTATGGAGCGTGGCCTGCCCAACGTATTCGCCACCGGCCGCCGCGTTGGGGTGGGCTACAAAACCGGTTTTGGCATGGGTACTTTCGCCGCCAGCGTTTACGGGCAGAATGCCGGTGACGGTGACGAAAATCAGGAAGGTTTTGGCGCCGGTGCCCGGTTAACCCTGGCTCCCGTGGCTGAAAAAGGCAACGTGCTGCATGTTGGTGTCGCAGTTGCTCAGGAAAGCGCCCCTGATGAAGGAGATGACCTTCGTGTGCGGGTTCGTCCCGATGCGCACAACTCGCCTCGATTGGTGAACACCGATGATATCCTCCGCATTACCGATATCGATGATCTGCAGAAGGTGGGCATCGAAGGTGCCTGGGTGGCAGGGCCATTTTCACTGCAGAGCGAGTGGATGCAGATGGACGTGAGCCGCGACAGTGGCTTCGCCGATGTTGACTTCGACGGTTGGTACGCCAGCGCCAGTCTTTTCCTCACCGGCGGTGATTCACGCCCTTACAGCAAAAAGAAAGGTGCCTTTAGCCGGGTGAAGCCCAAGAATCCCTTGGGCAAAGGCGGCATGGGTGCCTGGGAGCTGGCCGTTCGCCTGGCCGAGGTTGACCTGAGTGATTGGGACGACATAGCCGCAGGCACGGGTGCAACCGGTGCTCACAGCGGTGAGCTGGAAACCACCACGGTGGGCCTCAACTGGTACGTCAACAAGAATGTGCGTTTCATGCTCAACTATGTAATGGCCGACGCCGAATATGGCGCCGGTGTCAGCGACGAGCCGGATATCCTCCAGTTCCGCGCGCAGATGGACTGGTAAGACCTGGAGGACCCATTGCACCCGGCCGTCGAGACGGCGGTCGGGTGCTCAGTTTTCGAACTCCCTCTGATATGGCTACTTAACGTTTAAAGCCGCCCCGCTTACCGCGGGGTTTTTTTTCGCGGCTATCGGGTGTGAGCAAAGGCCGCTGTTGATGTTTAATCGGGGCGGGTAGAATGCCCCGGCTGTCCCAGCTTACGGAGCCCATTCCGGGTGATGATTACAGTGTTGAACCCACGATGACGACCTCTATTAAATCAAGATTAACTAAAGATCGCTGGGCGACCCGGCTGGTATCGGTAGGCGGTGCCGGGGTGATCATGGCGGTGGCACTGATCTTTTTTTACCTGCTCTATGAAGTGGTACCGATGTTCCGGTCGGCTCAGACTCACCATCTCGCCGAGTTTTCCCAGCCGCTTCATGATGGCAGCGAGACGGTTCATCTTGCCGTTGAGGAGCAGGGAGAGTACGGCTTGAGAATCAACCGTGATGGCCGCATGCAGTTTTTTTCCACTGCCGATGGCCACCCGGTTGAACAGCAGCAGTTACCGCTGCCGACGGGGGCTCATATCTCCGCTATCGCCGGTAACGACCCTGACGGCGGTTTACTGGCACTGGGGTTGAGCAGCGGCAGTGTGCTGGTGGTTGAGTATGGTTATCGCCTTCACTTTGTCGGCGACAACCGTCAGCTGACCCCCTGGGTTGAATTTCCTTATGGTGAGCAGCCGGTGGAGTTGGTTAGTGGCGAATCACTGACCGGCGTCGCTATCCAGTCTGAAGATGAAAACACGGCGCTGATTGCCGCCGCAGCCAATGGTGAGCTGGCGCGGGTTCGCTTTGTCGCGGAACAGTCTTTTCTGGGACTCGATGATGCGGCCGACATCGAAATAGAAAAAGACCACCTGGGCCGATATGAAGGGCCGGTCTGTCAGTTATTGATGGATCGTATTCAACAGCTGATGGTGGTGGCCGGATGTGAGGGCGTAGTCTCGCTCTACCGGCTCAGCGATGCCGGCGCCGAACGGGTCTACTCGACACCCGTGGTGCAGGCACCGGTCAAACTGACCGCAGTGGAGTTTGTTTCCGGTACTTACTCGCTGCTGATTGGCGATAGCAGCGGTCAGGTGCAGCAGTGGTTTCCGCTGTTTAATGCCGATCGTCAGCTGGAGCTTGAGCGAGTGCGGGGATTCAAGACCCTGCCGGGTGGCGCCGCGATTCGCCTGATTGTGCCGGAGGAGCGGCGCAAGGGCTTCGCAGTATTGGCCGAAGATGGCCAGTTAGGTATCTACAACACAACCTCTGAACGGCAGTTGCTGGCCCAGCAGCAGGATAAACAGACCCGGCATATCGCCTTTGCCCCCCGCTCTAATTATCTGCTGCTGGAACAGACCAGCGGTACCCAGACCTTTGTGCAGGTGGATAATGAGTATCCGGAGGTTTCCTGGAGCGCACTCTGGAATCAGGTCTGGTACGAAAGCTATGACGAGCCGGATTACATCTGGCAGTCCTCGGCGGCAACCAATGATTTTGAGCCCAAGTTCAGCCTCACCCCGCTGGTATTCGGCACCATCAAAGCGGCCTTCTATGCCATGCTGTTCGCGATGCCCATCGCCATTCTTGGTGCCATCTATACCGGTTACTTCATGCATCCCCGGTTGCGTGGGCTGGTCAAGCCGGCCATTGAAAACATGGAGGCCCTGCCAACGGTAATCATCGGTTTTCTGGCCGGTCTCTGGCTTGCCCCCGCGCTGGAGAACAACCTGCCGGGGCTGTTTGCGCTGATGGTTATTTCCGTGCCGGCGGTGATGTTGCTCTCACTGCTGGTCTATCAGCTGCCCAGTCAGGTCCGTACGGCGATACCCGACGGGGTCGAAGTAGTGATCCTGATTCCGTTTGTGCTGTTTCTCGGTTACCTGAGCTTTAGCCTGAGCGGCACCATCGAAGGCTGGATTTTTGACGGCGATATGCGTGCCTGGATCAATCACGAGTTGGGCCTTGATTTTGATCAGCGCAACTCGGTGGTGGTCGGCATTGCGATGGGCGTGGCGGTTATGCCAACCATCTTTTCAATGACCGAAGACGCCGTCTTCGGTGTGCCTAAACATTTAACCCAGGGGTCGCTGGCGCTCGGTGCCACCCCCTGGCAGACCCTCAGTAGAGTGGTCATATTGACCGCAAGCCCCGGGATTTTCTCCGCAGTGATGATTGGCCTTGGCCGAGCGGTGGGGGAAACCATGGTGGTGCTGATGGCCACGGGGAACACCCCGATAATGGATTTCAATATTTTTTCAGGCATGCGTACGCTGGCGGCCAATATCGCGGTGGAAATGCCCGAATCCGAGGTGGGCAGTACCCACTACCGGGTGTTATTTCTGGCGGCGCTGGTGCTGTTTTCGTTGACCTTCGTCTTTAACACTGTGGCCGAGCTGGTGCGACAGCGCCTGCGTGAACGCTACAGCTCTCTCTGATCGGCTGTATTGACTAATGGGCACTATTAAAAAATGGTACAGAAGCGGTGAATCGGCCATCTGGCTCAGTGGCACCGCGGTTGCCGCGAGTATCACCATCGTCTTTGGGTTACTGATACTGATTGCTGTTAACGGTCTCTCCCATTTCTGGCCCACCCAGGTGGCTGAATTTCAATATCAGCTCGACGATGAGAAAAGCCAGGTACTGGTGGGCGAAGTGCGTGATCAGGAGCTGATCGCGACCCGACGGGTCGCCGAGAGTGGCACCTGGCTGGCCCAGCCCGATGAAGAAAGCCCGCAGCGATTGCTGATCAAAACCGGCAACCGTGAGCTCTACGGCCTGGATTTTCGCTGGCTGGTTGCCGGCAATATTACCCGGATCGAGCACCCCGCCAACCTGGTCGTGCTTGAGCGGCTGGAATGGGGCAATTACTACGGCTACCTGCAACGGGTGACCACGGCGGACGGGGTCGTCACTGAAGGGGAGTCAGCCAGGGCCGTGATGGAGGCCTCGATTGCGGCCGCGCTGGAAATTCGCGAGAAAATCGTTGATCTGGAGAAAGTTGAAATTGGCCGTATTAACTACGCAATGGAGAAATTGCGGCTCAGAGAACGCGGGTTGGAACTGGAGCAACGGCTGGATCAACGGGCCCAGCAGCAGCTGGATGACGAACGGGCCGAGCTGGATGCCAGGTACAAGGTTCTGCAGAGCGAGCTGGCCGATCTCTATACCCGGGTGAATAGCGATCAATTGCTGCTGGTGGATGCCAGCGGGCGGGAGTCTGAAATTTCCGTCGGTCATGTGGTGCGAGCCTATTACCCGAATAGCTTTAGTTTTGCCGAGAAAATAGGCTTCTACGCTGCCAAAGCGTGGGAATTTGTCAGTGATGATCCCCGCGAGGCCAATACGGAAGGCGGGATTTTCCCGGCAATTTTTGGCACCGTCGTTATGGTGCTGGTCATGTCGGTATTGGTCACCCCGTTCGGGGTGCTGGCAGCGGTCTATCTACGGGAGTACGCCCGGCAGGGTATCGTCACCCGCATTGTTCGCATCGCCGTAAACAATCTTGCCGGCGTGCCGTCGATTGTTTATGGGGTATTCGGGCTGGGGTTTTTTGTCTATTTCCTCGGTGGCAATATCGATCAGCTGTTTTTCCCCGAGGCATTGCCTGCGCCCACATTTGGTACGCCGGGTCTGCTCTGGTCGTCGTTGACGCTGGCGCTGCTGACC
>JAYNPV010000131.1:7592-8091 GCA_038113925.1 Gammaproteobacteria bacterium | reverse complement strand
GTTGAGTGCCGCTGATCAAACCCGCCTCGCCGCCAGTCTGATCCAGTTTCAGCAACAACATGGCCCGCAGTTGCAGGTGCTGGTTATCCCCCAACTCGACGATGAAACCATCGAGAGCTACTCCATTAAAGTGGTCGAGAAGTGGCAACTGGGCTCTGAAGAAAAAGACGATGGCGTGCTGCTGCTGGTTGCCAAAGACGATCGCAAAATGCGTATCGAGGTGGGCCAGGGACTCGAAGGCGATCTCACCGACGTGCTCGCTGGCCGGATTATCCGCGCCGGTATCGCCCCGTTTTTTAAACAGGGTCAGTTTGGTGAGGGAATCGTCATGGGGCTGCGGATGATTGCCGAGAGCGTGGGCGGTACGCTGGATAATGTCCCGGTGAGCCGAACTCGAAACACCCGCCAGAGTAGCGGCAGCGGACTTGGATTTATCCTGTTTCTGATTTTCTTTCTGATCGCGCCGGCGCTCTCCGGGCGTCGCCGTGGTGGTGTCGGT
>JAYNPV010000131.1:5041-7582 GCA_038113925.1 Gammaproteobacteria bacterium | reverse complement strand
TTCAGCGCTGATGGCCGGTATGCTATTAGGCGGTAGCAGCCGTGGCTATGGCGGCGGTGGATTCGGCGGTGGCGGTTTTGGTGGCGGCGGGGGCGGCTTCTCCGGCGGCGGCGCGAGCGGAGGCTGGTAGATGGCTGATCAATCCCGGACTTATCTGACCGCTGCGGATCTGGACCGAATTTCACAGGCAGTGACGGAAGCTGAGCAACGGACCAGTGGCGAAATTGTGCCGATGATCGTCGGCCAGAGTGATGACTATCCGGGTGCGCGCTGGCGGCTGGCAATTGTCACGGCGCTGCTGTTTGGTTTGGTTACCGCTTTATGGCTCACCGCCCGGCCCGGTGTCGGGCACCTGACCTGGATTCTCTGGGCTGAAATTCCCGGTCTGTACATTGGCTACTGGTTAGGGGGTTTCAGCCCCATCCTTAGGCCCTTCCTGGCCGCAGCCAAGATCGATGAGGAGGTGCATCAGCGGGCGCTGCAGGCGTTTTTCTCGCGCGAGCTGCACGCCACTCGTGACCGTACCGGTATTCTGATTATGGTCTCGCTGCTGGAACACCGGCTGGAGATACTGGCTGACAGTGGTATTAACGCCAGGGTCCCCGCTGACACCTGGCAGCAGATAATTTTCGACATGCTTGCTCAGATTAAAGCGGGCGATCTTGCCGAGGGATTTTGTACAGCGATCCACGAATGTGCCGAGGTACTTGCCAGGGAGTTCCCCGGCAGCCACGACAACCCCGACGAGATTAGCAATCGGGTGATTATCGAAGAGTAGCGATTACCCGACGCGGACCGGATCTATTGTAGGAGCGACTTCAGTCGCGACAGCAGGGGTAATCGAAGCCCCCCGGGTCGCGACTAAAGTTGCACCCACTGCTAATCTTCCAGCGCCAGGTCGGCGATCATTGCGTTCATGAAGCGTGCCGCTTCCCCGCCGGTGACGGCGCGGTGGTCAAAGCAGAGCGACAGCGGCACCACGCGACCTATTTGCGCCCGGCCATCAATCGCCAGCACTCGATCGCGAGCGCGGCCGGCCCCGACGATGGCTACCGTGGGGGGTAACACCACTGGCGCGGCGTAGCGGCCACCGATGGAACCGAAATTGCTCAGCGTAATGGTGCCGCCGCGCAGTAATTCCGGCGTGATGGAGCGATCTTTGACGCGGGTTACCAGCTCCCCGAGTCGGCCACCCAGCTGTTCACTGTTGAGGGTTTCCGCGTCATGGATGACCGGCACGAACAGCCCTTGATCAGTGTCTACTGCCACCGCCAGGTGAACCTGCTGAAGCAGGCGCCGTCCCAGCGCGTGACTATCAAACCAGGCATTCAGCGCGGGCTCGGCCCGGCAGCCGGCAATCACCGCCCGCATCAGCCGGGCAGTGGGTTCGCTCTGCTGATTCCAGGCGCTGATGTCGGCATCGTCGAACAGGGTTGCAGGCACCACTTCGTTCCCGGACTGGGTCATGTTCTGGGCCATGATGCGTCTGGGCCCGGTGAGTTTTTCCAGGGCCCCGACCTGGTCGAAAATCGCCGCCACGCGCTCAATATCGGCCTTGGTGATAGATCCGTTTTCACCACTTGGGGTGACCACGCTCAAATCAATTTCCAGTTTACGCGCCAGCGCCCGTACCGCCGGGGTGGCCTTGATCCGCCCCCCGCCGGACTGGACCGCAATCGCCTCTTCGTTGACGGTCTGGTCTCCGACCTGAATGTCACCGACCACGGTGCCGCTGTCGGTGGATTCGGCGGCCGGTTCATCAGTCGCCCCGCCGTCAAATTCGACCAGCACTGCCCCGGTGCTGATCATCTCACCCACTTCACCCACCAGGCGGGTAATCTGACCAGCCTGGGGTGAGGGCACATCGACCACCGCTTTGTCGGTCTCCATGGCCACCAGGGGCTGGTCCACCACCACGTGGTCGCCCACGTTCACATACCAGGTGGAGATTTCCGCCTCCACCAGCCCTTCACCGAGGTCGGGTAATTTGAATACGCTCATTCGAACTCCACCGTTTGCTGTGCTGCCGCGACTATCTGCTCGACGCCGGGCAGATAGAGATGTTCCATTCTCGCCAGGGGAACCACGGTATCGTAGCCGGTGACCCGTTTAACCGGTGCCAGCAGATCCAACAGCGAATACTCGGCGATATTGGCCGCGATTTCCGCACCCACTCCGCCGGTTCGCGCCGCTTCGTGGATGATGACACAGCGGCCGGTTTTAGCCACTGAGTCGAGGATGGAGGTCATGTCCAGCGGTTTGATGGTGGCCAGATCAAGCACCTCCGCGCTGATACCCTGCTGCCCGAGCTGGTCGGCGGCGGCCAGGGTCTCTACTATGCTGGCACCCCAGCTCACCAGGGTCACATCGCTGCCTTCGCGCAGGGTGAAACAGACGTCGAGTGGTTGGGGCTGACGATTCTCCTCAAACTGCTCTTTGTTGAGGCGGTAGATGCGTTTCGGCTCTAAAAACAGTACCGGGTCAGGGTCGGCAATGGCTGACAGTAGCAGACCATAGGCGCGAGCCGGGGAGGAGGGGATC
>JAYNPV010000131.1:4202-5031 GCA_038113925.1 Gammaproteobacteria bacterium | reverse complement strand
ATGTGGGCAAACAGGGCTTCGGTACTCTCGGAGTGGTGGTCAGGCGCATGAATCCCGGCCCCGTAGGGGGCGCGTAACACCAGTGGACAGCTCAGGCGGCCGCGCGTTCGATTACGCAGTCGGGCGGCGTGGCTGACGATCTGTTCCATTGCCGGGTAGATAAACCCCATAAACTGGAACTCTGCCACCGGCCTGAGTCCTTCCGCAGCCATGCCTACCGCCAGGCCGGCAATCATGTTCTCCGCCAGCGGAGTATCCATTACTCGTTGGGGGCCAAACCGCTGCTGCAGGTCGGCGGTCGCGCGGAACACCCCGCCGTTGGCACCCACATCCTCCCCCAACACCACCACATTTTCATCTGCTTCCATGGCATGTTGCAGGGCCAGATTCACCGCCTCGACCAGGGTGCGTTCAGTCATGCTGCTTACCCCCGGCAGTGGCCGCGTGGCGAGCAATCACCTGGTCGCGCTGATGATGGAAAGCCGCGGGTAACTCTGCGTACAGATAATCAAACATTGCTTCCGCGGGCTGGGGCGGGGTTTGCAGATAGGCCTCGACGGCGGCTTCCAGCTCGGCCTGACAATCGTTCTGCAGGGTTTCTTCATCATCCTTTGACCAGCCGGACTGGTTGACAAGATAGGCCTTAATACGTGCCACCGGGTCTTCCCGCCAGTGAGCGGAAACTTCATCGTCGTCGCGGTAGCGGCGCGCGTCATCGGCGGTGGTGTGGTCGGTCATTCGGTAGGTGATCGCCTCGATCAGAAAAGGCCCACCGCCTGAGCGGGCACTTTCAAGCGCCCGGCGACTGGCGTATTCCATGGCCAGCAGG
>JAYNPV010000131.1:0-4192 GCA_038113925.1 Gammaproteobacteria bacterium | reverse complement strand
GTCATTGCCATCGACCTGCAGCGACTCCACCCCGGCGGCAATCGCTTTCTGTGCCAATGTGGGGGCACGGCTCTGCGCGTTACGGGGCACCGAAATTGCCCATTGATTATTGGTGACGATAAACAGCAATGGCAGTTGCCAGGCCCCGGCAAGGTTGAGGGCTTCGGCGAAATCCCCCTTCGAGGTGGCACCGTCGCCACAGACGGTTACCACGGCCTGCTGTTCACCGCGCAATTTCACCGCGCTGGCCACCCCGGCGGCGTGCAGGGTCTGGGTGGCAATGGGGACGGCGATGGGAAAGTCCCGGCGTGGGCCGGCAAAATCGCTGCCGCGCTCGTCGCCGCCCCAATAGAGCAGCAGTTCGGTAATCGAGGTTCCCCGGGCGATCATGGTGCCCTGTTCGCGGTAACTGGGGAGCAGGCGGTCGTTAGCCTGCATTGCCATCGATAAGCCGACACCGACCGCCTCCTGGCCCAGGGACGAGGCAAATGTGCCCAGCTGGCCAGTACGTTGCAGGTTGACCGCCCGGGCGTCAAACAACCGGGTCAATACCATCTGCCGATAACCGGCACGGATCTGCTCAGCAGTGGCAATGTCGTCCGGCAGCGGCTCAATCGGTACGCCCTGCTGATCGAGAAAGCCGAGCTGGTCTATCGAAAATTCAGCGACCCGTCTGTCCATGGCGAGTTCTCCATTCGAAAATGTGATCCCTTTACCGGTTTTCACTATAAGGTAAATCAGCCGGTTGTTGCACTAACACTCGTTAGGTTGTTGATTGATCGATGCCCGCAGTATGGGGGTAAAAAAAAAGCCGGCGATCGCCGGCTTTTTTGGGAGTGAATCAAGGCTTCGGTTAGCCCCTCGACGGTGCCGGCGGGAAGGTTTTACAAAATTCCGCCCAGGCCTTGCCGGAGGCGACCACCAGTTCACGCCAGTCATCGGGCATGTACTGGTAGGGCGCGCGAACCGGGCCGGCATTGATGTAACCGGCGGCGTTGGTACGGGTTTTTTCCACCTGCACGTTATACATGGGGAATTCTTTGAAATTCGGAATCGCATTGGGCAGTCCGTGGATGGCGTGGGCCAGCTTGCCCAGTTCTTCCTTATCGCCTGCCTGCAGGGCATTCACCAGGGCGATGACCGGCTCGGGTCCCATTGAGCACCCCGTGGACCAGACCCCCTTGATGCGATCCCCGACCAGATCGTAGGCCATGGGGGCCAGAAAATCGATGGGCAGGAAGGCGACATTAGGCGCGGCATCCATACTCGCTTCCAGGTCGGCAAAAGCGTTGGGCATATCGACCATATTGCCGACAAATTTATTGGTGATGACGGTGGGGCAGCGTTTGCCCACCCCTGCCCAGAATTCGACAGGAAAGGTGCTTTTAAAAAACATCGGGTTGGAATAGATCATGATGGGCATATCCGGCACGGCTTCTGCCAGGTCGGCATAAAACTGCACCATCATCTCCAGCGAAGGGGTCTGCCACAGGGGCAGGCCGACAAACACGCCGTCAGAACCCAGGTCGCGGAAGGCTTTCATCTGCCGCACCGTCTCTTTGGTGCCCAGCGCGGTCACCCCGGAAAACACAGGAATGCGCCCCTTATTGGTTTCGATGATGCACTTGTTGAACTCAACCTTCTCTTCCCACAGCAGTGCCGCGCACTCTCCGGTGGTACCGTTTACTGCGAAATTACCCGCGCCATCTTTAATCAGGTTTTCAACCATGCGTTCGGTCTCGTCCAGATCGACCGAATGTTCGGCATCCCAGCCCTCTTTACCGGGCAGGCAGGGGGTGGGAATCATCGCGGAGTAACCGACGATGTCGTCTTTGGTAAGCATCTAATTCTCGCTATATTTGAGTGGTTAACGGTTGGGTAGCCGGTGGGTACTATCGGGCAGGCAGCTGATTTTACCGCCGAATAATCGGACCAGGGCCGGTGAGCTGAATGAGTAGTTTGCCGCTTATGGCTAACGACTGTCCAGTCAGTCCGCAACCGGCAAATTTCCCGACATGGATCAACTTCCGGCGGAAAAACCGGGCTAATCGACGATCAACAATTGACCCTCCCCATGGCCCCTCGCTAGTTTGGCCCACCTTCTCAACACTATCTTGAAAATTAATGGGGAACCCCGCCATGGTAGAAGTTACAGAATTGGGCTATATCGGTATCAGCGTGTCCGATGAGCAGGCCTGGAGAACCTACGCAACCGAAGTGATCGGTTTTGAGATCGTCGAGGAAGAGGGCGAAGACGATCGCTTCTACCTGCGAATGGATGAGATGCACCACCGTGTTGTTGTTCACAAAAATGGTAATGACGATCTCGAGTATCTCGGTTGGCGGGTTAAAAGTCCAAAAGCGTTGAAGGCAATGAAAGCCCAGCTGGATGATGCCGGTATTGATTACCGGGTGGCCACCGATGAAGAGTGTCGCGAGCGTCATGTGCTGGGACTGCTGAAGCTGGTGGACCCGGGCGGGAATCCCACTGAGATTTACTGTACCCCGAGAGTCGAGGCCGACCGGGCTTTTCATCCGGGGCGTCCGCTATGGGGCAAGTTCACCGCGGGTTCCCAGGGCCTCGGGCATATGATTTTGCGGCAGGATGATCCGCAGGCCGCCTATGATTTTTACACCGAAGTGTTTGGTATGGACGGCAGCATCGAATACAAACTGCCAGCCCCCGGTGGTGAAGCGACCCCCTGGTTTGTGCACTGTAATGAGCGCCAGCACTCACTGGCGTTTGGTATTCCGGATATGCCCAAACGCATCAACCATTTAAATATCGAGTACACCGAGCTGGATGATCTGGGTAAAGCCCACGATATCGTCCGTCATCGGGAGATACCCGTGGCGATTCAGCTGGGTAAACACTCCAACGACAAGGCGCTGAGTTTTTATCACGTCTGTCCCTCCGGCTGGTTGATGGAGCTGGGTTGGGAGGGACGATCCACCCCGCCGCAGGAAGAGTACTACGTGGCCGATATCTGGGGCCATGAAATGGAAAACCAGGGATTTGGTATGGACCTGGAGATGAACCGGGACTGAGGCACAGGGTTTTCCGACAGCAAAAAAGCCCGGCGAATACCGGGCTTTTTTTTGCAGGTGACAATAGAGCGCTTGTTGTCCGGCTGAGTTTGAGTGACGCGCGGTAGGAGCGACTTCAGTCGCGACCGTGGGGGCAAAAAAAACAGCGGCTGTCGCGACTGAAGTTGCTCCTGCTGTTGGGGGGTTGTCTCGAATGGCACTTAGTTAAGCCCATTTGGGGATAATTTAGGCAACACTCCGTTCGTCCTGAGCCTGTCGAAGGGTTCTACCTGGTCACGCTGATATAGCGCCTTTAAAAGACCGGATTAGCGGTTACCTGGCGTTTTGTGAAAACACGCAAAACACCCTTAACTTAGTGCCATTCGGGACAGTCTCTGCTGGTCCATTTACCCCCTGTTAGCCGCTCAGCGGGTTTGTCTACTCTCTTTCACATCGTCCGCAAGCCAAAGCTTGATCAATGACTGATAAGGCATATCGCGCTTGTTAGCTTCAATCTTAATGCTATCGAGGAGGCTTTCCGGCAATCGAAGTGAAATGGTTTTAGTTGAAGGCTTTAAATTGGGCATGGCCACGCGTTCAGCCTTACCCCAGTCCACGTATTCACTCGAGTCATGGGCTTCCCAAAAGGCCCGCTCTTCAGCTTCAGTCTTAAACTTTGGTATAGGTTTAGTTTTGCTCATAAATAATCCTCTCTTTCCGATGCATATCACGAGCGGAAATCACTCTAACCAGCGCCCTATCAGACCTCAACGTAAAGGTGATATGCAGTAATCGCCCGGCATCGGTTACTCCCAAAGCATGGTATCGAGCCTCATCCTGGCTGTGCTTTGGGTCAACCAAAACCAGTAACGGCTGGTTAAAAAACACCTGCTCAACCTCAGGTTTGGTAACGTCATGTTTTTCAGCGCTTTTTCTTTCATTTCCAGCATCCCAATCGAAGCCGGTGATTGCTGCCCAGTTAATCATAATTGTATATTATCATCATATACATTTTGGTCAATGTGCTAACAAGCGGCCGCAACGGACCTGGCAAGCGGTCACTCAATTTGCTACGCAATTACTGTTTTTTTTCGACAGCAAAAAAGCCCGGCGAATACCGGGCTTTTTTTTTGCAGGTGACAATACAGCGCTTGTAGTCCTGCTG
>JAYNPV010000130.1:0-8093 GCA_038113925.1 Gammaproteobacteria bacterium | reverse complement strand
GGCCTGAAGCAAGCGATCCGATTTTAATCCTTCGACCGCACCGGCGATTGACCGGTCAATCGACTGTAATCCAGTCAGAGAGCTGAATTGGGCCAGTTGCGACAAAAATTCGGAACTGTCCTGAGGAGCACTGGGATCCTGATTTCTGAGTTGAGTAGTCATTAGTTGCAGGAAAGTGGACATACCCAGATCGTCCGCACTGTTGGTAGCGGACTGATCGCTGCCGCTGGTTCCGAGACCTTCAAATGGGGAGCTGGTGGTTGCTTCAATCATGATTAACGCCCCATCTGCAGGGTTCGGAGCATCAACTGCTTGGTGGTATTCATGATTTCGATGTTGCTTTGATAGCTCCGTGATGCTGACATCATGTTGGCCATCTCGGCCATGGTATTGACATTGGACATCTCCACATAACCCTGCTCATTGGCGTGGGGATGATTAGGGTCGTAACGCATGGGCAAGGGGGATGGGTCTTCAACCACATCGGTCACCCTCACGCCGCTGCCGGCGGCAGATTGAGCACCCTGCAAGACGGTGGAGAACACCGGGTTTTGCGCCCGATAGGCGTCGCCGTCCGGGCCGCTGGTGCTATCGGCGTTAGCCAGATTACTGGCCACCAGATTCAGGCGCAGACTCTGCGCTGCCATGCCACTACCGGCGATATCAAATATAGTGCTCATCATTCACCCCGTATGGCTGACAACAGCGATTTAGCCCGGCCGTCCACAAATCTGAGCGCGGCCTGATAACGGACAGAGTTTTCGGCATAGGCTGCCTGCTCAATGTCGCTCTCCACCGTGTTGCCATCCAGAGAGTTCTGCATGGGTACGCGGTATTGCAACTCATTGACAACCGAATTGGGGAACACTGAAGAGAGTGCCCGGCTGACGTGCCGGTCACGGGTCGCGGTTAATGACTCTGACGACCCCTCTTTTGCGGCTGATAATACCGAACGAAAATCAATATCCCTGGCCTTAAACCCTGGTGTATCGGCGTTGGCCAGATTATTTGCCAGCAAGGTATTGCGCTGATCATGCACCGCCAGCGCTGCGGCGGGTAATCCTAATAAAGTATCAACGTTGCTCATCAAGCACTCTCCTGAGGTTTCTGCAAACCAGTAATGCAACAGGTGTGCCAAGTTGATTAAGCGTTGATTTTTATCGAATTAATTATCCTGATTGGAGAAAACCATCGTTTGCAAGCGGCAAAAAGCGGCAATCGCCGTCTCCAGGGGGCGGAAGAATTTTGCCGCTTCCGGGTAGCCAGGTGCTTGTCCCACGATTCTTGTGCGTGGTATTCATCTCTTTCGACCACCATCACCGACCTCAATCCGGGGAGATAGCCGGGCAGATGAAGCGCCTGACACTATCCCTGAGCATGGCATCTGCCTCCACCCTACCGCCGCCTTCACGGCGTGGAGGCCCCCGGTACGCGATCGATACTTAATTTATCGGCACGGGAGAATTTTTCTTTACTAAAAAATAAAGTCCATCGGTTGACCGTTAGCAAACAGAGTTGGCACCAAACCTGCTTTGTTAATTTTGAAACCCTGCAGTCGATAGCAACAGGTAATGATTAAATGCCGATATTCTCCATCCCGCCCATGCTTACACGAGGTTTACCCGGTTCCTACGGTGGCGGTTCATTGACACAAGAGATATCTAGCGCCGGAAAAATGACGTGATTGTGCTTTGGTTACTTCTCGCGATCTGGTCCACCACTTTGTGGTGGATGCTGGGTGCGTGTCTGCTCCATCTATGGGGCGGTTTGCCCAGTGACAGTCATCAGCAACTGCGGGCGGCGCTGCTGTGGCCACTCACTCTACTAGGCGTGTGGTCCTCCACGGCTCATTTCACCGACAGGCCGTAATTCATGTTCAGACTTGCTCCATTCATTGCTCTGATCACCCTGCTACCGTTACCCCTGAGCGCCAATCAGGAAGGCGTGGACCAGGCGATGATCGCCGCCGAGAAATACCTGAATGATCTTCTTGCTGATACCGATCGACCCAGTCGCGTGGCGATACGACACCCGGACCGACGGCTTACGTTAAATACCTGTGCGGAGCAGCCGCTGGCAAGCGCAAACCTGCCACTGACCCGAATGGGTAAAGTCAACGTTAAAGTCAGTTGTGATGGTCCCGAGCAGTGGTCGATCTATCTACCCACCGAGATCGCTCAGCGAGTCAATCTGTGGATCGCCTCTGGCAACATCGCACGCAATTCAGTAATCACCCGGGCGGATATAAAAAAGGACCCTCGCTGGCTGGAACGCCTGCCGACAGGTGCCCTTATGGACCCCGATAAGATTATTGGCATGCAGGCGCGACAGCCCCTGCAGCTCGGCAAGGTGATCAAACAACGTCAGCTACGCAGGCCCCTGCTGGTCCTCAAGGGGCAGCGCCATAGTGCGGCGGTTCAACTGCCGGGCTTTATGATAACTGCCGAGGTGATTGCCCTCGAAGACGGCGCCGACGGCGATACGATTAAAGTCCGAAATGCGAAAACCGAAAAATTATTATGGGCAAAGGTGGGAGACAACGGCCACCTGCATATAAATTAGTAAAGTTACTTCAACAGATGCCGTTAACCTCATCATGGAACCCTTTAATCGGGTTCGACAACATTAATCTGACATGCTTGTCGGGAGCGAAAATTGGAAAAAATTGATAACAACCACAGCCTGCCACTGAACAACCTGCTTGGTCAGGGCAAAGCGCAAGCAGGGGGAAACCAGGCAACCCCTGCAGCGCCTGACAGCGATAGCGCAGCTCACCCAGCGGGTAGCGCCAGCGATCGATTGACGATCGACGGTGCAACCCAGGCGCTGCGCCAGACCGAAGCAACCCTGCAAAACGAGGCCCCCGTCGATAGCGAAAAGGTTGCCCGGCTTCGCCAGGCGATCGCGGACGGCAGTTACAAGGTGGACTCCGACCGTGTGACTGACAGTTTTCTCGCGATGGAAAATTCTTTATTCAAAAAATAATTATCAGGATCTGCCATGACTAACGAAGCCGAGGTGTATCAACAACTTGACCAACTGGATCGGGTTCTGGAGGACCTGCGTCGGGCCATTATTTCCACCGACAGCGAATCGCTGGTCGAACACAGCAGTACCCTGCAGAATGTGGTCAACCAGCTGGAAAGGCACTATGACGACTTGAATGACCCTAACCAGCGGGTGACCGAAGGCGTGGTCAACAGGCTGCAAAAATTACGCCGCAATCTGGTCGGTATCGGCACCCTATTGCAGTTGTCCAGAGCCAAGGCAGCAGACCTGCTCGAACTGATGCTCGGCGGTTCACAGCGTCAGGACACCTATACGCAAAATGGCCAGTTAGGTCTTTCCGCCAGCGGCGGGCGGTCGGTCAAGGCCTGAACCGCTCCTTAGCCGACTATTTCCTTTTCAACCCGGTTTCTTCCCCGGTGCTTGGCGTTGTACAGCGCCTGATCGGCATAGGCCACCAGGGTTTTCGGGGTGTCCTGTCCATTCAGGTGAGAGTCGAGGACACTCATGCCGATGGATATTGTGATGGAAATTTCCCCATTACCCTCTATAGAAATGGATTCTTTTTCGATTACCTGTCGGAGCCTCTCCGCGACGAACTCTTCTCCCCCATAGCGAGCCAGTACGTCGGTACGGCGCATCTGGTCGACCATGGTCTGCGAAACCCGCTGCAACACCTTGTCCCCTACCTGGTGACCATGAGTGTCATTCACCTGCTTGAAATAATCGATATCTATCATCAGACAGCACAAGGGCCGCTGAGTACGAACCGCTCGATCAAACTCTTCCAGCAACCGCTGTTCAAAAAAGCGTCGATTGTTGAGCATGGTCAAGGGGTCAGTTAGTCCGGCCTGGCGCAGACGATACTGATTAAGCATATTCTGTACAGCGATGGCGACAATCGCCGCCAGGCGCTCGATAATATCGGTGGCCATCCCCCGTTCATACGCCTGTTCATCGCTGTTACCAAAATTCAAGCTGCCGATCAGCTCCCCCCCCTGCACCAAGGGCATCAGCAAGGTTGACTTAACCTGATTCGATCGCCTTGGGAACAATCGCCCCATCACCTCAGCAGACAAGGGGTCAAAACAGGGTTCATAGGGCGGGGGTAACAGCGGGGTGATCAGCGCCATGTCGTGGATAGGGATCACACACTGGGCAAGACCCGGCTGCTGCTCTGCGTCGATGATCCGCTGCAGCTCAAATTCCGGGTCGTGTACGACCAACGTGATAATACTGCCATTGCCCTGACCAATATCATCAACGACCACTTCTGCAATTTGCGCAATCGTCTGTGCGGCGAGCACCTTCAGTTCGGAGCGCTGCAGACGTTTGCTTATTTTCTCATTCTCGAGCACCCGCTGAGTCCAGTCATCCAGGCGCTTACGCAGGGAACGATTCTCCTTACGCAGAGCCAGCAACTGGTCTGCCTCAGTGGAATTATCTTGCTGTGATGAACCGGTCATCTTCTCAAGTCCGTCAGCTACTAGCCCTGTTCCAGCATTTGCAACAGTTGCGGGGCTTCCACAAAACCCGGAACGAGATGCCCTGACTCCAGCAGTATGGCCGGCGTACCCTTGACGCCGAGGGCATTCCCCAGCCGGTAATGGTCGATAATCGGGTTAGTGCATTCCAGCTGCTTGATCTTTTTCCCCTGCTTGGCACGGGTCAGGGCTTTCACTGGATCATCGGCGCACCAGGCCGATTCCATTATTCTGGCAGTCGGTGTACCCATTCCTGCCCTGGGATAGGCCAGATACTGCACACTTATCCCTAACCGGTGGTAGTCTGCCATGCTGTTATGGAGTTTTCGGCAATACCCACAATCCACGTCGGTAAACACCGAGACGCGGTAACGCTCATCAGGCGCCTTGAAAAGCACCATCGACGCCTCATCAACCCCGCTTAACAACTCCTGTCTGAAAGAATTCAATGCGATTGCCGTGAGATTGGTTCGGGTTTTGAGGTTAAAGACCTGCCCATCCAGCAAAAATTCACCGGTCGAATCAACATAAAACAGTCGCGACCCCACCTGTCCCTGAAACCAGCCGGGCAGTGGGGCTTCGGTGATATTTTTTCCAATTTCACCTGGGACCAATTGACTGAACACCCTCTTCACCGCCAGCGGAACCTCGCCCTTGCAGGGCAGAGTAAAGGCCAATAAAAGCAGTAGCGAAAACCAACGGATAGTCATAAACCGTTCCAGGGTGAAATAGTAATAACCGTCATTTCCAGTCAGCCTCGGGGATGGTGCGCTGCGTGAAGTTTTTGTAACCGTTCCCTGGCGATGTGGGTATAAATCTGGGTCGTCGACAGATTGGCATGACCCAATAGCATTTGAACCGCGCGCAGATCAGCACCATGATTAAGTAAATGAGTCGCAAACGCGTGCCTCAGGGTGTGAGGCGACGGTGCCCCTTGAATACCGGAAACTTGTGTATAACGCTTGATGATATGCCAGAACGCCTGCCTCGTCATCCGTTTCCCTTGACGACCGGGAAAAATCAGGTCACTAGCAACGTTATTCAACAAAACAGGCCGACCAAGCGTCAGATAGCGTTGCAGCCATTCCTGCGCAATCTCTCCCATCGGTACGATTCGCTCACGGGAACCTTTGCCAACCACCCGCACAATGCCCGCAGCCAGATTCAACTGTAATTCCCTGAGCCCGATCAGTTCGGAAACTCTCAATCCGGTGGCATAAATAAGTTCAAGCATGGCCCGGTCACGCAGCCCCCGGGGGGTGTCAACGTCTGGTGCTGCCAGCAGAGCAGTCACATCGTCCTCTGACAGGGTAACGGGTAGCGATTTACCGAGCTTGGGAGTCTCCACCTGCTCGGCGGGATCATCGCCGCGCAGACCCGAGTTGAGTAGATAACGGTAATAGGCCCGGATCGACGAAAGCGCCCGGGCGACTGATCGCGGACTTAACCCCCGTCCCAATTCTGCGGCCAAAAACCCCTGAATATCAGCCCTCATTGCCTGATCGGGCAGGCCCGGGTGGAGCCAGTCGGAAAAATGCTGCAGGTCACGCCGGTAGCCAGCCAGCGTGTGGTCACTCAGGCCACGCTCCATCCATAATGTATCCAGGAAGGGCTCAATCTGCTCTTTACCTGCACCGGTCGACATGGTGGCGTCACCCATAGTCCGGAGAGAGAACCGCTAGGTGCCAGTCGGGATTAGGCGAATTAGCGCAAGGAAGGGGGAGAGCGGCCAATCCATCCTCAATCCGACTAGCTCGCGGGCCGGCAAGTGGGTAATCAGCCGCTTTTTTTGCCCGGTAGTTTTTCTTTAATACGGGCCGCCTTGCCGGAAAGCTCCCGCAGATAATAGAGCTTGGCCTGGCGTACATCACCGCGGCGCTTGATTTCAACCCGGTCAATCAGTTTGCTATAGCTTTGAAAAACCCGTTCTACGCCCTCTCCATGAGAAATTTTTCTCACCGTAAAGGCAGAGTTGATGCCGCGATTGCGCTTGCCGATAACCACGCCCTCAAAAGCCTGAATACGTTCGCGGTCACCCTCTTTAACCTTGACATGAACAACGACCGTATCACCAGGACTAAAATCCGGTAATTTGCGCTGCATCTGTTCCGCATTCAGTTCATCAATCAGGTTACTCATTGCTATCTCCGCAGGACCACCCTGGCCCGTTAACTAACTCTGTCCACCCAGATCGGGGTTTTCTCTCTTAAATTCTTCCAGCAGCGTCAGCTGCTCGGCCGATAAATTCTGTCTGGCCAATAAATCCGGCCGCCTGCTCCAGGTCCTGCCCAGGGACTGTTTCATCCGCCAGTCAGCGATTGCAGCATGATCCCCGCCCAACAGCACTGCGGGCACCTGCTGACCTCGAAAACTGCTCGGCCGCGTATAGTGCGGGTAATCGAGCAGTCCGGTCGCAAACGAATCCTGCTGCGCGGACTTCTCATCACCCAACGCACCGGGCAACAATCGGGTAATTGCCTCGACCACCATCAACGCCGGTAATTCGCCGCCGTTAACCACAAAATCACCGATTGACCATTCGGCAGCTACCTGCTGGTCAATCAGGCGCTGGTCCACGCCCTCATAGCGACCCGCCAGCAAGATCAAGCCGGTACCAGCGGCGGCGCATTCTATCAGATCATGATCCACTCGCCGACCCTGGGGTGACAGATAAATTACTGGCCGATCCCCGGCTCCCGCTGCGCGGGCTGCCTCAATCGCCCCGGCCAACGGTTCGGGCTTCATCACCATCCCGGGGCCGCCGCCATAACTGGTGTCATCGACCGTTGCATGCCGGTCATCGGTGAAATCTCTCGGGTTCCAGCTGTGCAACTCGATCACCCGTTCCCGCAAAGCTCGTGAGAGCACTCCGTACTGACAATAACCTTCCACCAACCCGGGGAACAGAGTCAGCAGGTCAAAACGATAGGCCACTAGAAATCGGGGTCCCAATCGACACGGCATACCCGGTTGATCCGGTCGATATCTGTAATCACGGTCGGCAAAATAAAGGGTACCCAGCGTCTTCGATCACCCTCGACGACCATCACGTCATTGGAACCGGTTTCCAGCATTTCGACGACCCGCCCCAGATCCACGTTATCAATGGTGATCACCTGCAGGCCAATCAGGTCATGCCAGTAAAATTCACCCTGCTCGGTAGCGGGCAAAGCCGATCGTTCTACCTGTAATTCAACGCCATTCAGCTGTTTCGCCGCCTCGGGTGTATCAAAGCCCTTAAACTTGTAGGCCAGAAAACGCCCTTGAGGCCTGGCCTGCTCGACAGTCAGTTGACCCTGCCAGCTGCGCGACACGCCGGTGAACTGTTTATAGTCAAACAGGTTTTCTCGCGGGCTGGTGGATGACCAGACTCTTACCCAGCCCCGAACACCCCAGCTTGCGCCAACGGTGGCCAGTGTTACCCGGTCAGTCGACGTCAGTTGGCGCGGGCCTGTTTCAGCAGTGTGCCCACGGTATCGCTGGCCTGCGCGCCTCGGCCTAACCAGTAATCCGCCCGCTCGAGATCCACCTTGAGGGTTTCCGCCTGACCGCGGGCGATACGTTTTCGGCGCGAGCCATTGATGATGGTCGGAAAGGTTCTTT
>JAYNPV010000129.1:4737-8094 GCA_038113925.1 Gammaproteobacteria bacterium | reverse complement strand
GGTTCGAATACAGGTCAACCGCCAGCCGATATGCTCCACCGTTCCTTCTATCTCCCGATCGGGCGAACGCACCCAGTCACCCACCCGGAAAGGTTTATCCAGATAGATCGTCAGACCACCAAAAAAGTTGGCCAGCAGATCACGCGCCGCAAACCCCACCGCTATCCCGCCAACCCCGCCAAAGGCAAGCACGCCGGAAATACTGATACCTAGCGCCTGCAGGACCACCAGCGTGGCAGTAATGTAAACGGAGGCCCTGAGGAGTTTGCTGATGGCACTCCAGGTGGTTTCATCCAGCGCATCCCCGGTATCCATCTCCGGGTCAAGAATGTTAATTTCAACGGCTTTAATCAGCCGTAACAGAAACCAGACCAGTAGAGCGATTATCCCAAGATCGCGTATAGATGAAATTGAACCCGGTAGAACCAGATCGGTTTCTGTGGCCATGATATGTAAGGCGACCAGCAGACCGCCCCCCCAGATCAGCCAGGTTATTGGCCGCAGTAACGCGTGAATCAGTGCATCATCCCAGGGGTTTTTGGTTAGCGCCGCCCCGGCCAGGATTTTTCTAAATACCCTGCGTTGCAGATAACCTGCCAGCAGCGCCGCCAGTAGCACGATAAAGACCTGCCAGACCCAGCCCTGTCCGCCGACCAGGGAAAGCAACCACTCACTGAGCTCCGTTAACATATCTACTCTCATCTAATGAAATACCGAAATTACGCTAGCTAACCAATTAGAATAACCCCGCCAATTATATAAAGAGTGACCTCCGGTTGTTTGATCAATCGCCCTTATCATGACCCCTTCCCCGTCCCACGCCATCCTGCTGGTTAATCTCGGCAGTCCCACTGCCGCGACGGCCGACGCTGTCGGCGAGTGGTTAACCGAATTTCTCAGTGACCCGGCCGTGGTCGAAATACCGCGCTGGCTGTGGCTTCCCCTGCTGAAGCGGATTATCGTTCCCCGACGCGCACCCAAAGTCGCAAAACTCTATGCCGAAATCTGGGGCGATCAGGAGTCTCCACTGATAGCCACCACCCGCCGACAGGCCGACGCACTCGAGCTGGAAATGACCCGCAGGGGGTGGCCCACCCGGGCTTCAATTGCCATGCGCTATGGCACTCCGGGATTAGCCGAACAATTGGCGACCTTGATGACCCGGTACCCGGAGATCACGGTGCTGTTGCTCTACCCGCAATACTCAAAGACCACCAGCGGTAGTTGCCTGCAACTGATTAAATCGGTCATTAATCAATCGCCCAGTCAGAGCAAAATTCGGGTGATTGACTCTTATGCAATCGAAAGTGCCTATATTGAAGCCCTGGCATTGTCGATATCCGATAGTTGGCAAAACCACGGCCGAGGTGATCACCTGCTAATCTCCTTTCACGGCCTGCCTGAGCGCACTATTCGCCGCGGCGACCCCTACCAGCAGCAGTGCGAGCGAACCACCGCTGCCCTGGCCGAGCGCCTGGATCTGCGAGCGGATGACTACACCCTCTGTTATCAGTCCCGCTTTGGAGCGGCGCGCTGGATTGGTCCATCCGCCACCCGAGTCACCGCTGATCTGGCGGCATCGGGGATTGAACGCCTGGACGTGGTTTGCCCGGGTTTTCCGGCAGACTGCCTGGAAACCCTGGAAGAAATCCGTATCCAACTGGCCGACCAGTTCATTACTGCCGGTGGCAGCCGTTTTCACTATATCCCCGCGTTGAATGACGCCCCTCACTGGATTAACGCGATGGCCGATATAATTTCCGCCCCCCAACCGGAGCAGTGACATGACCGAAACAATGAATGTCGACGCCAACGAACTAGATAAATTCAACCTCCATGCCAGCCAGTGGTGGGACCCCCAGGGTCCCTTGCGGACCCTGCATGACATCAACCCGGTGCGTATGGAATTTATCCATCAGCAGGGCCTGGTCAGAGATGCCTGCATCGCGGATGTGGGGTGCGGTGGCGGTGTTCTCAGCGAAGCCCTGGCCAGAGCCGGAGCCAGGGTAACCGGCATCGATCTGGCCGAGCAGGCAATCGAAACGGCCCGCTTGCATGCGCTTGAATCAAATCTTGAAATTGAATATCGCCATCTCGGTTCTGCCCAGTTAGCCGCACAAAAACCTGGGGAGTTTGATCAGGTCACCTGCATGGAACTGCTGGAACATGTCCCCGACCCGGCCGCAGTAATCACCGATTGCGCTAATCTGGTGAAATCCGGTGGGTGGCTGTTTTTTGCTACGCTGAATCGCACGCCCACGGCGTTTGTCCAGGCGATTGTTGCAGCGGAACGACTGCTTCGGTTACTGCCGCCAGGCACCCACGACTACGCCAGACTGATTCGGCCATCGGAACTCGCCCGCTGGTGCCGCCTCGCGGGGCTGGAGGTAAAACGCATTCGCGGCCTCGGTTACAACCCCATTACCCACAGCGCATCGCTACGCTCAGACTGCTCGGTTAACTATCTGCTCGCCGCCCGCAAACCTACGGCTTAGGAGCCAGTCGGGTTAGGGAGTTGAAGTTTGCCCGGCAGTCCGGTTTGCCTGCTCAAAGAGCCGAAAAAAATTATCAGTCGTCGCTGCGGCCAGCTCTTCCAGCGATATCGCTTTTAAATTCGCCACGAACTCCGCCACGTCCCGAACATAAGCAGGCTGATTGGTTTTACCCCGCCAGGGGGTGGGCGCAAGCCAGGGAGAGTCGGTTTCCACGAGCAGTGATTCCAGGGGAATATCTTTCGCTACCGCCTGCAAATTGGTGGCACTGCGAAAGGTAACGATGCCTGAAAATGAAATCATGAACCCCATATCCATGGCACGCTTCGCCGATTCACCGTCCTCAACGTAACAGTGCATCACTCCCCCTACTTCACTGGCCCGTTCGCGTTCAAGCAACTCCAGCGTGTCTGCGGCGGCGTCACGCATGTGAATAATCAGCGGCTTACCAAGTTCGCGAGCCACCCCAGTGTGAATCGCCAACTGTTCCTGTTGTTGGCGGACGTTATCACCACGAAAATAATCTAGACCGGTTTCGCCCACGGCTACCACCTGATCCGGCGATGCCAGCGTTAACAGCTCGTCAGCGCTGATGGCAGCATTGGCCACTTCGTTGGGATGCACCCCGGCAGAGGCAAAAATCTGGCGGTGCTGTTCCGCCAAGGTTCTAACCGTGGCGGCATTTTCAAGCCCCACGCAGACACAGAGAAAGTGATCGACTCCACGTTCGGCGGCATTTTTCAGTAGCTGCTCGATTCCGCCCAGCGCGGCGTCAATCAGGTCCAGGTGGCAATGTGAATCAACGAGCATCGTAACCTTACAAATAAGCGCGAAAATCTTCGCGAACAGTTACATGGTGTGGGTG
>JAYNPV010000129.1:0-4727 GCA_038113925.1 Gammaproteobacteria bacterium | reverse complement strand
GATCAGTGCTTCTATCTTGTTTCGAACTTCACGATTGCCCTCTTCGTCGGCAAACTGTATCCCGATCCCGGCCACTTTGCCGCCCTGGGCGCCGGCCGGGGTAATCCAGATTATCTTGCCTGCAACCGGCATTTTGGCGGTGTCGCTGGGCAGAGTAAGCAGCAGAAACACCTCGTCGCCCAGTGCATAGCTTTTCTTGGTGGGGATAAACAAGCCGCCCCCGACCACGTAACTCATAAACGAGCTATAGAGCTGCGCTTTGTCTTTCAGTGCCAGAGAAAGCACCCCGGGGCGGCCGGAACGGCGACCCTCCGGTTTATTTGCCGGTTTTGATGGCGGTTCGGCCTGTTCTAATTCTGTACTATCTTCTTCAGACATCGTGTTTGCCAAATGAGCAGAAATTCTTCCCACATCAGTCGATTATTCAGCGCGATCCCCTGCGTGGCGACATAGTGATTTAGCAGGTCTATCAGTTCAAAAACGCCTGTTAAGTGTACCCTGTCTCCCTGCACCCGCAAATTTTTTCCCACCTGTTCGCCGTGCTCACTCGCAAGCCCGGCACAATTGCCGATAAGCGTTCGTAACCAGCTCTGTAACAACCCGGTAAGCCAATTCCGGTCTTGTTTTTCACACTCACCTGCGACTTTTAGTATCGACTCCTGCCCTCTCACCAGTGCCGAAAGCTGCTCTATTGGCCGTAACCATTGGCCAAGCTGCTCCTGGTAAAGCAGGTCGCGAGCAAGCCTGGGGGCGGCACCGGTAAACACCACTGCCTGCCGACGATCACTGATCGAATAGTCGTCACCCAGCCAATCAATCACCTCCTGCGATGATGGGGAGTGGAACTCAAATCGCTGGCAGCGACTGCGAATGGTGGCAAGAAGATTGAGTGGCCTTTCGCTAATCAGTAGTAATAATGTACTGTCCGGAGGCTCCTCGAGCAATTTGAGCAGCGCATTCGATGCTTCGATATTCAGCGCGTCCACCGACAAAATAACGGCAATTTTCAGCCCACCTTGGTGACTGGTCTGTGCCAGTTTATCGATCAGTTCCCGAATCTGGTCGATAGTGATCACCGTCCGCGCGGTTTTTCGATTACCGGAACGTTGTTGGCAGCGTTGCGCCGGGTAGTTTTCAAAGACTCGGCGCTGGTCCGGCTCGGCGGACAGCACCATCACATCGGGGTAACTACCCGCCTGATGTTGTCGGCAACTGTCGCATTGCCCACAGGCCATACCGCTAACCGTCAGCTGTCTGCAAATTAACGCCGCTGTCCACTGCTGAACAAATTCTTCCTTGCCAATACCCGGTTGCCCGGTGAACAGAATCGCGTGGGGGAGTTTTTGCGTTTGCCGTAACCGGGTCAACCGACGAAACAGCTCCCCGTGCCAGGGATAGGAGGAACTATCTGCGCTCAAAGTAGCGGCTCCAGCAAACTCAATGCCTGAGCCAGCACTTCACGCTCGCTTCTACTTGCATCAATTTTTTTTATCCGCTCAGGAAACTGCTGCATGCGGCGATAATAAGCCCCCTGAACCGCAGAAAAAAATTCCTGTTTTTCTCTTTCGAACCGATCCGGGGCATTGCGCCTGCCTGCCCTCAACAGACCTTGCTCCACCGGCAGGTCCAATAAAAAAGTGATATCCGGCTGCAGCGCCGGATGCAGCCAGTTTTCCAACACTTCCAGACGTTTAAAGGAGAGCCCGCGGCCACCGCCCTGATAGGCAAAACTGGCGTCTGTAAATCGGTCACATAGCACCCACTGACCGCGCTCAAGCGCCGGGAGAATGACCCGATGAATATGCTCGGCACGGGCGGCAAACATGAGCAGCAATTCAGTTTCAACCGCCAGATCACCCGTGTCCGGATCCAGCAGCAAGGCCCTCAACTTTTCTCCTAGCAGGGTACCCCCTGGCTCCCGACTCACGACCAGATCAACTCCCTGGTCAAGCAGCCACTGTTCTATTCCCTCTGCCAGGGTGCTTTTGCCGGCGCCTTCGGTACCCTCAAGAGTAATGAAGCGGCCGGTTTTCATTTGATCCCCAGCTGATAGCGCCTGACCGCGCGATTGTGCTCGGCAAGCGTGGTGGAAAAATGGTGCCCACCCTCGCCGGTAGCGACAAAATAAAGGGTCTCGTCGCTGCGGTCCGGATTGACCGCAGCTTTGATCGAAGCGAGGCCAGGCAGCGCTATCGCAGTGGGCGGAAGGCCGTGATGCAGATAACTGTTATAGGGGGTGTCATGGCGCAGATCACGGCGGCGTAGATCGCCATCGAAGTCGCTGCCAAGTCCATAGATGATGGTGGAGTCCGCCTGCAGGCGCATTCCCCGTTTCAGGCGGCGATGGAACACGCCGGAGACTCGGCGTCTTTCACTTGCTGCGCCGGTCTCCTTTTCAATAATCGAAGCAAGAATCAGCGCCTGTTCAGGGGTGTCGATGGCCAGATCTTCTGCCCGATTCTGCCAGGCGCTGTTGAGCTGCCTCTGCATGGTTTCGTAGATACGTTTAAGTAACACCAAATCGGTTACACCCGCATTGTACAAATAGGTGTCCGGAAAGAAATTACCCTCGGCCACCTGATCCGGCAATCCTAATCGACCCATAATTTCGGCCCGGTCCATGCCACTGGTGGTGATTACCAGGCCCGGTGCTTCTGCGATTTTCTGCATCAGCTGCGAAAAGGTTTCACCTTCGATAATGGTGATCTTTTCCTTGATGGTATCGCCGCTGGTCAGGGCCGCCAGCAAATCCGTCAGTGTCTGTCCTGGAAGCAACTCGTACTGACCCGCAAGGATACGATGGCCATCCCCTCGAAGACGGGCAAGCAGCAGCAAAGAATATCGATTTGGCAGAAGCCCGCTATCAACGAATTGCGGGGCCAGAGAGCTCAAGGTGTCACCCGGTTCAACCACGAGGGAACGTTTTTCAGTCAGAGACAGAGACTGATCGCCGAGCCAGCTCTCCAGATTGGATGCCACCAGCCCGACCGTCAAGGTTATCGCCAGCAGTGGGATCAGGATAACTCGACGACGCAACCAGCTTCTCCTAAAAACGCGGACCACGATGGCCGCAGCGGTCGGGTGAGATTAGCAGCGTTTAAATATCAATGTGGCGTTGGTACCACCAAAGCCAAACGAGTTGCTCATGGCCACGTCGATATTGCTATCACGGGCAGCGTGGGCCACAAAATCCAGATCACACCCCTCATCGGGGTGATCAAGATTAATGGTCGGCGGCAGCACCTGTTTTTTTAGGGCAAGCACCGAGTAAACGGCCTCTATTCCCCCTGCGGCACCCAGCAGATGGCCGGTCATTGATTTGGTTGAGCTGACGGCCAACTTATGAGCCTGGTCACCGAAGGTGCGTTTGATCGCTTTGACCTCAACCACATCACCGGCGGGGGTGGAAGTGCCATGGGCATTGATATAGCCCACCTGGTCGGCGTTCAATCCGGCGTTTTTTAATGCCAGCTTCATGCACCGATGGGCGCCGTCGCCATTCGGCTCCGGGTTGGTCATATGATAAGCGTCGCCGCTGAGCCCGTACCCCACCAACTCCGCATAAATATCCGCCCCTCTGGCTTTGGCGTGTTCGAACTCTTCCAGCACTACCACGCCGGCCCCATCACTCAGCACAAACCCATCCCTGTCCTTGTCCCATGGTCGACTCGCACCCTGGGGTTCCTCATTGCGGGTAGACAGCGCCCGGGCCGCAGCAAAACCACCCAACCCCGTTGGGCTGGTCGCTTTTTCGGCCCCCCCGGCAATCATCACATCAACGTCGCCGTACTCGATCAGCCTGGCGGCATCACCAATACTGTGAGTCGCCGAAGCACAGGCCGAAACCAGCGCAATGTTAGGCCCCTGAAAGCCCCAGGCAACGGATACATTACCGGAAACCATATTGATAATATTGGCTGGAACGAAGAAGGGCGAAATTTTCCGCGGTCCCGATTTTAGAAAAGCGCCGTAACCAGCTTCAATACCCGGTAGCCCACCGATCCCCGAACCGACAGCGACCCCGATCCGGTCGGGATCAGGCTCATTATCAGTCAGGCCTGCGTCCCCGATCGCCTGACTGGCGGCCGCGTACCCATAATGAATAAAGGCATCCATCTTTCGGGCATCTTTAGCACTCATGTATTGGGTGACGTCAAATCCCTTTACCGACCCGCCAAACCGAACATTAAATGCAGAAACATCAAATTCAGTAAGTTCGGCGATACCACTGTTGCCAGCAGTAATATTCTGCCAGTTCTCGGCCACATCCAGTCCCACTGGGGAGACAGCACCGAGTCCCGTCACCACTACCCGACGTTTACTCATTAAACAGACTCACCGGTAGAAAGAGTGATTCCGCACTTCAGGCCAACCTGGCTCAGCCAGCCTCTACGCTTTCGATGTAGTCCACCGCTTCCTGAACAGTGGTGATTTTTTCCGCTGCTTCGTCAGCAATTTCACAGTCAAACTCTTCTTCAAGCGCCATCACTAACTCAACCGTATCCAGCGAATCAGCCCCCAGATCATCAACAAATGAAGCGTCGTTGGTCACTTCGCTCTCGTTAACGCCTAACTGCTCGACAACGATTTTCTGTACGCGTTCTACGATGCTGCTCATAATTTAAACTACTCCAGATGGTTATTAATAAGTGATTGATTATTAGAAGAAATTATTGCGAGGAAAAATACAGGTCGCCCCATTCCGGGCCATCAGGCGAGGTACATAC
>JAYNPV010000128.1:7657-8147 GCA_038113925.1 Gammaproteobacteria bacterium | reverse complement strand
CGACACCGCTCACAAGACTGGCAATCTCTTTTTCATTAAGCGCGCGTTCGCCATGGTAAGCAAAGGCAAAGCAGGTGGTGTGATAGTCATCAATGGGCACCCAGACTCTGCCCCCCTGGGGCCAGCCGGGATTTCCCACCAGGCTGTAGGTGGGCATCATCCACTGGGCCATCATCCAGTGATACTGGCCGGGATCGGGACTACGCCGCCGGGAGCCGGTAATAAAACCATAGTCGGTCTCTTTAACCTCAATGTTGGGGGCGCCGTCAAACTGGGCGGCCTCGATAACCTCCTGCAAATAGGTAGGGAAGTGACTCATGTCCTGCCAGCTATGGAGAAAGGAGACATGGGAGTTATCAAACTCACCCTCGACTCCCTGACACCAGTTGGTGCGCTGCAGCCAGCGGCTTAAATGGCGCTGGTCGTCGTTGACTCTGGCCCACTCCAGCTGGGGCAATTCCGGGGTTAGCTCGGGTGGCCCCATATAGAT
>JAYNPV010000128.1:1949-7607 GCA_038113925.1 Gammaproteobacteria bacterium | reverse complement strand
GGAAGGCATGCCTACACATTTCCCACTCACGTCAAATTTCCAGCCGTGGTAGGTGCAGCGAAGACCGCATTTTTCGTTGCGGCCAAAATAGAGCGGGGCCAGTTTATGGGCACAGTAAGGTTCAATGATGCCGACATCGCCGTCACTGTTACGAAACGCCAGCAGGTCTTCGCCCAGAATTCGTAATCTAACCGGGTCACCATCGGCGATCAGTTCATCGCCGATAACCGCCGGCAACCAGTATCGGCGAAACAGTTCACCCATGGGGGTCCCTGGCCCTACCCGGCCTAGAAGTTCGTTGTTAGCCGCTGAAAGCATGGCAAATTTCCTCTCCCGTTAAATAGCCCGACTAATACAGTCGATCATACCTAAATCGAATACACAGCGGGGTTCACGACAGCACCGCCACCGACTTGATTTGCGCCCAGATGTTATCGCCACGGGCCAGTTGCAGATGGTCGACCGAACGCAGGGTCACTCTGGCCACTAATACCGATTCGCCGATATGAATTTGCACCATCGCTACGCCATGGGCTTCATCGGTTGCAATTTCACCCACCCGGCCCTGGAGTATGTTCAGAATACTGCTGTCTTGGTGGTGCCGGGTGGCCAGGCTGATATCCCGCGCCAGTACCCGGACTCTTAGCGCCTCTCCCAGTCGATGGCCGCTGTCACGGGTCCACAAGTGGCCGCCGGCAAACTCCATCCGGGTTAATTTCCACTGCGGGTCCCGTTCCACCACTCGGGCGCTTAACACCACGCCGGTCTCTTCACCGAGACGAATGGGAAAATCGAGCCGGGCCAGGGCCTCTTCGAGGGGGCCAACGGCCACCGCGCGGCCCCGGTCCAGCGCCACCAGATGATCGGCCAGGCGGGCGACTTCGTCGGGGGAATGGCTGACATAAAGCATGGGAATATCGAGTTCGGATTTCAACTGCTCAAGATAAGGCAGGATTTCCCGCCTTCTGTTCATATCCAGCGAAGCCAGGGGCTCGTCCATCAGCAGTAGCCGCGGAGCTATCAAAAGCGCCCGGGCGATGGCCACCCGCTGTCGCTCACCGCCGGAAAGCCGATCCGGTGGACGATCGAGTAGTGCGCCGATGCCGAGTAATTCGACCACATGGTCAAAAGCAACCACCGGCATCGATTGATCAGCACGCTGCCGGGCGTATTGCAGATTACCCATGGCAGTCAGATGGGGAAACAGGCTCGCCTCCTGAAACACATAACCCAGGGGGCGCCGGTGGGCAGGCAACCAATAGTTCCCCGCCTGCCAGGTGTCACCATTAACTTCCAACGCCCCTTGCCGGGGTTTCTGCAAACCGGCGATACAACGAAGCAAAGTGGTTTTACCCGACCCCGAGTGACCAAAAATAGCGGTCACCCCGCGACCGGGTAACTGCAGGTCAACATCGAGTTCAAAATCTGCCTGCCTGAGTTGAAAACAGGCCTTGATCGATTTCGAGGAATTCACACTCGCTGCCCCGGCCCAGGATTGGACCCGCTGCTCAAGCGCCACCCCCCAGGCGGGCAACTGCTGCCCGGCGGTGGTAACCATAAACCATCATCAGCACCAGAAAAGAGAACAGCAGCATGGCTGCGGCAAGCCCATGCGCCTGACCGTACTCCAATGCTTCAACGTGGTCATAAAGCTGTACGGAAATGACCCGGGTGGCACCGGGAATATTGCCGCCGATCATCAGCACCACGCCAAATTCTCCCACGGTGTGGGCGAATCCAAGAATGGTCGCAGTTAAAAACCCGGAACGGGTCAGCGGCAGCACCACAGTCAAAAAACGGTCCAGCGGCCCGGCACGCAGGGTGGCGGCCACCTCCAACGGCCTTTCGCCGAGCGCCTCCATGGCATTTTGCAGGGGTTGAACCACAAAGGGTAACGAGTAGAGCATGGAAGCCACCACCAAGCCCCAGAATGTAAAAGGCAGCGTTCCCAATCCCAGCGCCAGGGTCAGTTTGCCCACCGGACCTTCCGGGCCCATGGCCAACAGCAGATAGAACCCGAGTACCGTCGGGGGTAACACCAGCGGCAGGGCCACCACCGCACTGATAGGGCCTTTCCACCAGGAGCGACTGCGCGCCAGCCACCAGGCCAGTGGCGTCGCCAGTAGCAGCAGTAGCAGGGTAACCACCGAGGCCAGCTTCAGGGTTAGCCAAATGGCAGTGATATCGTCGCCGGAGAGCCCCATCGCTACTGCTCTGCCCCGGTCCGATAACCATAAGAGTGCATGACCTCTCTGGCCTGCGGACTGACCATAAACGCCATCAGCGCCTGAGCTGCCGGGTTTTCCCTGGCCGCCGTTAACAGCACCGCATCCTGGCGAATGGGGGTATACCACTCGCTCGGTGGCGACCAGGCCGATCCGCTGATCAACTCTCCACTCCGATACACCTGCGACCGGGCCAACAGCCCCAGCTCAGCGTTACCGCTGCTGACAAACTGATAAGCCTGAGCGACATTCTCACCCACTATCAGCTGGCCGGCGGTCGCTGGCGATAATCGCTTCACTACCTGCATGGCCGCCTCGCCGTAGGGGGCCAGGGCCGGGTTGGCGATGGCCAGTCGGCGGTAGCGCTGCTCGCGCAAGACCTGGCCCTGATCATCAACCTTATCTAGCCTGGGTGACCACAAAACCAGGGAGCCTATGGCATAAGTGATGCGACTCGAGGCGTTGGCTAGCCCGGCATCAACCAGGGCCGCCGGTTTGGCCTGATCGGCTGAAAAAAAGAGATCAAAAGGAGCGCCCTGGTTGATCTGGGCAAAGAATTTTCCCGACGAACCGAATATCAACCTGGCCAGGTGACCGGTCTGCTGCTCAAACGATTCGGCGATGAGCGACATGGGCTGACGAAAATTGGCCGCCACTGCTGCGGTCACTTCTGCAGCCTGAACCCGCCCCCCCGAAGTGATCAACAGGCACAAGAGTAAAAATCGGATTCGCGTCATCTAATTAAGGAGCAATAGGCGGCTGGAATATCAGCGGATTAACTGGCAGAACGCAGAATTATAGGACACTCTTTTTATTGTCTGCCGCGAATAGGGTAGGCTGTGCGCCCCCAATCTGGCCAACCGTTCCAAAGGAAACTGCCCTCATCATGATTCCATTGTCCGTACTCGACCTGTCACCCATTATCGAAGGCGGTGACGCCAGTGACTCGCTGCGTAACAGCCTCGACCTGGCGCAACAGACGGAAAAATTAGGCTTCAACCGCTACTGGGTAGCGGAGCACCACGGCATGGCCGGTATTGCCAGCGCCGCCACTTCGGTGGTCATCGGCCATATTGCGGCGGGCACCTCGACCATGCGCGTCGGCGCGGGCGGCATTATGTTACCCAACCATTCACCGCTGGTGATTGCCGAACAGTTTGGCACCCTGGCATCACTGTTCCCTGATCGCATTGATCTGGGCCTGGGACGGGCACCGGGAACTGACATGGCCACTGCCCAGGCGCTACGCCGCGACTTAAACAGCAGCTCGGAGCGTTTTCCCCAGGACGTGATGGAACTGATGGGTTACTTTCAACCCGCCGAGCCGGGGCAGCGCCTGCGCGCGGTACCGGGGGCAGGGACCCGGGTGCCGGTCTGGATACTCGGTTCCAGCCTGTTTGGGGCGCAGCTGGCGGCGGAGTTGGGGCTACCCTATTCGTTTGCCTCGCATTTTGCGCCGGGGCAGCTGATGGATGCGATCAAAATTTATCGCGAGCGTTTCAAACCCTCTGAGCACCTGGAAAAACCCTATGTGATGCTCGGCTTTAGCGTGTTTGCCGCGGACAGCGAGGAAGAGGGTAAATTTCTCTCCAGCTCCTGGCAGCAGGCGATGATCGCCCTGCGCACCGGACGACCCGGAAAACTGCCGCCACCGGTGGCCGGCTACCTTGAAAGCCTGGATCCGATGCAGCGTTCAATGATCCAGGACTCGATCACCTGTTCGGCCATCGGCAATCCGCAACAGGTGGAGCAGCAGATGAGCGCCTTTATCGAAAAAACCGCTGCCGATGAACTGATTATCACCTCACAGAGTTACCACCATGCGGCCCGCGTCCACTCTTATGAGATAGTCGCGGAAATAGCGAAAATGACCACCAGATAAAAACCGGCCGGGCAGAAACAAAAAAGGCCGAGAGTTCTCTCGGCCTTTTCTGTTTCTCTGTTAGCGCCCTGCTACAACCCGGTGATTACTCCAATGCAATCCTGACTTGGAGTGGCAGAGGAGACATTCCAGGCATTACCGGTAACGCACCCGGCAAAGGCACCCGCCTGTGCGCGCTGTAAAATACCACCATTGGGTAATCCGTCATCAATTTTGCGATCAATCTCAGCAATGATGCCCACAGGGATGCGTCTTCCGGTGGTCAGCTCATGGCTGGTCGCCGCAGTAGCAACCAGGCTGCCAAACGACAGATGCATGGTTCCGCTAAACGGGTTTGGCAAACAGGTAGTGGCAGGACAGTTGTAATCATTGTTACCGGCATTGCCATCATATTCGCCGTTTAAAAAACCGGCCACGCTCATGTGCAACCAGGCCTGCCCTTCTTCGCCTGCACCGACGATGGTGCCGGCACCGTTAACATTGTTAACCGTGACACCTGTCGGGGGTGCAGGCAAGTTAACCGTGGCCTGGGAATAATCTCCCGGCAACGCGCGATAACGGTCCTGAAAGGCGTAGTAAGCCGCTTTCACACCATCAATCTGATTGATGGAGCTGCGCACTTTCGCCGTCTGAATTAATTCCTGGCCCTTGAGAGCACCGCCGAGTATGAGGCCGATGATCACCAGTACGATGGCGATCTCGACCAGCGTAAAACCCGCTTGTTGTGATTTCATTTTTGTCCCTTCTGTTGATGATGTAAGTGCTTTAACGTTAGTTCAGTAAAAAAATGATTGTCAATTAATCATAGGCAGATGAAAAGCAAATGTGATGCCAGGAATTCTGGAAAGCCCCTAAGTTAACTAATTAACCCATATTTTTCAATTAGTTAATTTAACAAAAAATTACTAACTAGTAGCATTTCCAGCGTCCTTAACGCCCTCTAATGTGGTTTATGACGGCCACCCCGGAACAATGTTTAACTATTTCGTCGAAAAACTGTCACTTAGGGAACCGTCGGTTTGGGGGGATTGAACGGAGGAAGTCGGCGCGCGGCCCATCCACCCTCAATCCGATAAACTCCTTAGTCGCTCCGCAGCTTTTCCAACCGTTCCAGCAGGAAGCGCATCTCCGCCGGGTCCTGCACCGCCCCACTGTCGATTAACGCCCCTAACATAACCGCAGCCACCTCGGTTTCACCCATATCTTCTCGCAGGAATATCTCCATCTGCCTGGCCCAACCGGGAATCGGCAAATCAGCGGGGGCACTGCTCAGCGCATGGGCATATTCAAGCGCCAGCGGCATATCCTTTAGCCGGTGTCGCACCACAGTAATGGTGTGGGCTAACCAGCGCCAACGCCGCCCGGGATCTTGCTGGTATTGCTGATAGACCAGGTCGGCCATGATTCTGCGTCTCTCCGGGTGATTAACCTCGCCGTATATCCGGCTGGCCAGTAACAGGGGATACTGCCCCCGTGGCTCCAGCTGCAATATTTGCGTTAGCCAATCCGCCAGCTTTTCATAGTCCAGTCTACTGTATGACAGACTCACGC
>JAYNPV010000128.1:0-1939 GCA_038113925.1 Gammaproteobacteria bacterium | reverse complement strand
ACTGCAACCAGAGGGTGGCCAGGCGGGCCACCGGGAGATAATCACCGGCCCCAATGGTGCTAAAAAAAAGCGGATAAGGGTCGGGAAGTGCCGCCGCATTGGCCTGCCATTCGTCGCGTTGGGCTGCGGTAAGGACTTTCAATCCAAGCAGCAACAGAAAAGTGACCAGCACGGATAGCGGCACCGGCCGTCCACCCAGCCAACCCGAGCCTGGGTGGGCCTCAGAGCTCACGGCGATGAAAATCGACCAGTGCGGCGGCTAACAGCAGCGCAGCCACCAACAGGGATTCCCCCACCACCGGTCCAAGTTGTGTCAGGCTGACATCCCCGTAAACCAGCCAGCTGCTCAGGTTGTAACGGCTAAAATTAGGTACCAGCCAACTCAAACCGAGCAGAATTTCATTAATACCTGCCGCGCTGCTTGAGGCGACGGACGCCATGAGCACAAAACCCTCTATGAACCTGGAGAGCAGATAAAACGCCGCCGCCACCAGCAGGGCAACCGCCAGATTGGAAAGGGTGACCATCACAAACAGCGCGAACAGGGCCATGACCAGCAATTCACAGTAAAGCCCCAGTGCCCAAAATGCGGTTTGCGGCCAGGGGGACCACCCGCCCACCGCAATCATTGCCAACAAGGATAAAAAGAGAGCATAACCGGCGCCCCCCAACGCTCGCCCGGTCAGGTACTGCCCCCGGGTGAGGTTTAACGACAGTGTCTGTTCGAGCTGGCCGTTGCCGGCATCATCGTAAAAGCTGGCGCAAACCTGAACGATCACCACCACCACCGCGGAGAGCCTCACCAGTGTGGCGATAAGCGTCAGCCGAAAGGCTTCTTGTTCAATGATTGCCAGTTGTGCCATGAAACCGGCAAATACCACGGCCACGACAATTAACAGCAGAAAGACGCGGGAGACAGTACTGAAAACAGCATCCGGCAGCAGATGAGCGGCGATGGTAATACTCGGTCTCACCTTTACGGGACTGGGGAACAACTGCAAAACCTCTAATCGCTGGGGGGTTTTTCCGGTACCATCAATACTAACCAATTTATAAAGTACTGACGCCTGATTGCTTACGCCGAATACCGGTTGGGCCGCATTGCTCTGGGGGAACCCTTTACATTGTTACACGACTCTATCGCCCGCTTTAAGCAGAGCCGGTTCATCCGTCATTTACCCATCATTCTGGGTCTATCGCTGCTGCCGCTGCATTTCACCACTTACACCGATCACCGACAACTGCTCCTGCTTTTCTGGGGCAATCACCTGCTGCTGGCAAGTTTGTGGTACCTGGGTAGTCGGCCCGAAAAACGCAGTCTGCTTCTGCTCTTTACCGCAGCCGCAGCCCTGAGCGGGTTAGCCCTGATCTGGTCGCTCCCCGTGGCCCAGATCGGCTGGCTGGTTTTACTCTCAGCCCTTATCGGCGGGCAGAATCTGGCCTCACCGAGGGAGCCGCTGTTCCGGTTACTGCCGGTACTTTATCTGCTGGTGCTGGGCGGTTATACCGGGCTGTTTTCTATGGCACCACAAGCCGCTCCTTTAGCGGTCACCCTGGCGCTCAATATCCTCGGCAGTCTCGCCCTGGCCATCACCATGATTCCCCAACCCCGCAAAGAGATTGAGCAATCCGCAGGAATGGGGGAATACGCAGTGACCACGGTACTGTTTACAGCTCTGCTGGTAATCTGGCTACTGGTGGCAGTCTCCCTGACAACCGCATCAGACCTGCCCGCTCGCCTGGTTGGCTCTGCGATGGCGTTTTTGGCATTAGTCGCGGTGTTAATGGCCAACCGAAAACAGGAGTCGCCGTCTGTTCAGGCCTATTCGAACAGGTTTCGCTTATGGATGACCGGCACGCTGGAGGCGCTCTCTGCCACCCGCGATGAACAGAAATTCATCAACGACAATATGGAGCAGCTGGCCGGGCTGCTCAATCT
>JAYNPV010000127.1:6755-8156 GCA_038113925.1 Gammaproteobacteria bacterium | reverse complement strand
GTCACGCTGATATAGCGCCTTTAAAAGACCGGATTGGCTGTTACCTGGCGTTCTGCGAATACACCCTTAACTTAGTGCCATTTCTCACTGGCCGCGTCAAAACATGTGTAAGTTTCTCATCAACGCCCAACGCCGACTGAACAGCCAGCCCCCTGCGCAACGATCGGTGTTAAAATCGGATTCCAGTTAAATCAATACCAGCGGATATCTCTATGATTACTCTCACTCCCTCTGCTATCGAACGTGTCAATAAGGTTCTTGCCCGCGCTGACGGTGCCCAGGCCATTCGTGTGGGTGTAAAAGAGTCTGGTTGCTCTGGTTTTAGTTACGTGGTCGAGCAGGCTAAGGCCGTTGAAGACAATGATATGACTTTTGATCAGGATGGCGTGACCATCGTGGTGGCCAAAGAGCACCTGCCGATGCTGGATGGTATTGAGCTGGATTATCGCCAGGACGGCATTAACTCAGCGTTTGCATTTAAGAATCCGCAGGCGAAAGAGACCTGTGGTTGTGGGGAGAGTTTTACGGTTTAGCGGCGGAAACCGGCCCTTTTTGCGGTTAAGTTAAACGCCAGTTAAAGCAAGGCCCGAAGGGTGTACTCTTCGGGCCTTTTTTATTTACATCATGCCGGTCTGCAGGCGGGCGGCCTCGGACATCATTTCCATGCCCCAGGGTGGGTCGAGTACCAGCTCGACTTGCGCTGCGATGATGGTGGGAATCATCTCCAGTTTGTATTTCACGTCTTCTACCAGCACGTCACCCATGCCGCAGCCGGGGGCGGTGAGGGTCATTTTTACGTCGGCTCGGTATTTGTCGTTAGCGCCTGAAAGCTGAAATTCGTAGATTAATCCCAGGTCGACCACGTTAACCGGTATCTCCGGGTCGAATACGGTGCGCATATGTTCCCAGCAGAACTCTTCGGTCTTTTCGCGGGTCAGGGTGCCGTCGAAATTCTCAACCGGCAGGGGTTCACGCTCGCGTCCCAGCACGTCGGCGTCGGCGGCATCGATGCGGGCCATCTGACCATCCAGCAGGATGGTGAAGGAGCCGCCAAGTTCCTGCAGGATCTCTACTTCTCGCCCCTTTTTGGCATTTACGCGCAGCCCCAGGGGAACAAATATCGCCTTGCAATCCCGGCTTAGTACTACTCTTTCACGCTCTTCCATTTATCTGCTGTCCCGTCGATTCTGCTTATGAGTGTTGATTAACAATTATTCGGTAGTGATGCCTTCGTGCTGCTGATGCAACGCTCCCTGGCAGGTGTGCCAGGCCAGGGTGGCGCATTTAACCCGCGATGGATAGGCGCGTACGCCGGTGAGTACCGCCAGTTTGCCCAGCTTCAGGGTCGCTTCTTCATCGAGTTCGATCTCGCCCACCAGTATTTTGTGGAACAGCTCGAAC
>JAYNPV010000127.1:0-6745 GCA_038113925.1 Gammaproteobacteria bacterium | reverse complement strand
CGCGTCTGCCTCGGCCATGGTTTTACCGGTGAGAATTTCGGTCATCATCGACGCCGAGGCGGTGGAGATGGCGCAGCCCTCGCCCTCAAAGGTGACCTGACTGATCAGGTCGCCGTCAAGCTTGAGATAGATGGTGACCTGATCACCACAGAGCGGGTTGAAACCCTCGGCGAAATAACTGGTGTCATCAATTTTGCCGAAATTTCTGGGCCGCTTGTTGTGATCAACAATCAGGTCCTGATATAGCTCTCGCAGGTCCATCATCAGGCAAACATCTCCACTGCTTTATTTAACCCGGCTATCAATCGATCTACCTCTTCGGTGGTGTTATAGAACGCAAACGAAGCCCGCGCGGTGGCCGCCACGCCAAAGTGCTCCATCACCGGCATGGCGCAGTGATGACCGGCGCGGATGGCAATACCTTCGCTATCGAGAATGGTGCCCAGATCGTGGGCGTGAAGCTGCTCCATGACGAAAGAGGCAATGCTGGCGCGATTGACCGCCGTGCCTATGGGTTTCAGCCCCTCCAGTTGTGCCAGCCGCTCATCGGCATGGGCAAGCAGCCTGCTTTCATGGGCGGCTATGTTGGCGAGTCCCACCTCGGCTACATACTCCATCGCCACCCCCAGGCCGATACCCCCGGCAATATTGGGAGTGCCGGCTTCAAATTTATAGGGCAGGTCGTTCCAGGTGCTTTTTTCAAAACGGACGACGCGAATCATATCGCCGCCGCCCTGCCAGGGAGGCATGGCTTCCAGCAGCGCTTCTTTGGCGTAAAGCACGCCGATGCCGGTGGGACCAAAAATCTTGTGGCCGGAGAAGGCGTAGAAGTCACAATCGAGCTCGGCGACATTGACCTCAATATGGGCGATGGCCTGGGCACCGTCCACCAGTACCAGCGCGCCGGCCTGATGGGCAATTTCAATCACCTCTTTAATCGGGTTAATCGTACCCAGAGCATTGGACAGCTGACTAATGGCCACCAGCCGGGTGCGCTCATTGACCAGGTTGCGAACGTCATCGAGCGAAATTTCACCGGCGTCATTGATGGGAATCACGATCAGCTCGGCCCCGGTACGCTCGCAGACCATCTGCCACGGAACTATGTTGGAGTGATGCTCCAGCTCGGTCACCACCACCTGATCGCCGCGCTGCAGATTGGCCATTCCCCAGCTATTTGCCACCAGGTTAATCGACTCGGTGGTGCCGCGGGTGAACACCACTTCCTGCACTTTGGCGGCACCGATAAAACTGCGAATGCGCTCACGGCCCTGCTCATAGTCGGCGGTCGCCCGCTCGCTCAATTGATGAACACCACGGTGAATATTGGCGTTGGTCTGCTCGTAATAATCTTTCACCGCATCGATTACCACCTGGGGTTTCTGGGTGGTGGCACCGTTATCAAGATAGGCGAGCGGTTTGCCGTTGATCTCGCTGGCCAGGATCGGAAAATCCGCCCGCCAGCGGTCGACCTGGTCGTCGCTTGCCACTTCGGCAACCGGACTCTTTTGCTGTTCTGCGTGACTACTCATGGCTTAACTGTTCCATTTTTTTGCTGACATCCGTGGCAACAAACTGCCCCCACTGGCCCGTCAAGGACGAGAAACTGGCAGCGGCGAAGGCATTTAATAACAGCGCGCGGGCCTGGGCTTCGCCGATGCCACGACTACGCAGATAAAAAAGCTCATCGGGATTGAGGTCCCCCACGGTGGCTCCGTGACTGCATTTAACGTCATCCGCATAGATTTCCAGTTCGGGTTTGGTGTTGATCTCAGCCTGATCAGACAGCAGCAGATTATTGCTGGACATCTGCGAATCGGTGCCGTCCGCCCCCGGGTGGACGTGGACCCGGCCGTTAAACACCCCTTTGCCGTGACCGCCGAACAGCCCGTGGTGACTCACTGCGCTGGTGCAGTGAGGCGAGGCGTGTTCGAGGTTCAGATGCAGGTCGGCGTGCTGGCGGTCATTGGTCAGCTGCAGACCGTTGACTTCGGCATGGGCACCTTGATCGGCCAGGGTAATATCCACATCATCGCGACTGATATCAGCCCCGAGTGCAAGCAGATGAGCGGTAAAACTGCTGTCTCGCGCTAAGCTGGCCCGCAGCGCGGCGACATGAAATGCCTGATCGCCCTGCCGCTGCAACTGGCTGAGCATCAAGCGGGCACCGGGGGCAAGATCAACATCGATGTAGTTATTGGAGTGGTAGGTATCCGCGCCGCCACCGGCATAGGCGATGGATATTTCTGCTTCGCTTTGACTCTGAGCGGAAACTACCAGCCGCCAGTAAGCGCTCTTATCAGCGCCGTCCCCGGCGAGCACCAACAGGGTCACCGGCCGATGCCGGCCAGCCGGCAGATTAAGCCAGGCACCATCGGCTACTAACGCGGTATTGAGCTGATCAAAGGCACGATCAGCGCCGACTTTGGCTGTTGGCAGGGATATATCGCCGGCGGCCAATGCGTCGCTCAAGGGTTTAAACTCGATGTCACCGAGACCGTCCAGGCGAGAAACTTCGGGCCTGAAATAACCCTGATCAAACACCAGCACCGCCCCGTCTGCCTCGGCGACCTGTTCGGCTAATCGCTTCGCCTGTTCATTACCGGCCCTTTCGACAGCCGGATCGACAAGCTGAGCTGGCGCAAAATCCTGCTTGAGCACCTTGTTGAGCCGGGTATAACGCCAGCGCTCGGTCTTGCGGGTTGGCAAACCGTCCGCCACCAGCTGGGCAATGGCCTGATCACGCACCTGGGCATCACCGGGCAGGCGCGATTTATTCTCGGCGTACTGCTGCTGAAAACGCTCCACTGTTTCTGAATTTGCCATCAAACCGCCGCCGGTTCTTTTTCGAGCCAACCGTACCCGCTGGATTCAAGTTCCAGCGCCAGATCACGCCCGCCGGAACGGACAATCTCGCCGCCGGAAAGCACGTGAACATAATCGGGCTGCACGTAATCGAGCAGACGCTGGTAATGGGTCACCATAATCACCGAGCGCTCGGGGCTGCGCAGTTTGTTGATGCCCTCGGAAACGATTCGCAAGGCATCGATATCGAGCCCCGAATCAATCTCATCCAGAATCGCCAGACGCGGCTCCAGCAGGGCCATCTGGTAGATTTCATTGCGTTTTTTTTCGCCGCCCGAAAAACCATCGTTGACCGCCCGGGTCATGAAGCTTTCATCCATCTCCAGCAGTTTCATTTTTTCGCGGGCCACGGCGAGAAAATCCATGGCGTCATATTCGTCTTCGCCCCGACTGCGACGCAGCGCATTGACCGCCTCACGCATGAATACCGAACTGTTGAGCCCTGGAATCGCCACCGGGTACTGAAAGCCGAGAAACAGCCCTTTCCAGGCCCGTTCCTCCGGTGCCAGGGCCAGCAGATCTTCGCCATCAAGGGTGATGCTGCCGCCGGTAACCTCATACCCCTCACGGCCGGAGAGCACGTGGGAAAGGGTGCTTTTGCCGGAGCCATTGGGCCCCATAATGGCATGCACTTCCCCCGCACCCACCTCAAGCGTGAGGCCTTTCAATATAGATTTTCCTTCAACTTCTACTTTTAAATCATTGACTATTAACATTTTTATCCGCTTTATTCAGGTAATAATTTAGCCGACGCTGCCTTCCAGACTGACACCCAGTAGGCGCTGCACTTCCACGGCAAATTCCATGGGCAGTTCGGTGAACACTTCTTTACAGAAACCGTTGACGATCATCGACACCGCTTCTTCTTCGGCAATACCGCGCTGACGACAATAAAACAACTGGTCGTCACCTATCTTGGAAGTGGTGGCCTCGTGTTCGACCTGCGCCGAGGGCTCCCCCACCTCCACATAGGGAAAGGTGTGAGCACCGCAGTGACTGCCTATCAGCAGGGAATCACACTGGGTGTAATTACGTGCCCCGGTGGCCCCGCGCAGCACCTTGACCAGCCCCCGATAGGCATTCTCTGCGTTACCGGCGGAGATCCCCTTGGAGACAATAGTGCTGCTGCTGTTTTTGCCGATGTGGATCATCTTGCTGCCGGTGTCGGCCTGCTGGTAGTTATTGGTCAGAGCGACCGAATAAAACTCACCCACCGTGTCATCGCCGGTGAGCACCACGCTCGGGTATTTCCAGGTAATCGCCGAACCGGTCTCCACCTGAGTCCAGGAGATCTTGGCGCGGGCACCGCGGCAATCACCGCGTTTGGTGACAAAGTTGTAGATACCGCCTTTGCCGTCTTTGTCGCCGGGATACCAGTTCTGCACGGTGGAATATTTAATCTGCGCATCTTCCATGGCGACCAGCTCAACCACGGCGGCGTGAAGTTGATTCTCATCACGCATGGGCGCGGTGCAGCCTTCGAGGTAGCTGACGTGCGAAGCCTCATCCGCCACAATCAGGGTGCGCTCAAATTGTCCGGTATTCAGCGCGTTAATGCGGAAATAGGTGGAGAGCTCCATCGGGCAGCGGACACCTTTTGGAATGTAGACAAAAGAACCGTCAGAAAAGACCGCCGCGTTCAGCGCTGCATAAAAGTTATCGGCCGGAGGCACCACGCTACCCAGGTACTGCTTGACCAGCTCCGGATATTGGTGAACCGCCTCTGACAGGGGGCAGAAAATCACGCCCACATCAGCGAGTCGGTCTTTAAAGGTGGTCGCCACCGAAACGCTGTCAAACACCGCATCCACCGCAACACCGGCCAGGGCGGCCCGCTCATGCAGGGGAATACCCAGCTTTTCGTAGGTCTCCAGCAGTTCGGGATCAACTTCCGCCAGGCTCTGGGGCTTGTCGGACTCGGCTTTGGGAGCGGAAAAATAACTAATCGACTGAAAATCGATATCGTCGTAATGGACGTGAGCCCATTCCGGCACATCCATCTGCTGCCATACCTTAAAAGCCTGCAACCGCCATTCCAGCATGAAATCCGGCTCATTTTTTCTGGCCGAAATAGCGCGAACGACCTCTTCATCAAGCCCCGGCGGAAAGGTATCCTGCTCGATATCGGTAACAAAGCCGTGTTCGTATTCCCGGCTGATATAACGATCTATATCTTCTGATTCGGTGGACATAGCGTCTCTCTTTCGATTCGTTGTTTAACCCGAAATAGTGGGTGTTTTCATTTCCGGTTGGCGACTGCCTTCCATTGGCAGATAGTGCAGCGGTTTCTCTTCCGGCTGCAGCAGTTCGCTCAGACTCACGTTGTAGAGGGCGTTGGCGACAACCTTGCTTATTCTTTGCCAGTTCACTTTGACGCTGCAGTTCTCTTCCTGTTCACAACTGCCCGCTTCGGTTGCGCACTCGGTCAACCCAAGGGGGCCATCGATGGCCTGAATGATCTCGGCAACGGATATTTTTTCCGGATCAGCGCCGAGCCGATATCCACCCTGCTGCCCACGCATTGACTCGACCAGACCCGCTCGGGTAAACATCTTCAGAAGTTTGGCAACCGTGGGTTGAGCAACCCCGGTTACTTCGGCCAACTCCACGGCACTGACAAAATCGCCCTCTCGGGCTACCAGCCCACTCATAACCAGAGTGCCGTAATCAGTTAGTCGACTAACTTTGAGCATGCCAGTGATTTCTCATTTTCGGAATCGCCCACGACCATGAACGGGAAGCTGCAACCCGGCAACCCGCCAGGCCAAAAATTCAAAGGGGACTATTTTAGTACTATTGACACCGACAGCGCAATCAAGGTTTCAGCGATAGTGCCCGATCCGCCGGGTCTGTTTACCCGTCAATCAAAGCAATTGGCACTGGCTGAACTGGCTGCCGATCCAGTAAACTGCGCGGCTTCTATCCCCAACCATCACTGTTAAATAAGGAATCGACCTTAACATGTCCATCGAACGCACCCTCTCCATCATCAAACCCGATGCCGTTGGCAAAAACCATGTCGGAGAAATCTACGCCCGCTTCGAAAAAGCCGGCCTGAAAATTGTCGCCGCAAAGATGATTCACCTGAGTGAATCCCAGGCGGGGCAGTTCTATGCAGAGCACAGTGAACGACCTTTCTACAAAGACCTGGTCAGCTTCATGACCTCCGGCCCGGTGGTGGTAAGCGTTCTGGAGGGTGATAATGCGGTACTCGCCCATCGCGACATCATGGGAGCCACCAACCCGGCCGAAGCTGACGCCGGCACTATCCGCGCTGACTTTGCTACCAGCATCGATGAAAATGCCTGCCACGGCTCCGACTCCACCGAATCGGCGGCACGCGAAGTCAGTTTCTTTTTCAGTGAACTGGATATCTGTCCACGCACTCGCTAACCAGCCCTATGACCGCCACATCGCCTGACCGCACCAATCTGCTTGGGTTGACCCTGCAGAAAATGGAAACCTTTTTCACCGATATGGGTGAGAAACGCTTCCGTGCGGCTCAGGTGGTGCAATGGATACACCAGAACGGCGCTGATGATTTTGGCCAGATGACCAACATCAGCAAGCATCTCCGCGCTCAACTTGCCGAGCTGACCGCGATTAGCGTGCCGGAAATCGTCTCCGATCACACGGCCAGCGACGGCACCCGTAAATGGGTACTGCGAGTCAACGGCGGTAGCAATATTGAAACCGTTTACATCCCCGACGGCAATCGCGGCACCCTCTGCATCTCATCGCAGGTGGGGTGCCAGCTGAACTGCAGCTTCTGCTCGACCGCGCGTCAGGGATTCAACCGCAATCTGTCTGCAGCAGAAATTATCGGCCAGGTTTGGATCGCCCAGCGCCTGCTTGATGAACCCGCTACCCGGGCGCAGGC
>JAYNPV010000126.1:4159-8244 GCA_038113925.1 Gammaproteobacteria bacterium | reverse complement strand
ATTTACGGTGGCACCATCACTAATTATTCAGCCAACGACACCCGGCGAATCGACATGGTGTTCGGTATTGGTTATGGCGATGATCTGCTTAAGGCAAAACAGATAATCGAACAGATCCTGAGTGAAGATAGCCGTATTCTTGCTGAACCTGCGCCGGGCGTAGCGCTGGGTGAGCTGGCTGACAGCAGTGTCAATATTAATGTCCGGCCCTGGGTTAATGGGGGTGACTACTGGCCGGTTCGCGCGGATCTGTTGGAGCAGGTAAAGCTGGCATTCGATGCCCAGGGTATTTCTATTCCCTATCCGCAGATGGATGTCCATCTGGATAAAATCAGCGAGTGATCTAGCTTACCCCGACGGCCTTTCGCCTGCGGGTTCTGCCAGTTGTGAGAGTGCCCAGCGCACGTGTTCGGTAACCAGCTCAGAAGGGTGCGAGAGGCGGGCAGTGAGGGCGGAGATTATTTCCCTCCGATGCTCCTCACTGGCCGGTACGCAGTTGCCTAATGCCACCGCGATATTGCGCAACCAGCGGGTGTGGCCGATACGGCGGATAGCGCTGCCGAGCAGGTTTTCATTAAATTCGGTTTCACTCCAGTTGAACAGGTCGAGCAGGGAACGGTCGTCAAGCCGATTGCGTGGCAGAAAATCGGCTTCATCGGTTCGACGGGCAAAGCGATTCCACGGGCAAACCAGTTGGCAGTCGTCGCAACCATAGATGCGATTGCCGATCGGTTTCCTGAATTCCACCGGGATCGGTCCCTCTAGTTCGATAGTCAGGTAAGAAATGCACCGTCGTGCATCCAGTTGATAGGGTGCGACTATCGCTTGCGTGGGGCAGGCGGTCAGGCAGCGATCACAACTGCCGCAATGATTTTCGGCGGCCGGTTGCGCCGGCAGCGGCAGGTCGGTGTAAATTTCACCGAGGAAAAACCAGGAACCGGCCCGACTGTTGATCAGGTTGGTATGTTTGCCAATCCACCCCAGGCCCGCCTGTTCCGCGAGCGCCTTTTCCATTACTGGCGCGCTATCACTAAAGACACGGTAATTCAGCCTGCCTATTTCCTTGCGAATCCGCTCAGCCAGCTGCGCCAGACGCTTGCGCATCAATTTGTGGTAATCGCGGCCCAGCGCATAGCGGGAAATGTAGGCTCGATCAGTCGCCCCCAACAGGTGCTCCATTTTGCTCTGGTCGGTATCGCCCAGATAATCCAGGCGGGCACTAACAATGGCCAGCGTACCGGGGATCAGCTCGTCAGGCCGGGTGCGGCGGTTACCGTGCCGGCTCATCCACTCCATTTCGCCATGAAAGCCCCGCTCTAACCAGGTTTTCAGGAACTTTTCCGCTTGCGCGGGGGCGGCTCGAGTCACCCCGACATCGTCAAAACCGAGCTCTTTTCCCCATAGGCGGATAAGCTCGACGAATTCATCTACTTCGGGCATCTATATTTGCCATCAATTCCGGGTTGATTCTTCGCGGAAAAAAATTGAGTTACGCGCTTTTATTAAACTAAAACATAAACTATAGTTTCTATATGCAGGTTTTATATAGAAATTTATATACAGCCGAGCAGTCAAGAATGCTCGATAAAGGTGCCATCGATACGCAAGGCATAGCAGGTTACACCCTGATGAACGCAGCGGGTACCGCAGTTTTCCAGCACTACTGTCGCCGCTGGCCGCTGACACGACGAATATTGGTTCTGGCCGGCCCGGGTAATAATGGCGGCGACGGCTACGTGGTGGCCCACCTGGCCAGAAAAGCGGGCCAGCGGGTAACGGTTATCGGCTTCGGAGACCCTCAACCTGGTGGCGATGCTGACCGGTGCCGACAGGCCTGGGTAGAGTCAGGCGGAGAAATAGTTGCACCGGATGCGCTGCAGTGGCCGGAGAATCCGCAACGTGAATTTGATCTGGTCATCGATGCACTGCTTGGAACCGGCCTCTCTCGCGAACCAGTCGAACCCATGGCCGGCTGGATCAGGGCAGTTAACCAAAGCGGCCTACCGGTGGTTGCGGTGGACCTGCCCTCCGGTCTGAATAACGATAACGGGACGGTTCCTGGTGTGGCGATCAGTGCGCAAATGACCGTGACCTTTATCGGCCGCAAGCGGGGCCTTTATACCGGGCAGGGGCCAAACCATTGTGGAACTATCGAATTCGCCGGTCTCTCCGTTGACCATGCGGTCTATGCAGCGGTGCCGGCCAGCGCCAGGTTGTTACTGGCAACCAACTCGGAGTCGCCCCTGTTTCCACCAAGGCGACGAACCGGCCATAAAGGAAACTTTGGTCATCTCTTGGTCATTGGCGGGGGGCGGGGCATGGCCGGTGCGGCCATCATCGCTGGCAGTGCGGCGCTGCGGGCCGGTTGCGGTCTGGTGTCGGTGGCTGTGCACCGGGAGAATGCGGCGGCCGTGGTCAGTGCTCGCCCGGAGATGATGGTCCACGGGATTGAAAATGCAACGGAAATTGCACCCCTGCTGGAACGGGCCGATGCCGTAGCCATTGGTCCTGGCCTGGGTTTAGAGCCCTGGGCAAGGGACCTCTGGCAGGCCTCAAGCGACTATAATGGCCCCATGGTGGTTGATGCTGATGCGCTAAACCTGCTGGCCGAAGCTCCGTGGCAACGGCACAACTGGGTGCTTACCCCTCATCCTGGTGAGGCGGCCCGACTGCTTGGTAGCGGATTGAAATCAATCAATGACGATCGATTTGCCGCAGTTGAGGCGTTACAGAAAAAATACTCAGGCACCGTTTTGCTCAAGGGTGCCGGCACATTGATCCAGGGCAACGAAGGTTTGCCAACCCTACTCAGAGGCGGAAACCCCGGCATGGCTAGCGGTGGAATGGGCGATGCCCTGACCGGAATCACCGGTGCCTTCATGGCACAGGGGCTGGATCTGGAGACAGCGACCCATTACGCTGCTGCCGCCCACGGCTGGGCGGGTGACAGGGCGGCGAGCGAACGCGGAGAACAGGGCCTGTTGGCAGGTGACCTGATCGACCGGCTTGGCGACATCATAAATGGTTCAAAGCGACAGTGGAATGGCGACAAACATGCCCCCCTACAAACGGTATCTGGCGGATGAAAATGCGCAGAGTCGATTCGGTGAGGAGTTGGCCGGGCACCTCTCAATGGGGCTACTGGTTATGCTACGCGGTGACCTGGGCGCAGGAAAAACCACGCTGGTCCGTGGCCTGCTTCGCGGGCTGGGCTATACCGGTAGCGTACGCAGCCCTACTTTTACCTTGCTGGAGAGTTATCAAACCGACGCGGTATCCGTCTGCCACCTCGATCTTTATCGACTGGCGGACATGGACGAGCTCGAACTGCTCGGTATTCGCGATTACCTCGATGGCCACTGGAGTCTCTGGGTCGAATGGCCGCAACGGGCACCAGAGCTGGCTCGGATGGCGGACATTGAGATGAATATAGAGTTTACTGATCCGGGTAGAACCGTAATCCTGGCGGCGGCTACTGCCAGGGGCGAGCAGTTGTTGGAGAAATTACCGTGATCCGTACAGGGTGGTTGTTAGTCTGTCTGGTCGCTGCGGGGGTGGTGAACGCCGCAGAGCTTTCCGGATTGCGTGGCCGGGTCGATCATAGTGGAACCCGGGTGGTGTTCGACCTCTCCGCGCCGGTGAAGTACAAGGTGTTTGCGCTGACCAATCCCGATCGCCTGGTGGTCGATCTAAACTCAACCCGGGCAGACCAGCCCGTAAGCTTGCCAACGACCGGGGTCGTCCAATCGGTGCGAGCCGGAAAGCGTGATAATGGCGCTTTGCGGGTGGTGTTCGACCTCAACAGACAGGTTAAATCGAAATCCTTTCTGCTCGGACCTGAAGGATCGGCCGGGCACCGTCTGGTGCTCGATCTGAGTAGTGATAACGATTCGGTGGTCACCGCCCGCACGCTATTAGATCAACCCGCGCGACCAGTCACCATTGTCATTGACCCCGGGCATGGTGGGATTGACCCGGGGGCCCTGGGTAAAGGTGGGGTACACGAAAAAGATGTGGTGCTGGGTATATCCCGGGAGCTTGCCCGGCTAATCAATCGCCAGCCTGGCATGCGGGCGGTGCTGACC
>JAYNPV010000126.1:405-4149 GCA_038113925.1 Gammaproteobacteria bacterium | reverse complement strand
TAAAGCTGAGTCAGCGTCGTCGCTTCGCAGACAAAATGCGCGCCGATCTGTTTCTGTCTATCCACGCCAACTCCTTTTCCAGCACCAAGGTCAATGGCTCAGCGGTGTATGCCCTGTCAGAGAAGGGGGCCAGTAGTGCTGCGGCCAAGGCACTGGCCGATAAAGAGAATGCGGCGGATCTACTCGGTGGGGTTGATCTCACTGACAAAGACGATCTGGTCAAGTCTGTGTTGATGGACCTGTCTCAAAATGCGACCCAGCAGAGCAGCCTGCAGCTGGCTGAAAAGGTGCTGTTTGGTCTGGGGCGGGTTAACAAGGTACACAAGCAGCAAGTTCAAACCGCCGGTTTTGTGGTGTTGAAATCGCCCTCCGTCCCCTCGGTACTGGTGGAGACGGCGTTTATCTCCAACCCTGGTGAGGAAAAACTGCTGGCCAGTGCCAAGGGGCAGAAGAAACTGGCGCGCGCCATCTTTAACGGCGTGGAGAATTTCGTCCGCCAGGACATGGCCCTGCGGCTGGCGAACGTCAAATCCTCACCCTCGCGCAGTTACGAGGTACAGCCTGGTGATACCCTGAGTGAGGTGGCCCAGCGCCATCGCGTTTCGTTGGCACAGTTGCGTTCTGCCAACGGTATTCGTGGTGACCGGCTGTTGGTGGGTAAAAAACTGGTCATACCCGCCACCCACGGCGGCTAGGCTCTGCAGCATATATCGGCTGCCGTGTAGCGGGTGGTCGATCTGGCTTCGCCCGGTTAATCTGCGAAACTAGCGCCCCAAATAGCGGTTCTGCGATTACACTAAAGTCGTTGAAACTATTCGCCAGCGGCAAACGTTGGCCCGTCTGCTAACGACTGATTGCACTGCGCCGCTGCGCCTTCCCAGAATATGCCTACGACCAACCGGATCGCCGAACTCTCTGGCCAGCTGAGTAATGAAATCGCCGCCGGCGAAGTGGTGGAGCGACCCGCTTCGGTCGTCAAGGAGCTGCTGGAAAATGCGCTGGATGCCGGTGCCGACAAGATTCAGGTGGAACTCGAACAGGGCGGTATTCGCCTGATCAGGGTGTGTGATAACGGCAGTGGTATCCATGCAGATGATCTGAGCCTGGCATTGCGCCGCCATGCCACCAGTAAAATCAGGGATGCCGGTGATCTCGGTGCCATCACCACGCTCGGGTTTCGCGGTGAGGCGTTACCCAGTATTGCGTCGGTCTCCCGGCTGGAGCTGACCTCGGCCCTTGAAGGTGAGCCGGGCTGGCGTATTGACCAGGAGGGGTGCGAGCCCGCAGCGCACGGTCGCGGGACCACGGTGGCCGTTCATGATCTGTTTTACCGGGTGCCGGCGCGGCGTAAATTTCTGCGCACTGAGAAGACCGAGTTTAATCATGCCGATACCCAGTTGCGCCGCATTGCTTTGAGCCGATTTGATGTGGCCTTCAGCTGGTCACACAATGGCCGCACTCTGCACCAGTTCAGGGTCGCGCCCAACCGCGAGCAGCAGGAACAGCGCATCGCCCAGCTGCTGGGCAAGGACTTTGTCGCCAATGCCATCTATCTGGATGTTTCCCTGGCCGGATTCCGACTATACGGCTGGGCCGTTCGGCCGGTCTATCATCGCGCCAACAGTGACAGCCAGATGTTGTTTGTTAATGGTCGTTACGTACGCGACAAGACCCTGAGTCACGCTGCCCGCCACGCTTATCGGGATATTCTCTACCACGGTCGTCACCCGGCCTATTTACTGTTTCTGGAGATTGAGCCGACCCAGGTGGATGTCAATGTCCACCCGGCGAAACACGAAGTACGCTTTCGTGACAGCCGGGCCGTGCATGATTTTGTCTTTCGTACGTTGGAAAAAAGCCTGGCCGAGGGTGGCCGCGCCGGGGTGGGCGATGGAGCTGATGGGGGGATACCGGTTGAACCAGCGGGCCTCGCGCAGGGGCAGCAGGAGTGGTTCAGCGAGCAACCGACACTGCTCACCGGTGTCGGTCGTAGCCACCAATTCTCGCCGCCGGGGGGGTATAACCTGGCAGAAACTCAGGCGTTTTATCGTCAGCTGGCGACCCCGTCGCAAGAGCTATCAGAGGGCCAGCGTCAGCGCGAACGTTTTTCGGAGGATCAGCCCCTGGGGCGTCCATTGGCCCAGATTCACTATATTTATATTCTGGCAGAAACCCCGCGGGGGCTGGCGCTGGTAGACATGCACGCTGCCCACGAACGGATCGTTTACGAACGGTTGAAGTCCCAGTACGGCGAGTTGGTCACCCAGCCGCTGTTGGTGCCGGTTAACGTCAATGTTACCGATGCGGAGATTCGCCTGGTTGAGCAGCACCAGCAGTTATTGGCCGATCTGGGGCTGGAGCTTACCCAGAGTGGTCCGCAGCAGTTGGCCGTGCGGGCGGTCCCGGCGTTACTCAATCGGGATAACGCCGAGCAGCTGGTGCGTGACCTGCTTGATGAGTTGGCCCAACACGGTAGTGCTGATCAGATTCAGCAACAGGTGGACGCCTGTCTGGCGTCCATGGCCTGCCATGGATCGGTGCGCGGCGGCCGTCAGTTAAGCTTGCCCGAAATGGATGCCCTGCTGCGGGATATGGAGCAGACCGAACGCAGCGGCCAGTGTAATCATGGTCGCCCCACCTGGACTGAACTGTCGTTGCAGGAGCTGGACAGTCTTTTTATGCGGGGTCGTTAAATGGCATTAACTGTGTCACTCATTGCCGCGGTAAAAGAGGATGCGCATGAGCAGGAGCCGCCGCCCTGGGAAGCGGCCGCCTGGCCCCGGCGACCGGTTATCGCCGGCCAGCAAACTGCCGAAGGCAGCGCCGGCTACGAGCTGTTGCGACGGCTGATCGGCGGTTCATCCGATAACCCCGGGTCATCGGCCACCGTTGCCCAACTGACCGCAGCCATGGACGGGTTAGCGCCAGCGGCCGATCGCTGGCGGGCAGATCCGGTATCACTGATCCCCGACCGGGATCAGCTGGTGGTGTTTCCAGGAAAAATGGCCAATCTGTTGATGGCCGAGGCGGAGGCGCTGGTGCAGGTTATCAATGACCAGTTTCGGCAAGAGTTTCAACTTGAGATCGGTGTCCCCCATCGTTGGTACCTGACTCTGGTTAAACCGCTTGAGTTCACTGCCCGGCCGCTCGATGCGGTCAGTGGCGCCTCTGCGGCGCGATATCAGGCCGGTGGCCCTGACGCAATGCGTCTGCGGCAATGGCTAACCGAAATAGAGATGCTCCTGCACGATGTACCGGTCAACCAGGCCCGCGAGCAGCAGGATCAGTTTCAGATCAACAGCGTCTGGGTCTGGGGCGCAGAACCGGCTGATCTGCACAACCCCACTGACAACCCTTTGGCAGATGGCGTCGAATCATCCTTACCGGTGGCCGATCTGGTCATTGCCGACCCTGGCTGGGCCGCTGCATTGGCCGAGGCATGTGATACCCCGGTCACTGCGCTGCCCCCACCGCATGCGTTAGCTGAGCAGTTACCAGCCGATGGCGAGGTCATCATCGATCTGGCCCGGGTAGATGGGGACCGTTTGGCCGATTATGACTACGTAAAGGCCTGTTGCGAGGCGTTGCGATCATCACTGGGCCGGCAAGTGAGCAGGATTGATATCTATTCAATCGCCCGGCAGGGATGGACGCGGCAGCAGTGGCGTCCCCTCGATTTCAGTCTGTTGGGGCGCTTCAGAGCCAAAATTGCCCAGGCGGTTGCCGGTGGCAGAGGGTGATTGT
>JAYNPV010000126.1:0-369 GCA_038113925.1 Gammaproteobacteria bacterium | reverse complement strand
ACGATCCCCGACTGGCAATCGAACTGGCGGATCGATTAACGGCCACTCAACCCGGGAATCCATCGGCCAGCAAGATTCTTGGCCGGATTTATGCCGCCCGCAACCTGTCGGTTGATGAGCTGGATACTCCGCTGACGGCCCTGGCACGACCCGATACTATGCACGGTATGTCGGCGGCGGTGGCGCTGATGATCAGCGCACTGCAACGGCAGCAGCGCATTATCGTAGTAGCTGATTTTGATGTTGACGGTGCCACCAGCTGCGCGTTGCTGTTACGAGGGTTACGGGCGCTGGGATTCAATCAGGTTGATTATCTGGTGCCGAACCGCGTGGAAGATGGGTACGGCCTCACACCGGCGATTGCTGACC
>JAYNPV010000125.1:7008-8258 GCA_038113925.1 Gammaproteobacteria bacterium | reverse complement strand
TGAGCCTGTCGAAGGGCGCCCTTCGACAGGCTCAGGGCGAACGGCATTCTCTACCGGGTCACGCGGAAAGAGCGCCTTTAAAAAACCGCATTGGCCGTTACCTGGCCCTCTGTGAGAACGCGCAACACACTCTTAACTTAGTGCCATTCAAGTCTGCCCTACTCCTGCGGAAACACCTTCACAAACGGCCGGATGGTGATGTTCTGAAACACTCCGGCGGTGACGTAGGGATCGTTATTGATCCACTCTTCAGCCGCCTGCTGAGATTCGAAATCAGCGACTATCATGCTGCCGTCGAATCCCACCTCGGCGGGGTTACCGCCGGCTTCTTTTGGCATGGGCCCGGCCAGCATCACCCGCCCGGCATTGACCAGCTCCATCAGGTTATTCAGGTGAGCTTCCCGGGTGGCCAGCCGCGCGTCGAGGCTATCCGGCACGTCTTCACAATAGAATACGAAATACATGGTAATCGCCTATTTTTTGTGAGGATCGGCAAATTCGGTTTTGAAACCAAGCTTGCGCATGCCCACCAGACAGCACTCAATGTCCGCTTCAATGGGACCGCCGCTGACCCCGATACCACCAATAATATCGCCCTCTTCATCGAGCAGCGGAAAACCGCCGGCAACGATACAAATGCGCTCATCGGTATGGGTCAGGCCGTAGCCAAAGGCACCGGGCACCATCATTTCGCGAACCATTTCGGTGGGTCGATGCAGCGCGGCCGAGGTCCAGGCTTTTTTGATAGCAATTTCGGGATTGGCAATACGACCCTTTTCCGGTCGCAGCACCCCCCGGATCATGCCACCCATGTCGACCACGGCAACGGTAGACGGCAAGCCGATTGACTGGGCGTAAGCGACGCCTTCGGTCAACAGGGTCTGGACTTCGTCCAAGGTTAATTCACGCATTTAATTCTCCCTTGATTAGTGTGGGGTGGATAATTCCTCCCCGGATAAGACAGATTCGGTAACGGGCAAATAGTGTAGACCACTTAACCGCCTATGAACCGACTGTCGAGACCACAATGCGCTCTAATCGGCGGGTAATTCGGGTATATTTTTTGCCCTCCCCGATTCCCTTGCTGGACCAAATAATTCAACAGGAGTAACCAATGGCTCTCGATGCCGATTTGCTGGAACAGTTTCTGGATCAGGTCAGACGCCTGGTTAAGGAGAAACTGATTCCCAATGAAGAACGCCTGGTCGAGGAAGACGATATACCTGAGGCAATTGTCGATGACCTGAAAG
>JAYNPV010000125.1:0-6998 GCA_038113925.1 Gammaproteobacteria bacterium | reverse complement strand
AGGCGCAGATCATGTTGGCGTTTTGCCAGAGCTCAGTGGCCTATCGGTCGCGCATTGGCACCAATAATGGCATCGGCTCCCAGGGGCTGGTGATCGATGGCAGCGAGGCGCAGAAACAGCAATACCTGCCGGATCTGGCCAGTGGAGCAGCCATCGCTTCTTTTGCACTCACCGAACCCGGTGCCGGCTCCGATGCCGGATCACTAGTGACCAGCGCCGTGCGAGATGGCGACCACTACGTCATCAACGGCACTAAACGTTTTATTACCAATGCACCCCAGGCGGCACTGTTTACGGTGATGGCCCGTACCGATCCTGATCAGCCCGGTTCTCGCGGCATCTCCGCTTTTATTGTTGAAGCGGATACCCCGGGCATCTCCCTGGGGAAAAAGGATAAAAAAATGGGCCAGCGCGGCGCCCACACCTGTGATGTCATTTTTGATAATTGCCGGGTACCGGTAACAGCCCGCATTGGCAAAGAAGGCGAAGGCTTTAAAACCGCGATGAAAGTGCTTGACCGAGGCCGGTTACACATCAGCGCGGTCTGCATTGGTCAGGCGGAGAGGATTCTGCAGGACGCGCTCGCCTACGCGATCGAGCGCAAGCAGTTTGGTGAACGTGTTGCTGATTTTCAGCTGATACAGGCAATGCTCGCCGACAGTCGTACCGAGATATACGCGGCGCGCAGCATGTTACTGGACGCCACCCGCCGCTATGACGCCGGTGAACGGGTCTCGGAGGAAGCCTCCTGTTGTAAAATGTTCGCCAGTGAAATGGTGGGCCGCGTGGCCGACCGGGCGGTACAGATACACGGCGGTGCCGGCTACATGAGTGAGTATGCGGCAGAGCGGTTTTACCGTGACGTGCGCCTGTTCAGGATTTACGAAGGCACCACGCAAATCCAGCAACTGGTGATCGCCAAAAGCATGATCCGTCAGTGGGAAAATCAATAGCTCTGCAACTGTTACCTTTTTAATTACTGGAGAACCCAAGTGGATTTCGAAGACATTATTTACAGCGAAGCCAACCATGTCGCCACCATCACCATTAACCGGCCGGAGGTCTACAACGCCTTTCGCGGCCAGACCTGTGAAGAGCTGATTCGGGCATTTCAGCAGGCCGGCTGGAACGATGACATCGGCGTTATTGTGCTTGCCGGCAGTGGCGACAAGGCGTTCTGTACCGGTGGCGATCAGAGCGCCCACGACGGTCAGTATGACGGTCGCGGCACCATCGGTATGCCGGTGGAAGAGTTGCACAGCGTTATTCGCGATGTCCCCAAACCGGTGATCGCCCAGGTGGATGGCTATGCCATTGGCGGCGGTAACGTGCTGGCAGTATTGTGCGACCTGACCATCGCCTCGGATCGCTCTATTTTCGGTCAGGTCGGACCTAAAATGGGCAGCGTCGACGCTGGCTTTGGCACCGCCTATCTGGCCCGGGTGGTGGGCGAAAAGAAAGCCCGCGAGATGTGGTTTATGTGCAAACGTTATAGCGCGGAAGAAGCGCTTGATATGGGACTGATTAACTGCCTGGTGCCGGCCGAAGAGCTGGAAAAAGAGGTCGCGGAATGGTGTGCGCAGATTAATTCCCACAGCCCTACCGCCATGGCCCTGGCGAAGCGCTCTTTCAACGTCGATTCTGAACAGATCCGCGCGGTCAGCTCGATGAGCATGCAGGCGTTAAAACTCTATTACGACACCGACGAATCCCGTGAAGGGGTCAAGGCGTTAAAAGAGAAACGCCCGGCTGATTTTAAAAAACACCTCAAATAGACGCACCGCAATATCGGGGGCGCCGCCAGGCCATCTGGCGTGGAAATCGCCCTGATATTTCTGCAGCCGGGGCAATTAGCTATCGACAGGAAGCGCGGAGCTCCCGGTGAACCGGAATCGATCAGCGGCAGGCAATCGTCAACCCTGGACGGTTACGGCCTCTACCTGCTTTTTTAACGCCCGCCGGTCGACCTTGCCGCCGTTGCCTTTGGGCAGCTCCTCAACGAACTCGTAATGGCGAGGGCGCTGGTAATGGGAGAGCGCAGAATCGAGGATAAACTGCTCCAGGGATTCAACCGTTAACCCCGCATCGGAAGGTACCAGATAGGCAGAGACCCGCTGACCCCATTCTTTGTTGGCAACACCAATAACACAGGCTTCGCTCACACCGGGATGGCTGAGCAGCGCATCTTCGATAGTCGAGGGCATCATGTTGATGCCGCCGGAAATAATCATGTCGTCGATGCGGCCGTCGATGTAAAGAAAATTCTCCTCATCCAATGAGCCCAGGTCACCGGAATGCCACCAGGGGCCTTCGAATACCTGCCGGGCTTTTGCCGGGTCGTTCCAGAAGGTCACCGCCCTTGACGGACCCTTGACCAAAATTTCTCCCTCCTCGCCGGGGGGTAGTTCATCATCGGCGGTTCCTCCAATCTCAATGACCCTTACCTCGGAATTCGCCAGGGGTCGACCGATACTGCGGAGTTTCTCTTCGCGTTGCAGGTCGTCAGGGAACATCATGGTTCCGGCGGAGGTGCCGGTTTCGGTGGTGCCGTAGCAGTTGTAGACATTGGGGGTGATTTTTTCACGCAGCAATTGCAGGGTTTTCAGATCCATCACTTCGCCGGCAAACATGGCGCGTTCGACTCCGCTCAGATCAAATTCATCCAGATCCTGGCGTAACACCATGCGCCACATGGTGGGAATCAGAAACAGCACCGAGCAGCGTTCCCGCGCCGCGGTTTTAAAGTATTCCCCCGGATTAAAGGCACTGACAAAAACATTGGTGCCGCCCACATTAAATATGGGGAATGAGACATTAACCCAGGCCATAAAAGAAGTGGTGAGAATATTCAACGTGCGAGTGGTGGGTTTCGCCCCATAAAGCCCCACCGCTCCCCTGGCTCCCTGCAACAATCCCCGATGGGTATGCACCACCCCTTTGGGCACCCCTGTGGTGCCAGAACTGAGCGCAATCAGGGCGATATCGTCTGCCGCAATTGGCATCGGCTCGAAATCCATCGTGTAGTTATCGAGATCATCAGGGATCAGCGGAGCCCGGCCGGCGGCTATATCCGCGTCAACACTGGTTCCCGAGGTCGCCCTGACCAGTCCCGTCACCAGATTGGTCTGCTGCATCAGTGATTGCACCCGCGCTTCCATTGATACGTCATAAACCAGCACCCTGGGCGAGAGCCTGTCTATCAGCTCAAGCAGGGTCTGGTCGGACTCGCGGATGTGGAGTGCTGCGGGGATGGCTCCCAGTTCGATAGCACCGAATAGCGCCAGCGGGTGATTCGCCGACGGCAACATCATCAGTGCCACCCGGTCACCCTTGCGTACCCCCAGACTATGCAACAGGGCCGCCGTTTGCTTTACTTTTTCCAGCATCTCGCGGTATGAGTAGCGGTAACGCTCATCCACCACGGCCTCATTTTCCGGGTGATAGCTCGCCGAACGATGCAACATCTCCCTGACGCTGGTAACCCCTTCTCCTGCCATTTCCTCCCCCCTTATCTGTTTATAATTAGTGGTAATTACCGGTTAATTTAACCATCTCTTCTGGTCCAAAAACACAGGCATGGATTTAACACTCAAAGTTGATCATAGCGGGTTGATATTAACCGATCTCGACTTGACACAACTGCCCGCTATGCAGGGCAACTCCCACCCCCCGCATCTGGCAGACCTGTTCACAGTTTCGCGAGATTACGATGCTGCTTTGCGCCAGCAATGGTTCGCAGTCATGCTGTCGCGTAAAGGGCTGCCGACTGCGATCACACCGGTGGGCGAAGCCCTCCCCGCGCAACTACTGCTTACGGATCAAGCGGACGATCCGGCGCATTTGAGCGTCACCATCAAAAACCTACCTCCAATTGATCTGGACCTTTCCAGCACGGCACCGGCTTACCGGCAGATCGGCCAGGGCCTGCAACAGTCGGATATCTCAATTTATATACGCATAATAGACGGTCGCTTGCAGGTGATATTAGGTCCCGAGAAAAACCGGCCGCATACACCTTTACCATTGCAGGCGGGAGAAAGTGTGTTTGACCGATACCTGCCGAGGTCTCTGGCGGCATTACAGAGAGATGACGATATTCTGGCCCGCGACCGGCTGCCTCTTCAGGTCGATCAAACCTTTGCCGGCCTGACCACAGAGCAGATATTTCGCACTACCAAGTTTCCACTTTTTAACGATGCAGGCGACATGACTATTGTCGCCGGAATTTCCCATGACATCTCTACGGAAATACAAGCCCGCGAGCAGACCGAAGCGACCCGGCGACGAATCACCGACGCGATCATGTCGAGTCCCATTGCGGTGACTATCTCTGACCTGGAAACGGGTATCTTAGAGGATGTAAACGATGGTTTTCTGGCCAAGTACGGGTATCAGAAGAGTTCGATAATCGGCCGTACCACTATCGATATCGGCCTGATTAACCAGGAGGACCGTCACCGCTTCAGAAAACTGGTGGAAGACAGCGAAGGCGAAGGGGCTGCCCAAGGTCGATTCACCTTCCACCATGCCGATGGGTCTCTTGTTCCGGTGGAAGTAACTGTTTCGAAGATAGAAATAGATGGCGAGCCCCGACTGCTGAGCATCGCCCGGGACGAAAGCCGTGCGCTTCTGGCAGAAAAGCGTTTTCAAATGGTAGCCGACGCCAGTTTTGAAGGGATCGTTCTTCATCAGCAAGGCACTGTTCTTGAAGTAAACGAAACCATGTGCGAGATAGTCGCGCGACCTCGCGAAGAACTCATTGGCAAAAGCATTTTTGACTATATCTCCACTGAAGATCACGCCTCGATACAACAGTCGATGGCCACCAACAGTTTTCCGACTCTTGAAATAACACTGCTGCGGCCCGATGGGTCACGCAGGATTGCACAATTGCGCACCCGCGATGCGTCTGAGGCCGGGCAGCAATCCCGCATTGGCGTGCTGCGGGACATCACCGAAGAAAGAGAACTAAAAACCCAGTTGCAACGCGCCCAAAAAATTGAGGTGTTGGGACAGTTAACCGGTGGAATCGCCCACGATTTCAATAACATTCTCGCTTCGATCCTTGGCTATAGCGACTTACTAAAGACCCAGCTGGAAATCAACGGCGAGGATCAGCTACTGCGCTGGGCCAACCAGATCGTCACCTCAGGTGAGCGTGGCCGCGACCTGATCCGGCAGATGATGGTGTTCAGCCGTGGCGGCAACCCCCGCCCGGTTGCCACTGACCCGGTGGCAGTGGTTGAGGAGGTGCTCACCATGATCAAAGTTACTCTCCCGGCCACCGTGTTGCTCTATGCCGAATTCGAAAGCGACGGAAATCAGGTGCTGATTGACCCGACCCAGCTCAATCAGGTCCTGCTCAATCTCTGCATCAACGCCAGCCACGCATTGCCGCCAGAGCCGCTCCCCGAATCGCCCAATCGAATCGACATAAAAGTAACCGAAACCGCCATTACCCACCGTCCCTGTGCCAGCTGCCATAACGACATCCTGGGCGAATTCATCGCGATAAGCGTCAAAGATAACGGTTGCGGTATGAGCGATGAGACCATGGAAAATATATTTGAGCCCTTCTACACCACCCGGGAGGTTGGCGAAGGCAGCGGCATGGGACTGGCTGTCCTGCATGGCATTGTTCACGACGCCAGGGGCCACATACTGCTCGAATCAGAACAGAACACAGGCAGCACCTTTACCATTCTGCTACCGCGGCTGGAGCAGGTGCCCGCTCCCGCAGCTGCCGTTGAGGCGCCACACCAAGTCAAATCGATCGCCGTGGTTGATGATGACCCCAACGTAGCCAACGTGGTTGGCGACATACTGAAACAGCAGGGCTATGAAGTAGACTGCTTCAATAACCCCCAAACAGCCTTAAATGAGGTGTTGCAAGGTGATCGCCGCTGGGATCTGCTGATCACTGATCAAAAAATGCCGGGAATGACCGGGCTGGAGCTGACCCGTTCCATCCGTCAGAACCACATTGAGATACCCATTGTTATTCAAACCGGTTTTAGTACCGATCTGAGCAAGGAGCTGACCCGCCAGCTTGATTTCGTCTTGCTGGCAAAACCGGTTGCAAGGGCACAACTGCTCGACACCGTCAGCCAGCTTCTTGCCGGTACCGGGTCAATGCGCTGAATTCCTCGGCAAGCTGTTCAACCACAGCCGACCCGTATTTAGCTTTAGCTTTCCAGTCCCGCACCACAGGCGTGGCAGAAATTTGCATTGACTTCGTGCCCTTCATGACTGCATTGGGGACAGACCCGCGTGGTGACTCGTCGCTGCTGGGCCATTTCCACAGTAATGATTCCGGTAGGCACAGCGATGACCGAATAACCGAGAATCATGGTCACTGCTGCCAAAGCCTGCCCCAGCGGGGTTATGGGCGCGATGTCGCCATAACCCACTGTAGTAATAGTGACGACCGCCCAGTAGACACTACGGGGAATACTGGTAAAACCTGCCTCTACCCCCTCTATCAGATACATCAGCGTACCGATGATGATTACCAGCGTAAATACTGTGTAGAGAAAGATTGTGATCTTGGTCATGCTCGCCTGCATCGCCTGGCGCAGCAGGCTCGCCTGATGGACATAGCGCGCCAACTTGAGGATGCGAAATACCCGCAACAGGCGCAATGCACGAATAACCAACAGGGATTCCGTGCCGGGGAATAACAGGCTGAGGTAGGTGGGTAATATTGCCAGCAGATCAACGACACCAAAAAAGCTGGTAGCGTATTTCCACGGTCGCCCCACGGTGGCCAATCTGAGCAGGTACTCCACCGTGAACAGCAGAGTAAAAAACCACTCAATAGCGTCAAACCAGCCGCCATACCGGGCCTGTAGAGTGGCGATACTCTCCAGCGCTACGGCGGTAACGCTGATCAGAATACTAAACAGCAGCAGCAGGTCAAACAGCCGACCGATACGGGTGTCTGCTTCAAATATTATTTCGTATATCCGGTCGCGCATGTCCGCTCGTCACCCCCCGGT
>JAYNPV010000124.1:0-8265 GCA_038113925.1 Gammaproteobacteria bacterium | reverse complement strand
CGCCTGAACTGGTACTTCAAACATCTGCCTTGGAATCAGCTCTTTCATCTTCGCCACCAGTTCGCGGCCACGCGAGGCTGATTGATCCCGGTGCACAATGACCGATAATGAATCCACCGCTTCCTTGTTCACCAATACATCGAGCCGCACCAGTGCTGCGGCCTGGAAGCGACTGAAACTATAGTCAAACGAGGCGTAACCCCGGCTTACCGATTTCATCCGATCAAAAAAATCGGTGACCACTTCACTCATCGGCACCTCATAGGTCAAGGTCACCTGACCGCCCAGATACTGCATATTTTTCTGCACGCCCCGTTTCTCTTCACAAAGACCGAGGACGCCACCCAGATGCTGCTGGGGAACAAAAATATTCAGCGCCAGAATCGGCTCTCGAATTTCATCGATCCTGGAGGTGTCGGGCAAATTGGCAGGGTTATCGATCTCCAGTATCTCTCCGCTACGGGTTAGCACCTGGTACTTCACTGTCGGCGCAGTGGTAATCAGCTCCAGATCATATTCACGTTCCAGCCGCTCCTGGACGATTTCCATGTGCAACATACCCAGAAAACCACAGCGAAAACCGAAACCCAGTGCCTGGGAGGTCTCAGGTTCATACTGTAGCGCGGCATCGTTAAGGCAGAGCTTGCCCAGGGCCTCGCGTAATCCTTCATAATCTTTCGAATCGACCGGGAAAAGGCCGGCAAACACCTGGGGTTTTACTGTTTGAAATCCGGGCAGCGGCTGCTCCGCCGGTTTATCCTGAGCGGTAATGGTGTCACCCACCGGGGCCGCATCAATTTCCTTGATTCCTGCGACCAGAATACCTACCTCGCCCAGTTTCAGCTCATCCATCGCCCGTTCATGGGGGGTATGGATCGCCAGTTTCTCAACCTGAAAATTTCGACCCGAGGACATCACCTTGATGCGCTGATGCTTTTTCACGCTCCCCTGAACAATACGAATCAGCGATACCACCCCGAGATAATTGTCGTACCAGGAATCGATAATCAACGCCTGGAGCGGTCCATCCGCATCCCCCTGCGGCGGCGGGATTACCCTCACCAGCTCATTCAGCAGTGCTTCGATGCCAATGCCGGTTTTAGCACTCACCTGGGGGGCGTCGTCCGCGGGAATACCAATAATCTCCTCAATCTCGTTCATTACCCGCTCCGGCTCCGCCGTGGGTAGGTCAATTTTGTTCAGCACTGGTAGTACTTCGAGCCCCTGCTCAACCGCCGTGTAGCAGTTGGCTACGCTCTGGGCCTCAACTCCCTGGGCGGCATCCACCACCAGCAGTGCCCCTTCGCAGGCGGCCAGCGAACGCGAAACCTCATAAGCAAAATCAACATGACCCGGGGTGTCGATAAAGTTAAGCAGATAGGTGAAACCATCCGCGGCGGTATAGTTCAGCGAAACCGCCTGCGCCTTGATCGTAATCCCCCGCTCCTGCTCCAGTTCCATGGAATCGAGCACCTGGCTACTCATCTCCCGTGCGGTCAGGCCGGCACAGGTCTCGATAAAGCGGTCGGCAAGGGTGGATTTGCCGTGATCAATATGAGCGATAATCGAAAAATTACGGATATGTTCTGTGCTGACCATGGGATCTCATAAAAAGCAGCAGCGGGAAAGTCGGCCGGCGAGTGCCGGCAATCCAGGGCGTGGTGGGTGAAAACTGGCCATTTTAGACTGTTAGCAAAGTAAAAGGGGGCACCTTTGCCCCCTTTTACTTTGCATTGACACTCAATATCGGTTGACAGCCATTGCAGCTGCCGACCATCGCCGGGACCGGTCCCGGCCGCCTGTTGAATGCAGCTGATCCAGCGTTAGCCCGTTCGCTGATCAAGGCACGCGAATAGCCAAAAACACTGGCCCCTGCCGCCGTTGCAACAGAATTGGCACCACCTCTCCGGATTCAAGCTCGGCCACCTGGTCCCGAAATTCCTTCACGTCGGCCACTGGCTGGTTGTTCAGGGTAACGATCACATCTCCGCGGCGAATACCGGCTTCGGCAGCGGCCCCCGGCCCCACCTGTTGGACGACCACACCGCCTGCCTCAAGGTCCATCGCCTCCTGCTGCTTTTCGCTCAGCTCAGCGACGATCAGGCCCAGGCGATCATCATTTTTCTGCCGGTTTTTCACCGGAACCGCCCGGTCATGATCTTCGGGAAGCTCTTCGATCGTCACCCGAACATTGACCTCCTTGCCGCCCCTTAATACTTTCAGGCGCGCCTTGTGACCGACATCCGCAGCCCCCACCAGGGGCGGCAGGTCGGCGGAGTAATTAATCCGCTCGCCGTCATAACTGACCACAACATCCCCCACCTTAAGTCCGGCTTTTTCAGCCGGGCTGTCGGGCAGCACTTTGGCGATCAGCGCGCCCCGGGGTTGATCCATACCGAAAGACTCGGCCAGCGCGCGGGTGACGTCCTGAATAAGCACCCCCAGCCAGCCACGCACGACGTAACCATTATCACGCAACTGATCGCTTACCTTCATAGCCACGTCAATCGGAATGGCAAAGGAGAGGCCCATAAAACCCCCGGTACCGGAATAGATTTGCGAATTTACGCCGACAACCTCACCCTTCATGTTGAATAGCGGCCCCCCGGAATTACCAGGATTGATGGCCACATCTGTCTGAATAAAAGGGACGTAACTGTCGCTCGGCAAGCTGCGCCCCTTGGCGCTGACAATCCCCGCAGTCACCGAGTGTTCAAACCCGAACGGGCTGCCGATAGCCGCCACCCATTCGCCGACTCGCAGTTTGTCTGGGTCGCCAATTTTCAATGCTTTGAGTTTAGTGGCGTCAATTTTTAATACGGCCACGTCGCTACGGGCATCTGATCCGATCAATTCGGCGACGAACTCGCGTCTATCACTGAGCCTGACAATAATCTCGTCGGCACCGTCTACCACGTGATGATTGGTCAGCAGATAACCATCCGTGGAAATAATAAAACCGGAACCCAGTGATCTGACCGGCGCGATGGAACCATCCCTGCCGCCAGGCTCACCAAAGAAATGTCGAAAAAAATCATCGAATGGCGTGCCCTGTGGCATCCGTGGCATTCCGCGCCCAAAACCGGGACCCCGCTTGCGCTCTTGCTTGGTACTGATATTCACCACCGAGGGGCCTGCACGGTCTGCCAGGGTAGCGAAATCGGGCAAGTCAGCGGCCCTCACCGGGATTCCGCTGCCGATGAAGAAAATGCCCGTTAACAGCAGGGCCCAAACCACTCTCTGCTTACTCACCAACATAATCTGAATAGTCCTCGAATTATTAATTTAACGGTCGGCAGGCCGATCGGGCACCACTGTTCCGAGGATAATCCTGATCAACTTTGCGGTGGACAGGATTATCCAGGGGCCTCATGGCAACAATGTCTGATCAGCGCCTTGTAATAAAGTGGTGGCACTGATCGGCGTAATCAATGTCCGCAGCAGGGTGATCCAGCTTACGCCGGCAAACAGCGACAAAATCAGCGCGCCAAGGTCGTCCTTCCAGTAGTGGCCCAAGCCCGCAGCAATGACAATTAGCAGCAGAGGCAACAGATAAGCGATTGCAGTCATCCACAAAAACCGCGATTCGCTGATGGTTAAACGCAGTCGATTGCCAGGTTGTGCGTGCAGTTGATTGGGCAACCGGAGCAAACTGTTCGCACTGATCAATCTACCCCAGATAGCACCGCCACACCCTTGACCCTGCTGGCAACGTTGGCAGTTGGAGCCAGTGTTTCGCTGTAACCAGATATAGCGATCATTTGCCCGCTCAACCCGCGTGGTAACTTCAATCATTGCCACCACCTGCGACCAGAGTCACCGCCGTCTCAGGGGCTTTTACCGAATTCATGATCAGCCGCAGCGTCGCGGCTGGGACTTCTCCGATCACCGTCACCTGATTATCGGCGATCACGTCTGTCATCGCCGTTATCCCCGCAATCCTGGCCGTGCTACGCGTCTGCTGACCGCCCCGACTTTCTTTCAGGGGCTCAATAAACACCGACACGGTGGCCAGGCCGTCAGAATAAATCAAATGGTCCACGGGTCGCTGGCGTTCATCTACGGTTCGTCGTACCCCTTGAAGGGAAAATCCGCTGGGAATGGCGGTCACCTCCCACGGCAGCTGTTCTATGGCTCCACCTTGATTCATCACCACCGGGTCGGCAACCGGGGACTCCGCAAATATAGACTCGGCCAACTGCTGGCGATCAGGATTCATATCAATACGGCTAAAACTGAACTGCTCTACCGCCTCCCCCTGCGTATTAACCATGGCCACTTTCAGCAACAATCCCGATTCGTTATCTGCCCAGAGACGAAACCCAAAGCGAAAATCGTCGTTCGGCTTGGCGTCGATTATCCGGGTCGGCCGATCGGCCACGCGGCCAGTACCGGCCAGGGAAAAACTGTAAAACGACCTCAAGCCAATTAATCGGCTCGGAACCGCGCTGGGGAACAGAATATCCCGCCTCGCTGGCGGGTTTTGATAATACCCCTCTGCCGCAGAGGCAGTGCCCGATCGGGTGGCCACCAGTTTGGCAGCCGGGCCATCGACCGCAATAATGCGAAGGTGCACGCCTGAATCGTCTATAAGCTGCTGAGCTTGCATGTGGCGCATCCGGTGGCCACGCAAGAATACGAAGTCCCCCTGATAACTCAGGGTTTGCGCTGCCCGGTCCATTTTTTCAAGCCAATGTTCTGCGTCATCGGCGATGACACTACCCGCCAGAAGCAATCCCAGCAGAACGATGGGCGCTTTAGTCATGTTTTACCGATTGGGCGCGGGCTGGCTGAAATCCACCACGGTTGCCGGGGGCAAGAACCCCTCGGTGCGATGACCTGCGGACTGTTTCACATGACTGGCAAGGTAGGCGTCCAGCTTACGTTGGAAATCCTCGGCGCTGGATGCATCCTGAGGGGAGGAATCCGCGTTGAGCGGGAGGGATTTCGACGCCGCCACAGCAACCGGCCGGGTTCCCACCGCCGATTCATTCACGGCAATCACCGGACCATCCTCCCCGGCAGCGGGTACCAGTTGCTGTACCAGTAAGACAGTGACCGTGGCGACCGCAGCCGCCATTCCCATACCGGCAATCTGGGTCCAGCGTCTACTCTGCGGCGGCTCCTCCGAATTAACTTTGCGATGGGCAGGAAACAGTAATGCCGGTTCTGCCTCTAGTGCAGACCGCACCCGGTTCGCCACATCAATATGGACCACCTCGCCATCTGCCACGCCACGCATCCAGTCACCGATTTCGTGATAGCGTTGCCAGCTCGCCCTTAATTGCGGATCCTTAAGCAATGCGTTCACCGGCCCCTGCGGCTCACCGTCATAATGGTTATCCACCAGTGATGACAGTTGCTCAAGTTTGGCTTTTTTCATCAAACCGCTTCCTCTTCCCTTGTGTTTGAAAGTACTGGTCGTAATTTTTGATCGAGATTCTGCCGGGCACGAAAAATCCGCGAGCGTACTGTGCCAATCGGACATTCCATCACTTCGGCTATTTCATCATAGGAGAGCCCATCCAGCTCACACATGGTCAATGCCAGGCGCAGCTCTTCCGGCATCTGCTCCAAAGCCTGATGAATAGTTCGACGAATCTCCTCGCTGGCCAGCTCACCTTCCGGGGAGCTATCGCCGATTAGCTCAAAACCCTGTTCCGAAGCGCCAGAGGTAATATCCACATCGCTACGGGGGGGACGACGCCCCGCCGCCACCAGGTGATTTTTCGCGGTGTTGGTGGCAATCCGATACAGCCAGGTGTAAAAGGCACTCTCCCCGCGGAAATTGGGCAGGGCTCGGTAGGCCTTGATAAAGGCCTCCTGTACCACGTCTTCCACCTCCCCACGGTCGGAGATAAATCGCGAAACCAGTTTGGCGACCCGCTGCTGATATTTGCGTACCAAAAGATCGAAGGCACTCTTATCACCCTGCTGAACCCGCCTGACGAGCTCTGCATCCACGGGCGCGGCACTGGATGATTGACTGCTGGACATTTCCGACGCTTGACCTGAATCCGGTTGACGGTGGTTTTTCTGCATGGGCTTAAAGACCACTGGGCGAAAACAAAGTTCGGTGAATCCGTGTGTGAGTTAAAATAATCTGATTCGCGATTGGCGCAGAGGCAGTAACCCATGCCAGGTAGTATGAACTGATCTCCCAGCTACCCGACCTGCCCGCTTATTTAATCAGCTAATTACCCAACTCTCTACCATGAACTCATCCGCCCGGCAGACCGACGTGTTAATCATTGGGGCAGGCGCAGCCGGTCTGAGCCTGGCCTTGAGACTGGCAGACCGGGCAAACGTACTGTTACTTGGCAAGGGCCGGCTGACCGAAAGTTCATCCCGCTATGCTCAGGGCGGGGTCGCCGCCGTATTATCGGGCAACGACTCGATCGCTGCTCATGTCGAAGACACACTAGGCGCAGGCGATGAGGAAACCGTCCGTTTTGTCGTCGAGCGCGGCAAGGAAAATATTCGCTGGCTCATTAATCAGGGAGTCGATTTCACCCGTCGTAACAACCCCCCTACCGGAGATTCCTTCACCGAATACCACCTCACGCGAGAGGGGGGGCACGGTAAACGCAGGGTAATTCACGCTGCCGATACCACGGGTCAGGCCATCGTGGAAACCTTGGAACAGAAGGTTCGACTGCACCCCCGGGTGACGCTGCTCGACTACCACATTGCACTCGACCTGATCACCGCTACCGATCCTGATGGCAAGCACCGCTGCGTAGGCGCGTACATTTTCAACCGCAAACATAAACGTGTTGAAGCGATATCCGCCAGGGCGGTGGCGCTCGCCTCCGGCGGTGCCAGCAAGGTTTATCTTTACACCTCCAATCCGGACACCTCGACCGGCGACGGTATTGCCATGGCCTGGCGAGCCGGTTGCCGGGTGGGAAATATGGAATTCGTGCAGTTTCACCCCACCTGCCTTTACCACCCTGAAGCCGGTTCATTTTTAATTTCTGAAGCCCTCAGGGGCGAAGGCGGTAAATTAAAACTCCCTAATGGACAGCCGTTTATGTCCCGGTACGACAAACGGGCCGAGCTGGCTCCTCGGGATATTGTCGCCCGCGCCATCGACAGCGAAATGAAATTACACGGCCTCGACCATGTCCTGCTGGATATCAGCCACCTGGCCGCTAATTTTATCCTCCAGCATTTCCCCGCCATTGCTGCACGGTGCGAGAGTTACGGCTACGACATAACCACCATGCCGATCCCGGTGGTGCCCGCCGCCCACTATCTGTGCGGCGGCATTGTCACCGATTTACAGGGACGAACCGATGTTAATGCCCTCTATGCGCTGGGTGAATGCAGCTACACCGGATTTCATGGTGCAAACCGGCTGGCCAGCAATTCGCTGTTGGAGTGTCTGGTCTTTGCCCAGTCGGCAGCTGACCAGATTGCGTTGCAACTGCAGCAATCCGAACCCGAGCAACTTGAGATACCCGCGTGGGACGAAAGCCGGGTAACTGACTCTGACGAGGAAGTCGTGGTTGCCCATAACTGGGATGAGTTACGCCGATTCATGTGGGATTTTGTCGGCATTGTCCGCACCGACAAACGACTCGCGCGGGCGGCCCGCCGCATCGCTTTGTTAAAGCAGGAAATCAATGACTATTACGGCAACTTCCGCGTCAGTAACGACCTTATCGAGTTACGAAACCTGGTCATGGTGGCCGAATTAATCGTCGAGTCAGCCATGCTGCGCAAGGAGAGTCGCGGCCTGCACTACTCCCTGGACCACCCGGAAAAATCGAGCCAGGCGGAACCGACTATTCTTACCCCGGCAGCCAGTGAGCCAACGATATCTTTTAGCAAGGCGCAGGATAAGGTCAGTGCAGATTCAGGCCCGTTAACACGCTTCAATGCTGCGCAATCTGACCCTTAATTTGCGAAAGCTGTCTGCTGAGGTGCCATCGCGGGGCACGGTTATCCAGTAGTGTTTCCCCCGTGCCGAATGAAATGAAATTAAAACCAGCAACGGGTGACTGAACACAAACCTACCGGGTGTAAGCGATTCTTCCAACCTGCCGTCGGAAAATTTGGCTGCCCAGGTAGCATCGGCCTGGCAGCGTAATTCGGTGAGGGAGCGCAGACCCCAACGACAAACATGACGCCACCACTCTACAACCGCATAAATAATCAAAAGCACGCCAGCGGTCCAATTCCACCCGGGTGGAAGTGAAGCGCAACCAATAATCGCCACCAGGCTACACAGCCCCATAAACAGGGTGAATCCCCAGGAAG
>JAYNPV010000123.1:0-8390 GCA_038113925.1 Gammaproteobacteria bacterium | reverse complement strand
TCCAGCGTGTTGAAGAGTGGTTAGCCCAGTGGAAAAAACGGGGTTGGCGTACCGCCTCGAAAAAACCGGTGAAGAATGTTGATTTGTGGCAGACCCTTGATCAGCTGGTCAGCCAGCACCAGATCAGCTGGCAGTGGGTAAAGGGGCATTCTGGCCATCTGGAGAATGAACGGGTCGATGAACTGGCCAATCAGGGTGTGGACGAAGTGCTGCAACAACAGGCGGTCAGCCGATGAGGCAGGTGGTGCTTGATACGGAAACCACGGGGCTTTCGACCGCAGATGGACATCGTATTATAGAAATCGGCTGCGTAGAGATAGTTAATCGGCGGCTCACGCAAAATCGTTTTCACCATTACATTCGCCCTGAACGGGAAATTGACGCCGGTGCCACAGAGGTTCACGGCATCAGTAACGAGATGCTGGCCGATAAACCGCAGTTTGCCGAACTGGCAGATGATTTTCTCAGCTTTGTTAATGGCAGTGAGTTGATTATCCATAACGCACCTTTTGATATCGGGTTCCTTGATTATGAATTGTCATTGCTGGGCAGGTCACTGGCACCGATGGCGGAACGTTGTCAGGTGCTCGATACGCTGAAGATGGCAAGGTTTGAGCACCCGGGGCAGCGCAATACTCTGGATGCTCTGTGCAAACGTTACGGTGTTGATAATTCCAGACGGGATCTGCACGGTGCCCTGTTGGATGCGGAACTGCTGGCAGACGTTTATCTGGCGATGACCGGCGGGCAAGCCAGCCTGCTGCTGGATGAACAGCGCCATGAGAAACCCCAACAGACATCGGACAGTAATAGCCGCAGCGATAGAGATGGGCTGCAACTGTTGGTAGTGCGTGCGGATGAGACAGAAATTGAAGCGCATGATGCACTGTTACAGGTGATCGACGGCGCCAGCGAAACGGGTTGTCTCTGGCGGCAGCAACCGGACTTTTAGGGTCTGTTTTTGAGTGTGGTCCCCTTCTTCATTGCCCCGCTGCTGGGTTAAAATTGGCGGTTTATTTGTCCGGCCGGTAGGGTTATCCGCCCTGGCGAGGTGAGTAGGGATGTCGGTTAAGGAAATGATATTTCAGTTTCAGGAGATCAGAGCGAATGACTGCTAGCTATAAAATTACGGTCGAACAGACCGGCGATACCTTTGAGTGCGCAGCGGATGACGCCCTGTTACGGGGTGGGCAGCGGGCCGGAGTTGGGCTCTCCTACGATTGCAACGTCGGTGGCTGCGGCAGTTGTAAATTTGAGCTGGTCGAAGGTGAGGTTGAGAACATGTGGGAAGAGGCCCCTGGCCTGAATCCACGCGACGTTAAACGCGGAAAACTGCTTGCCTGCCAGTGTCGGCCCAAAGCCGACAGCGTGATCAAAATGATCACCATGGACGAATTTGTTCCGCAGAATAACCCGCAGCGTTTTACCGGCAAACTGGAAATGATCCGTGACCTGACCAGCGACATCCGCGAATTTCGTTTTCAGGCTGCCAACGGCTTTTCATCCTTTCAGCCGGGTCAGTATGCCCTGTTGAACCTGCCGGGGGTGGAGGGTGGCCGTGCCTATTCAATGTCCAATATCGGCAATGAAGAGGGCGTCTGGGACTTCATCATCCGTCTGGTTCCTGAGGGTAAGGGAACCAACGCCCTGTTCAAACTCAATGAGGGCGATGAGATTGAGATTGATGGGCCTTACGGCATGGCCTACCTGCGCACCGAGGTACCACGGGATATCGTTTGCGTGGGTGGAGGTAGCGGCCTGGCACCCATGCTCTCTATCGCTCGCGGTGTTGCGGCAAACCCGGCCATGTCCGGGGTGAATGTGCACCTGTTTTATGGTGGCCGCGGGCCGGATGACCTGTGCGGCCAAGATGAAATGCAGGAACTTGGGCAATTCGGCGAGCGCTTTCACTACTACCCGGCGGTCTCCATTCCGGAGATGGCGGAGCAGGCAGGATGGTCAGGATTTGTCGGTTTCGTCCACGAGCTGGCCCGGGAGACCATCGGCGAAGAAAATCTGCCAAATCATGAAATTTATACCTGTGGGCCGCCCCCGATGATTAACGCCGTTATGCAGATGGCTGCGGTTGATGCCCAGGTGCCACCACTGCAGATTCATTACGACAGTTTCCTCTAAACGGTTACTGGAACTATTTCGAGCAGAAGGCCGGTCACCCTGGGGTGACCGGCCTTTTTTATGGGGCCTATTAAAATTTTCAGCCTTTTTCTTGATCGTTGCGCCACGAAGCGCAGGCAATCAGCGTCGGGGGCAAAGTTGGACCCGCCAACAGTAGTGGTTGCAGTTACAGTGGTGAGCGTCCGGCGAGGTGGCTGGGTGTCATATTAATAAGCAGTTATGCGCTACAAGGAGAACTCGTAATGGGAAAAGTATATGTCGTTCACCCTGACGGTGTTACGGAATCAATGATGGGAATCCGTTGCAAGAACGAGGATTTAGAGTTGCAAAGGATACTTGAGAAGAATCCGGATCTTGTCCCTGGGGATCTAATCAGGCCGGACGATCCGCGACGGTGGTTGGTGATAAAACGAGAAATGCCAGTGCCCGACCCGAATACGGGATCAGAGCGATGGAGCATTGATTTCTTTTTTTCAGATCAGGATGCTATTCCGACGTTTATCGAGTGTAAGCGGTTTGGTAGTACTCAGGCCCGTCGAGAGGTTGTCGGGCAGATGCTCGAATATGCGGCGAATGGGCATTATTACTGGTCGAAGGATGAGATTCGAAATTATGCGGAGGAGTTTGCTAAATCACGAGGACTCGAAATTGAAGATGAAATAGAGCGGCTGCAGTCGGAGCAAGCAGATACGGTTGATTCATACTTCGAGCAGATACAGGATAATTTAAGACAGGGACAGATAAGGCTAGTTTTCTTCTTGGAGGAGGCGCCAGGGGAGTTAAAAAGCTTGGTTGATTTCCTGAATAAGCAAATGGAGCGATCGGAAGTGCTCCTGGTTGAGGCCAGGCAATACGAACACAGTGGTGTGCGGATTGTTGCACCTACATTATTTGGTTACACAGAAGAGGCAAGGCAAGTTAAAAAAACCCGTACATTTTCTAGGGGAGAGAGAAGGAAATGGGATAAAGAGTCTTTCTTTAAGGACGCCAATGAGCGATTGACGGAAAAAGAATATGCCGCCGTGAAAAAGGTTATAAATAAATCACAAGAATTGAAATGCGAGTTTTCTTGGGGTGAAGGAAAAAACGCTGGGTCATTTTCTGCTAAATGGCCACATCTAGGGAAGAATTCCCTATTTCATGTGTATTCTATGGGAACAATCATGGTGAACTATGGTTATTTCAATAACCTATCGGAACAAAAAGAGCTTATCGTCTTCCTCAAAAACGAACTGGAAACCCGCATGGAATTATCAGCGCCTGAGGATTATGAGAGGCGGTATCCGCATTACAAAATCAACCAATGGTCGGGTAAAGTAGGTGAGTTTCTTGGGATACTTGAATCAATGATAGAAAAGTATCCAACGCGAGACAGCGCATAACAATGTTAATTCGGTCGACTCCAATAAGCGCCGCTTCGCTCACAAGCCTTTTTGGTATGAGTAGATTGCGGGGTTAGGGGTGTGGTCATAAACCGGCGCCTGATGTTAATTCTCCGTTGCTGACTCGACAAAATTCATGGGGTAGTCGACTTCTCCATTGTTCGGGAAATGGAGTGATTTCAGCCGTTTAGGCGGTATCCAAAAAAAAAAGCCCACACCCGGTGACGGGGTGGGCGTTTTCTAGTCTTATTTCTTACCGGGCGGGGTTATTTTAATGGCTTGCCATCGCGGGTGAGTATCAACATGTTAGACGTCCCTTTAGCCGCCAGTTTGCCGTCGGCGGTGAGTATTTCACCCTCCAGATAAACCGTACGACTGCCTTCGCGGATCACCCGGCCTTCGGCAATCGCCTCGCCGGTAATCGGCCGCAGGTAGTTTATGTTTAGCGATGTGGTGGTCCAGAGCGTATCAAGTTTGGGGTGGCTGCCGATCATCGCATAACCCATCACTTCGTCGAGAAAGACAGCAAACATCCCGCCCTGTAATGAACCACGGGGATTACACCATTCCAGGTTAAACGGGTAACGGATTCGGGCAAACCCGGGCTCGATGGTTTCAACTTCTGCACTAAAGGTTTTTAACGTGTGCGGCTGATCCATATCCACCGTGGTCAGGTCGGCACTATGCCCCGGGCTTGTCGTCACAGGTTTATCCACCGGAATTTTCCTCGGCAATCTGGCGCAGTCCGCGGCGATTGACCTTGCCGGTATTGCCTTTGGGCAGATCATCGACAAATCGATACTCTTTAGGGCGCTGGTAGCTCGCCAGGTCGGTGGTTTTGGCGTAGTCGAGCAGTTCCTGCTCGCTCACCTCGTCGGTGGTGACCACATAGCTCACCACTTTCTGTCCCCACTGCTCGTCGCTGACCCCGATCACGGCGCACTCACTCACCGCCGGGTGGGAAAGTACCGCATCCTCCACTTTACTGGGCAATATATTGATACCGCCGGAAATAATCATGTCATCAATGCGACCGCGCAGATAGACGTAGTTATCTTCGTCGATCATGCCCATGTCACCCGAGTGCCACCAGGGACCTTCGAATATTTTCTCGGCCACGTCGGGTTGGTCCCACACCTGGCTGGCTACCGATAGCCCCCGGATGATGACTTCACCTTCTTCGCCGGCGGGTAGCACGTCGGTGGATTTCCCCCCGGGAGTGATCACCCGAACATCGGAATTGATAAAAGGCTTGCCGACACTGGCCATCTTCGATTTGTCATCAAAATCGGGGGTGAACATTACCGTGCCGGCCGCGCAAGAACCGGTCTCGGTGGTGCCATAAATGTTAATGATCGACCTGCTGATTTTTTCCTGCACCAGGGCCATGGTGCTGGTATCCATGGGCTCACCGGCGAAACCGGCGCGCTCTACCTTGCTGAAATCATACTGATCTATATCGTCGCGACGCATGAGCATGCGCCACATGGTTGGCACCAGAAAAGCAACTGTGCCCCCTTCGTCCTGGTTTTTCTGTAGCCAGACCTGGGGATCCCAGGCGCTCATCATCACCACTTTGGCGGCTGCGTTAATAAATGGCAGGGTGCAGTTGTACCAACCGATAAATGCGGTAGTGGACATGTTGACGATACAGCTGTGGGGTGTGGTGGCCCACACGTAGGCACCGCCGCGGGCGCTTTCCACCAAGGTGCGGTGGGTATGCATGATGCCTTTGGGAAGTCCGGTAGTGCCTGAAGAGAGCGCAATAACTGCCGTGTCAGTGTCCTTCAACGGCATTGGACGAAAATCCAGCTGATAATCTTTCAGATCACGCGGAATCACAATATCCGGGCTGCTGTCGATTGCTTCTGGTGGCGTTCGTTCGGAGACAGCACGAACGTAGGCGGTAATGACCGGCACCGCCTCGCGGATGTGGTCAGCAACATCGGCGAGCAGACCATCGTAAATTAAAGCGCGCGGGGAAAGTCGATCCAGGGTGGCGGCAATGGTAGCCGGCGATTCGCGCAGGTGCAGTGCCACCGGAATTGCGCCAAGCTCGATGGCTCCGAACAAGGCAACCACGTGGTTGGCAGAGGGAAATAATAGCAGGGCAACCCGGTCTCCCTTGCGTACTCCCTGAGTGTGTAAGAGTTTAGCGGTCCGTTGGATCTTGTCGAGCAGTTCAGCGTAGGTATATCGGCAGATATCGTCGACGATGGCTTCGTTATCGGGAAACCACTTGGCCGCCCGGTGAACCATGTCCCGCAGGGTAGCATCCTGATCGTTGTGCATTATTTTCCTCCCAAAATTCGGCTGTGAAACTGAGCTTTACGAGATTAATTCTAAAGATAAGTTAATAGGATCTCGGCATTCCCAGGTCATGCTGGGCGATGTAATTCAGGGTCATTTCATCGGTCACCGGAGCGATTCGATTCAGGCGCAGGTTACGCCAGTGGCGTTCGACGCCGGACTCTGAGATATAACCGGCACCGCCGAGAGTTTGAATGGCGCGGTCGGCGGCAAACAGCGCAGCTTTGGCCGCCGCGTATTTCGCCATGGTGGCTTCTACGCCGCATTCGCGTTGCTGATCATATAGCCAGGCCGCCTCAAAGGTTTTTAGTTTGGCAGTTTCAAGCATGATTTTGGCTTCTGCCAGCGGGAATTGCAGACCCTGATGGGTGGCAATGGGTTTGCCCCAGACCGAGCGTTCCTTGGCGTACTCGACTGCCTTGTTAACCAGATAGAGCCCGGTGCCGACGCTGCCAGCGGCGATGGCCAGGCGTTCAGGGTTGAGCACGCCATAGAGCGCTCGCCAACCCTGGCCTTCCTTACCGACCAGATTCTCTTTGGGAATTTCCATGTCATCGATGAACACCTGGTTGGTGTCCATGAAACGGGCTCCCATTTTTTTGAAGGGGCGCGCCTCGATCTTTTCACTGGGTAAATCGCCGATCATCAAGGATACGCCACCAGTGCGTTTTTCGGGATCGTAAGCGGAAGTACGGCACATAATGGCAATATGCTGTGCGTTTGCGATATTAGAAATAAAGACCTTCTGGCCCTTAACCTTGTAGTGATCGCCGCAGTCGGTAGCTTCCGTGGTGATCTGGGTGATATTCGAGCCTGCACCTGGCTCGGTAAAGGCTCCTGCCCAGACGTCACCGTTGACGATGGCTGGTAGGTATTTTTCTTTCTGTTCCTGACTGCCAGCACCTGAAATCAGATAGCCGCCAAACACCGGGCCGCAGACAAACATACCGCCGCCCTCGCCGCCGCCATTGGGCTCGGAGCTTAACGCTTCAGCGGCAATACACATTTCCAGCAGTCCCATGCCGCTGCCGCCGAATTCTTCGGGTAAACCGATGCCGAGCAGCCCCTGGTCGCGCAGGGCATCCCAAAATTCTCTGGGGAACCGGTAGTCGTCATCAATACCCTGCCAGTAGTCATCATCAAAATCGCTGGCGATTTTGCTACAGAGATCACGCAGGATGATCTGTTCTTCGCTAAAGTCGAAGTTCATGGGGGGCCTCCTCCTGAAAACGGTCAGGTTACCGATGGCAATCTACGCCGCCGTTCGGTAGGTTGGATAGATAGCTACGAAATATCAGGAACCCGAATCCAGGAGCCTGTCGGATTGAGGATGGATTGGCTGGGAACGTGGGAGAGCGAGCAGAAATTTTCCCGATTGATTGTTACATAGACCCACTAGGCGCCTCACAATCGTGAAAATTTCTGCTCACTCTCCCACTCCCTCGCTTCAATCCCCCTAAACCCGACAGGCTCCCGGTCAGGGTCCTGATATTTCCGGTGGTGCAGGGGGCAACTAGACGTCGTTGACCAGTTTGTAAGTCTGCGTACCGGGTTTGAACTCGCGTTTTTTAAACGACGAGAGTGCGGTGCGTATCCAGTCATCGTTGGTTTCACGGGAGAGTTCCCAAAGTTTCGCCATTTCATAATCAATAGCGGCTTCGAAATCCATCCACTTGACCTTTTCGTAGACTTCCTTGGTTTTACCCAGGACGATACGGCCCTTGTTGGTGAGCATGTCAATCACTTTCTGGGTTTCGGCATCGAGGTCAGCCAGCGGCACCGATTTGGTGGCGTAGCCCAGTACTTCGGCTTCGGCACCGGTGAAGGTGTCTGCGGTGAGCGCGTAATAGAGCGCTTTTTTGCGGGCAGGCATGTTGTGAGCGTAGGACCAGGTGGTGCCACCGCCGGGGAAGATACCAAAGTTAACTTCAGAGAGTCCCCAGACCGACTCGTTGGCGACGATCGAGATATCGCAGATACCGGCCAACTCCATTCCGCCCCCAAAACACCAACCATTCACTTTGGCGATGGTGACGGCTTCGAGTTCTTTCAACCCTTTGAACCAGGTGAACACATCTTTATTGATCTCTTCCATGCGCTCCGGATCGTCAAAAGGTTCGAGGAAGCACTGCTCCAGATCCATGCCGGCGCAGAAGGTATCGTTAATGCCGGTAATGACCAGTACTTTTACTTTAGCGGCGCGAACCTCTTCCAGCACATTCACCATGTTGTTGTGCAGGGTAGGGCTCATGCAGTTTTTCTTTTCGGGACGATTGAACTGCGCGGTTGCGACATCGCCATCGATCGAAAAGTTAACGCATTCGTATTTGCTCAAGGGGGTTACCTCCAATAGATTCCATCAATTAAAGTCACTTGAAAATTACATCGTCCGCAGCCGACTTGTAAGCCAGGTCAAGGCTCTCAGAGCTATATTCAGTTCCGAGCGCTGAGATGGGCCTTCATTTTAGCTATTATTCCCGGGACACTAATTGGAATTGTAATGGCGTCCCCGGCGCACAGCGCGACGAGGGTTAAGTAAACCAGTTCCAGCCGGCGTTGTGA
>JAYNPV010000122.1:0-8435 GCA_038113925.1 Gammaproteobacteria bacterium | reverse complement strand
GTACCACGCTGGTTGAAAAGTTGCGCAAGTTCAATCTGGATAAAAAACCAACCGACCCTCAATCGCAAACCGGTTAGTCTCGCCGCGTTTACTCAAGATTAGTCATTGCCAGCCGTTAATACTATCCAGCGGTCGTTACCCTCACCCTGTTAACTTCTGGCGCACCCATGACTGATCAGACCATGACTATTGATCCGGAAACATTCCTGAAATCCGAGTACGTCCTCCCGCCTCTGCCGGCAATCGTATTCGATATCAAGGAAATGATCGAGGAAGACCGCGCCGACATGGCTGAAATAGCCCGATTGGTGTCCGCTGACCCTGGCCTGGTGGTGCAGGTGTTAAAAATTGTCAATTCTGCCTATTACGCCCTGCCTCGCCCGGTAACCGACCTGAAATACGCGGTAGCCTTCCTCGGGCTGGCGGAGATTTACCGGATCGTTCTGACCTTATCCGTTGTCGCCACCCTGGAAGTCAAGGAAGAGGAAGCCCTCGAGCAGTTCTGGCGTGATGCCTACTTTACCGCACTGACCGGGAAGTTCCTGGCCACTCGGATGGAACCCGAGTTGCAAACAGAAGAGCTCTGGTCCTCTACCCTGTTGCATGATGTAGGTCGGTTACTTTATGTGAAGTTCTTTCCCGTTGAATATCGGGAAATCGAGGACTACTGCCGGCTCCACGGCTGTCTCTCTGAAGAAGCGGAACAGACACTGCAATTACCCAGTCGGGCAACTTTTGGCTCTCTTCTGGCCGAACATTGGGAATTGCCGGACCAGATCAGGCAGTCTTGTGCGTCACACGACGAAACGGCGATGAAAGCGCTCAACCCCACCTCGCCCGAGGACGCCTTCCAGCGCATGGTCTGCCTGGGATATCTGACCAGCCGACTCAGCGAAAATCGTCTCGATGAGACCCACCACGAAGCACTGGCTAACAGTATCGTGGAATTTATCCACTGGGACCGCGCCCAATTCGACGAGATGATCGTGGCGATAACCGAATTGCGGGGCGAAGTTGAGGAATTCGTTGGCCGCCTGAGCTGAGTCTATTCCAGCGGACGGGTAGCCCGGGTGAGACGATCGTTTATCGCCAGCCAGGAGGGGGTCTGTGGCGGCTGTTCCACCAGTATCAGGTCAATAGAGGGGTGATCAAGTCGTCTCAGCGCCGCGTAGAGTTGTCGCGAATAGAGTTCCGGATCATTTCCTAACCGTTCTACCCTTGAACCGCCCCAGTCCTGCTGGCTGAATGCGAGTACACCGATCTTCACCCCATCCACCTCCCGCAGATCAATCAACGCCGCCATTTGCTCCCCCGGAACCAGTATTGCCCTGGTGCGTGGCGAATAATGTCGCTCCAGCAGTCCGGGGGCGCGCTGACCTGAGCGATTTTCCCGCCCCACCGGTTCGCCGATTAGCTGCTCAATCTCTTCGACGGGAATCGACCCCGGCCTGAGTAATTCCGCATGGTTGACCAGACTCAATATGGTAGACTCCAGGCCCACCTGACAGTCGCCCCCATCAACCACCAGCTCTACGGCGTCGCCGAACTCCTCTATTACGTGTTGCGCGCGGGTTGGACTTATCCGGCCAAAACGATTCGCCGACGGTGCCACCACCCCACCGCCAAAGCGCTGCAACACCTGCTGCGCAACGGGATGACTCGGCACCCGCAGCGCCACACTCTCCTGCCCACCGGTGATGGCGGTACTGACCCAGGGTTGTCTGGGAAGTACCAGGGTCAGCGGCCCTGGCCAGAAGCGTTCAGCTAGCTGATTAACCCGGTCACTACTGATCACCGCCCAATCGGCGAGTTTAGCGACCTCGGCAATGTGCACAATTACCGGATGATTGGCCGGACGGTCCTTCAGAGTAAATATCTTCTCCACGGCGGCAGGATTACTAGCATCCGCTGCCAGGCCGTAAACGGTTTCCGTCGGCAGGCCAATCAGCTCACCGGTCCGCAACAAGTCGACCGCCCGGTCAATTTGACTCATCGATGACTCCAAATTTTCGTGCCAACAGTTCTGCTTTGGCGGCAAAGACAAAATCACCGATCGCCAGCCCATTGACGGCGTGGGTATTGATCCTCAGGGTCAGTTGACACCACTCCAGCAGTAGACTCGGGTGGTGATTGACCGCTTCAGCCAGTGTGGCAATTCTCTGAGTCAAGGCCGCAGCCTGTGGATAATCCCGGCACCGGAACCGCCGCTGCAATGCGGCGACCGCCTGCTGATCGGCAGTGATCCCCCATTCCGGCGGCAGATACCGCCGTTGCTGCTCGCAGTCGGCGGCACCAAGCAACCGGTACTGACCGTCCGGGGGGACACAATTTCCGGCGGCAAGCCGAACCAGTTCATCAGCAAACATATCGGCCACGCTAACCCACCTTTTCAAACAGTGCCATCGATTCCAGGTGGCTGGTCTGAGGAAACATATCGATTACTCCCACTCGAGATAGCCGGTAACCCCGTTGATGGACTAACACCTGAGCATCACGCGCCAGCGTCGCTGCGTTACAGGAGACATAAACAATCCGTTGAGGCGATAACTGATCCATCTGCTCACAAATCAGTCTGGCCCCGCTGCGCGGTGGATCCAGCAATAATTTATCAAGTTTACTCTGCTTATCAGGTAAGGGTGTGAACAGGTTGTGCTGGTAAAAATCAATGTTGGTAATCCGGTTTTTCCGAGCATTTTCTCTCGCCTGATCCACCAGACTCTGCTCACCTTCAACTCCCCATACCTGACCTGCTCGCCGGGCCAGCGGTAAGGTAAAATTGCCCACCCCGCAAAACAGATCAGCGATCCGCTCCGCCGGCCCTGGATCCAGCCAATGCAGTGCCTGATTCACCAGCTGCGGGGTCAGCTCGGTGTTCACCTGAATAAACTGATGCGGGAAAAAACTGATGGTTAGCTGCTCATCGGGTGACCCGCCTGGCGATTCATCGGCCAACCGGTAACTGAGGGGTTCAAAGATGTCAGGCGACAACGGATGGATCGAATCGACGCCCGCCGGCTGCAGCAGGATGCGCACCCCCTGCTGATCGGCAAATTCCCGCAACCGCCGCCGATCTTCATCGCCCAGAGAGTCAAGATGTCGAACCGTGACCGCAATGGATCTCGGGTCCGCGACCAGTTCCAGTTGCGGAATGCGTTCACGACCCTTGAGCCCGGCTATCAGGTTTTGCAGCGGATCTATCAATGCTGATAATTGCGGTTGCAGAATAGGGCAGCGATTAATATCCACCACGCCGTTGCCCTGTCGCTGTCGGAATCCCACCGAGACGCTGTTGTCAGAACCTGAATAACTAACCGCCAATCGCGCCTTGCGCCGATACCCCCAGGGATTTCCGGTCAGTGGTGGTGCCAGTTCATCCGCCTCAACCCTGCCTATTCGACTGAGCTGCTCGACCAGAATGGTCTGCTTGTCGAGTATCTGCGCCTGGGACTGCTGATGCTGTAACGAGCAGCCGCCGCAGCGGGAGAAAAACTCACACTGCGGCGCCTGGCGCTGGGCTGATCCCTGCAGGATGCGGGTTATCGAGCCCTCATCGTAACTGGCATGGCGACGGGTAAGCGCCACTTCCACCGTTTCACCGACCAGCGCCCCATTGACGAACAGTGCTTTGCCGTCCACCCGGGCAATGCCCTGCCCCCCTTCGGCGACTCCCTCGATTACCACCGGGTCGGCCAACGGAATCGGCTTGCGTAGCGTTACCCGTTTGACCTGCTTATGGCGTCTGGCCTGGTACCTTCGCCGGGCTCGATTCATTAACCGCTTATTTCTCCAGAATCACCAGCGCGATGGCGAAACCTGCCTCGTCGCTAATACTCAAATGGGTATGTTCAACGCCCAGTCTCTCCACTGCCAGGGCCGCCTTGCCGCTCAACTGGAGCTCAGGTGCGCCGTGCTCACCCTGCACCACGGCTATTTCCGGCAAGGTAATCCCCTGACCGATACCGGTGCCCAGAGCTTTGCCCAAGGCCTCTTTCACCGCCCAACGTTTGGCCAGCAATGCCGCCGGCCGCGCACTCTCGTTGAAACGCTGCAGCTCGATCGGAGCGAGTATTTTTTGCGCGGCGCGTGCGCCATAGGTATCAATCAATTTTTCAAACCGCTCGATCTGTGCCAGATCGACGCCGAGACCAATAATCACCGGGACACCTGCTCCTGGCCTGCCTGGGTTATGCGCTCGCTCAACTCCGCTACGGCTGCCGGCAGTCCAACCATCACCGCCCTGCTGATCACTGAGTGACCGATATTGAGTTCATTCAATGCCGGCATCGCCAGTATCGGCTGCAGATTATGCGAATGCAGTCCGTGGCCTGCATTGACCACTAACCCGAGGGCATCAGCCTGCGTGGCCGCCGCAAACAGACGCCCCAGCTCTGCCTCAAGTTCTTCTCCTTCGCCCTGTTCGGCCAGTTCAGCGTAGCGACCGGTATGTAACTCAATCACCGTTGCACCGATTTGGCTTGCAGTGGCGATCTGATCAGGCTCCGGGTCGATAAACAGTGAAACGGTGATTCCGGCCTGCTGTAATCGGTCAATCGCCGTCTTAACCGCTGCCGTCTGAGTAACGATATCAAGCCCGCCTTCGGTGGTTAATTCCTCACGTTTTTCCGGAACCAGACAACACTCAGCAGGCCTTGCCCGGCAGGCATAATCAACCATCTCCTCGGTAATCGCCAACTCTAGATTCAGCTTGACCGGCAGTTTGGCCAGCAATTGCTCGACGTCCCGCTCCTGGATATGACGCCGATCCTCGCGTAGGTGGACAGTAATAAAATCCGCCCCCGCTGTGAGCGCCAGCTGCGCCGCCTCCACCGGATCGGGATAAGGTGTTCCCCGCGCCTGACGCAGAGTCGCCACATGGTCTACATTAATCCCTAGTTTCACTGCCTTTTCCTATCTTTGAATAGATTTTCCACAAGCGCCGGGACTCTAACGGCCGGTTGCCCAGGTGGGGCCTCAATAGCTGGCGCATCAGCCGCTTGGCATCGTCCAGTTGCTGCTCGCTCAGCCGTTCCCCGGCCAGGGCTATCAGCAGATCACCCGCGACTATTTCACCTGACCCATCCGTCTGTCGATTAGCCGGCACCGCCCCCTGGTCCGCTACGTATCGATAGTCTTTATCGGCCCGCAAGGGGGCCCCCTGACAATCACCGGATAACTCCAGACCGTAGCCCAGTTCAGACAACAGACGCTTTTCAAAATACCTTAACGAAGCTTCGAACTGCGGTTGGGTGACCAGTATTTCCAGCAGGGTAACGTAATCGGTGTACAGCCGAGGATGCGGATCTTGGCGCATACAGGTGCGCAGAATGAGTTCATTGACGTAATAGGCGGCCGCTAATGCTGCCCCCGTCGGCGGGGTTACCAGTCGTTCAGGCTCCACCTCGCGAAGCGTTTTCAATTCGCCTTTCCCTGCCCAGGATAGCCAAAGCGGTTGAAAACTCTCCAGCACTCCACGCCAGGGTGACTTGGCCCGACGAGCACCGCGGGCTACCAGGCCCACGCGACCAAACTCGGGACTCCATACTTCCAGTAAGGCGCTGCTGTCTCGATAAGGGCGGGTATGCAGCAGGTAACCCGGCTGGCGTTCAACCCGAACCTGACTCATCTATCCCGGTAACTCCAAATGACTCCTGCGCATATTCGAGACTTTTTACCGCCTGGGCGTCACTGGTCCAGCCCCGTTTCACTTTCACCCAGAGCTGCAGATGAACCGGTTCCTCTACCAGCGCAATAATGTCCTGGCGCGCATCGCTACCAATACGCTTGAGTCGCTCTCCACCCTTACCAATGAGAATAGGCTTATGGGCCGCTTTTTCGACCCGGATAAGGGCATCGATGAAAGTGCGTCCCGATTCCGAGTCAAAACGCTCAATCTCGACACCGCAGCCATAGGGAATTTCATCGCCCAACTGGCGCATGATTTTTTCGCGCACGATTTCCGCGGCTAAAAAGCGCATGCTTCGGTCGGTAATCTGTTCTTCGTCGAACAGGGGGGGTGCAAACGGCAGATAGCCCTCGACACTCTCCAGCAAGGCTCCCAGCTGTTCTCCACTCTGCGCGGAGACGGGAATAATCTGTTTGAAGACGCCGGTTTGTGCCAGTCGGTCAATGGCAGGTAACAGTTCCGCCTTGTCATTGATCAGATCAATTTTGTTGATTACCGCCAGCGCCGGGGTTGCCGATTTTTCAATCAGTTTCATTACCGCTTCATCTGCCTCGGTCAACCGGGTTCCCTGCACCAGAAACAGCAGCAGGTCGACATCGTCAAGGGTATCGATTGCGGCTTGATTCATGGCCCGGTTCAAGGCCCGTTTAGCGCCCAAATGGATGCCGGGAGTATCGACAAACAGCCCCTGGGCCACTGCAGAGGTGTGCACACCGAGGATGCGGTGGCGGGTGGTCTGCGGCTTTCGCGAGGTGATACTGATTTTCTGCCCGAGGATGCGGTTGAGCAGCGTTGATTTACCGACATTGGGCCTGCCTAAAATAGCGATGTAACCGCACCGAAAAGCGTTATCCTTGAGCATCTAGTAGCTCCAGCAGCTTCTCCGCAGCCACCTGCTCAGCCATTCGACGGCTTGATCCCTGAGCCGTCGCCTCAGCGGCGGAGTCGCTCAGTGTGCACTTAATCCGAAAGGACTCATCATCACTTTCGCCCGCGATGCCAGCCTTATCCGCCAGAGGCTGTTCAACTAATCGATATTCCGGCAAAGGTCGTTTCTGCTTCTGCAACCACTCCTGTAAGCGGGTTTTCGGGTCTTTTAACTGGTCACTTATCTGCAGGCCGGCCAGGCGGCTCGAATACCAGTCGAGGACAATTTTTCGGCAGTGGGCAAAGTCGCTATCCAGGTAAATAGCACAGATTAGCGCTTCGAGGACATCGGCCAAAATGGATGGCCGTTGCCGGCCGCCGCTTTTCAGCTCCCCACCGCCGAGATTTAAACAGGAACCTATTTCCAGTTCGGTCGCCAGTTCTGCCAGCGATGCCTTGTTAACCAGACTTGCCCGCAGCCGGGTCAGCTGCCCTTCCCTGCCCTGGGGAAACTGGAGAAAAAGTTGCTCAGCGATGATGCTCCCCAGCAAAGCGTCACCAACAAATTCATAGCGTTCGTAATGGTTGCTGGCGTAGCTACGGTGGGTTAACGCCTGATTGAGAAACTCAGGATTGTTAAAATGGTGACCTAACCGAAGTTGTAACCGCTCAATCCGCCGGTACTTCTATCGGGGCGTCGAATACCATGACCGCATCAACATTGCCCCACAAGGGCACCCGGTACTCGTAATAGAGCGAGATTTCCCGCATTTTGGTCTCTTTGTTGTACTCAACATAGAGATCGTCGTAAGTCGGTGTTTTTATGGAATTAATATCGAACCGCTTGTAGAGTCCATTCCACATCTGTTTGCGAGACATGGTGGCAATATTTTCTTCCTTTGCCAGCCCCTCCATCGCGCTCTGGACACTAAAAAATTCGTTATAGCCAGGAAACAGCTTCAACCCCGTCAGGAAAAAGAAAGCACCCACGGCGAAAATAATCATCAGCGATATGAAAGTTAACCCTTGCTGTTTGCGATTATTCATCCTAACCAACCTCCAGATTTAAATGCCAGCCAATTATCCCGCTCGGGACACACCTAATGAATCTGAGTGCCAATGCGTTCCGGGAAAAACTCCATTTTACCGAAATCCAGGCTCATCCAGACCATAAATGCCTTGCCCAGCAGGTTCTCATCCGGGACAAACCCCCAAATGCGACTGTCCGCGCTGTTGTCCCGATTATCGCCCAATACAAAATAATGCCCGGGTGGAACGATCACGCCGCCATCCATGGCCGGCTGTGAGGCCGTAATCTGAATACTGTACTGAACCTCGCCCAACTGCTCTTCAAAGATGGAGACATCGCTGACGCCACCGTCTTTTTCTCCGGGAACCAGTTTAACCGCGGTGCCGTTTATATAGAGACGTTTATTGAGATATTCGATTTTATCGCCCGGCAGCCCCACCACCCGCTTTATATAGTCAACGGAAGGCTGCGGCGGGTAGCGAAACACCACCACGTCCCCACGCTGAGGATCACCCACCTCCATGATTTTGCGTTCAACCACGGGCAACCGCAGTCCATAGGCAAACTTGTTAACCAGAATGAAATCACCGACGATAAGCGTTGGTAGCATGGAGCCCGAAGGAATGCGAAACGGCTCGGCGACAAAAGATCGCAACACCAGCACCACCAGAATTACCGGAAAAAAAGAGCGACTGTATTCAACCAGTACGGGCTCATGATCACCACGGCCCTCCAGCACGCGGCGGGGAGCAAAAACCAGCTTATCAAGTCCCCAAATGACCCCGGTAGCGGCTGCAGCGACGGCCAGCGCGGTAGCAAAATCAAAGTTCATTACTCTTTCCCCAGCTGTAGAAC
>JAYNPV010000121.1:4493-8438 GCA_038113925.1 Gammaproteobacteria bacterium | reverse complement strand
ACATGGTTTTTACGCTCAGACCGAATCTGCGCAGGGTCTGGACGGCATTTACGGTCTACTACCCATGGGCGATTTAGAGCACTACTACCGATGAGGCCGGACCGGTTTTGAATTATCTCGCTCACTTTACCCTGGCCGACGCCCACGGCCATGCCCTGGCTGGAGCACTGCTTGGTGATTTCGTCAAGGGCAAGCTGACAAACCAGCAGACCAACCGGGGCGGCGGCTATCCCTCCAGCTGGATTGCCAGCATCCACTTTCACCGTCAGATCGACACTTTTACCGACAATCACCCTTTAATTATTCGCGCCCGGCAACGATTTCAACCGCCTTACCGACGTTATGCCGGAATTATTATCGACCTGATGTTTGATCATTTTCTGGTCAATCACTGGCACCTTCATGGGAACAGAGAATTCGACCAGTTTGAGCAGCTTTGTTACCGTCAACTCAAGAAAGATGAAAACCGATTCCCCGAACCGGGGCTCGCGTTGAGCCGTCACCTGCGCAACCATCAGCTGCTCAGTGGTTACAGCGATCTGGCGGTGGTAAATCGAGCGCTGGCCGGAGTGGGCAGACGACTCACTCGGGCAAATCCCCTCGACCAGTGTCTGCCTCTCCTGCACTCTCAGCTTGAACCCTTGAGAGGTGATTTTACGGAGTTTTACCCCCTCCTTCAGCAAGCCTGTCTGGCATTTGAGCAATTAGCTGTTGAGAGAAAGCCACTTTGAAACCGTGCTGGCGATGAAAATTTTCTCATGTGTCTGATTCTGTTTTCCTGGCAGCAATACCCTGATTACCCTCTGGTGCTCGCGGCCAACCGGGATGAACTTTACGAGCGCCCCACTGCAGTGCTCGATCGCTGGCAAGATCCCCGGGGCATTGTTGGCGGCCGCGATCTGCAGGCAGGCGGCAGTTGGCTGGCTGCAAACCAGCGAGGCCGCTTTGCAGCGGTTACCAACGTCCGTGACCAGGGAACAATGCCTGACAATCCGCGCTCCCGCGGCTCGCTGATTACCGACTTTCTCACTACTGACCTGGCACTGGATGATTGGTTGGCAAAACTACAGCGCACCCGTGGTCAATATTCCGGATATAACCTGCTGGCGGGCGAAATCGCCAGCGCTCAGCTCAGGTATTACAACAACCAGAAAGACTCGCTCAGGACTTTGGGCCCGGGACTGTTTGGGCTGAGTAACGGCGAACTCGATGAACCCTGGCCCAAAGTCAATCGGGGCAAGCAGCTGCTGGAGCATGCCATTCGAACTGACGGTGAGGTGAAAATTAGCGACCTTCTTTCGCTACTGGCCGATGACCGGCTCCCGGAAGACTCGGCCTTGCCAGATACCGGGGTAGGTCTGGAACTGGAGCGTTTGCTGGCACCGATCCGCATTCGGGGCGACCGCTATGGCACCTGCTCCAGCTCGGTATTGGTGGCCAGCAATAATGGCCAGCTGAACCTGCACGAACAGAACCGACGACCCGGCTCCCCCTCGACCCTGATCAGTCACTCCTGGTCGTTGGTAACGGCTGACAAAACTGAATAATTTCTTGCTACAGGCCCCGACAACTCCCCAATAAACACATAGAATGACCACCGCAGTGGGGTTGACACCCGCTGTGATGATTTTCATAACTGGAGGCCTCGAGCCTACCAACTAAAGGAGCATTCAAATGGCTGTAAACAGTGGCGATAAAATCCCCCAGACCACCCTGATGGAAATGACCGCAGACGGTCCGGCCCCGGTGAGCAGTGACGAGCTGTTTGCCGGCAAAAAGGTGGTGCTATTCGCAGTGCCGGGCGCTTTCACTCCGCTCTGTTCGGGCCAGCATCTGCCGGGATTTATCGAACTTGCCGACCAGATCAGCGCTAAAGGGGTCGATACTATCGCCTGTTTGTCGGTCAACGACGCCTTCGTCATGGGTGCCTGGGGCGAAGCTCAGGGCGCTGGGGACAAAGTTCGTATGCTTGCCGACGGCAATGGCGAATTTACTGCAGCCATGGGGCTGGAAATGGACGGCAGTTGCTTCGGGCTGGGCACGCGTTCACAACGATACGCCATGGTTGTCGATGACGGCGTGGTCACCCTGCTGAACGTCGAAGAGGGCAGAAACTTTGAAGCCAGCAAGGCAGAAACCATACTTGCGGCGCTTTAAGCAGGAGGTTTATTAACCAGCGGGAGAACGCATCAGCTAGGCGGCCTGGTCGCCTGGCTGATGAAACGAGATCATTAATTCTGCCTCACCACGCGACAAACCAAAGCGTTCGACCAGCTCCTGGGGTTCAACGCCACCGATAGCCAGGTTGATGGCCTGTCGATAAACCTGCGAACCGTTCACGGTCACTCCATCATCAACCTCCTGCTGCCTTTTTTCCCACTGCCCTGCCAGTGACTTCTGCTGGTCCTGCAAAAGATTTAATGAACGAGTGATGCCAGCCATGGCGGTTCCCTGGGCCAGAAGCAGGTCTTCCAATCGAACGATTTCGTTGCTGAGGGATTGAACCCTTCGGCGGGTGGTAATCAACCTTATCGTCAGCCCGATCAGACTAATAGCGCTGAGGCCTAACAGGGTAACCTGCATCGTCGGTTGGTCAATCATTGGTGACTCCGTTATTTAATTGAGCCGGTCAGGCAAATTCGTCAAAACCGGGGGGCTGATTATCGCGGGTCTTTTCATCCGGATTACGATCGTCAGGTGGACGCGTTTTAGCGGATGGCGGACGGCCCTGAGAGCGGTCGCTGACCGGTTTTACCTTTCCGGGCGGAGTAATGGGCGTCGGGTCCGGCTTGGCCGGTTGATAGTTTCGACGGGGCATGTCTATTTGCATCGTCTCTCTCCTGCACCGCCTGTTAGGGGAGCACTCCCCAGCGATGCCAGACTTTAGTTAATCAATTAGTGTTTTGCAGATAGGTAATTCCTTTGCTTTAGCCATCGACGGTATCGGGTGATTAATCGCGGTGCCAACTCTTCATTTTTGCCTGTAATCGAATAATCGCCTGGCCATGAATCTGGCAGACTCTCGACTCACTGACACCCAGTACCGCGCCAATTTCTCGCAGATTCATCTCTTCGTCGTAATAGAGAGACATCACCAGCTGTTCCCGCTCCGGCAGCAGTTCCACTGCTTCGAGCAACGCATCCCGGTACATCTCCATCTGTACGCCGAGATAGGGATTGCTCTGCTCGTCGTCTTTGGCCTGTACCTGCAGGACCGATCCCTCTTCATCCTCATCGAGCGACAGCAGCCGGTGGCTGGCGGCCTCAGAAACGATTTTACGGTACTCTTCTAGCGTCACCCCGAGTAGTTCAGCCACCTCATTGTCGTTGGCCTCGCGTCCCTCTTTCGATTCAATCGTACGCACCGCTTCGGCCGCTTCCCGTGATTTTCGGTGCACCGAGCGTGGTGCCCACCCGTTGCGCCTAACTTCGTCGATAATCGCGCCTCGGATGCGAATACCCGCGTAGGTCTCGAAAGCAGCACCCTGAGAGGCATCATAATTACGCGCCGCTTCTATCAGGCCAATCATGCCCGCTTGAATCAGGTCCTCAATCTGCACCGTATTGGGTAATTTTCCACTCAGGTGGTGAGCAATTCGCTTCACCAGTGCGGCATTCTGTTCGATTAACACCTCGCTGTTCTCGCGAGACATCTCCTGATAGGCGTCAATTCCTGGCACTGCACTCATCCGACAAACCTCTGGTTGCTGCGTAGTACTCGTTCTAGGAAAAACTCCAGCCGCGTCGCCGCGCCCGCTTCGCGTCGGGGCCAGCTGTTCACAGTCTGGGCGAGTTGCCGAAAAGCCAGCGCAGAAGGGCTATTGGGGAATTGCTGCGTGGTGGTTCGCTGTCTTAATCCGGCGTCGCGCATCGTCTGGTCATAAGGCACGACGCCGAAATAATTGAGATTGACGGAAAGATAGCGAGAGGTGACCCGCTCAAGCT
>JAYNPV010000121.1:0-4483 GCA_038113925.1 Gammaproteobacteria bacterium | reverse complement strand
AACAGTTCGCGACCAGCGCTATGGCTCGGCGCCATGTTGGTCAGTATGTGAAAGTCGGTTAATCCGAAATCACGTTGTAGTAATTTAATCTGCGCGTAAGCATCAGTGATCGCGGCGGGCTCTTCGGTGAGCACCACAACCACTTCCTGGGTCGCTGCACAGAAACTACAAACGCTCTCACTAATACCGGCCGCCGTGTCGACAATAAAAATATCCGGTATTTCCCTGAGCTCACCAAAGGCGTGTATCAATCCCGCCTGCTCGGCTTTGCCGAGGCTGGCCATGGCACTGATCCCCGAGCTGGCAGGAACAATTTTCAGGCCGTTCGGACCCTCAAGGAGCACGTCATCAAGGGTTCTCTCCCCGCTGAGTACATGGGAGATATCAAATCGAGCATCAAGCCCCAGCATGACATCGATGTTAGCCAGTCCCAGGTCTGCGTCCATCAACATCACCCGTTTGCCGGTGGCAATCAGGGCCAGCGCCAGATTAATGGATATGCTGCTTTTACCGATTCCTCCCTTTCCACCGGTAACGGCTACCGCCCTCACCGGTCGGGGCATTTGCCTGGGTTTGATTAAATCGTTTGCAGGTTCAACCGGCATGTCTGGCTTCCTTCTGATGATGAGTCTCTGGAAAATCGGGTTGTCGAAAATTATTGGCAAAACGGGCCAGGATCTGACCGGCGTTAAAGGGCCGTAAATCATCCGCTATTCGTGGCCCGAACGAGGCCAGTTCGCCCTGCAGTTGATTTTCAAACAGACAACTGATCGCCACGCCGGGCTGACTCACGGAATCCAGATGGGTGAGCGCACAGCGTTGCGGAATAGAAATTCGATAACGGCGAATGGCGTCGCGCAGAAACGCGCTTGAACCATAAGCGGGCAGCACCAGCAGGGTTTGTAACGCCTCTGCTGCCAGGCCCATCAGCTGACGCAGCTGAATCTGCAGGGCGGGGTCGTCACCGTTATAGCCGGCGGTATCCACCACCACCATGGCCTTGTTTTGCAATCCCTGCAAAGTCGCTCTTAACGAGCCACTCTGCTGCACGATGTGAACCGGCATACCGAGCAGCTGGCCGTACATGCGCAGCTGCTCCTGAGCCCCCACACGTTGATTATCAAAGCCGACCAGGGCCACCTCGGAGACACCGTGCTGGCGAGCATAACGGGCTGCCAGTCCAACCGCCAAAGTGGTTTTACCCGCCCCCGGCGGGCCCATCACCGCGATGGTGCCGCCCTGCTCCAACAGAGATTCCTCCGGGGTCGGCAGTTTGCGCTTGACCAGTGTTAACGCCAGTTGTAATGCCCGTTCCCGGCTATAACCGGCCGGTATGTGAGCCAGTAACTCCCGACTGGTTTCGGCGCTAAAACCGGCCTCTAACAGCTTGCGTACTGCCAGCGAAGCATTTTTGTGATGACCGGCAGAGCCCGCCCAAACCATGTCAAGCATCTGATGCTCAATCAGGTCCCGCAATGACTCAACCGTATGATGCATATCTTCCAGTAGCGGATCCGAGGCCCAGACCAGTTGTTGCGCGGCTTTTGCTCCATTGGAATGGGCCGCCACTGACGGCGAGGTCCGACTATCGCCCGGCGGGTCCAGCGGTTCAGGTTGATCGAGAGTCTTACCGGTGGCCCCGGATTGCGCCATGGGCAGCGGAACCGAATGAACAGTCGCGGCGGTTTCAGGCGGTGCTTCGCTTTGGGGATAGGCTGAGTCGAGACGGCTTTCGTCGTAATCGACCGCGCAAACTATTTCCACCTGGCCCTCTCGCTGCTGGTTTGACAGTATCACCGCATCGGGTCCCAGCTCGGCGCGAACCTGGGCCATGGCCCCGCTAATGTTGTCAGCTATAAATCTCTTTATTTTCATAATTCAGGATCACCCACCAATCGTGGCGACTACTTTTATTTCTCGCTGGGGTGGCAATTCGCTATAAGCCAACACTGCTAACCCGGCGACCGTATGTTTAACAAAACTGGCAATTGCCTTGCGTATTTCCGGTGGCACCAACAGCACCGGGGTACCGCCCTGTAACTCCTGTTTTTCCGCGGCAACCGCGAGACCATCTCGCAGTTGTTCGGCCAGTCCTGGCTCCAGAAACCCGCTTCCCTGGGTACTTCCCCATGAGTTAAGCAATATGCGTTCCAACTCTGGTTCCAACGTTAAAACTGCTATCTCTTCGTGGGATCCGCAGAGCTGCTGGACGATAGAACGCCCCAGACCTACCCTTACTGCCGAGGTGAGCGCGTCGGGTTCCTGACTCTGCTGGCCGACCTCCGCCAGAATCTCGGCAATGGTGCGAATGTCTCGAATCGGTACTCGCTCTTCCAGGAGGTTGCGCAGTACTTTGTGCACGATCACCTGAGGCAGCGGTTCAGGTGACAGAGAAGCACTCACCGCAGGGGCCACTTCGGCAAGTTTTTCCAGCATCTTATTTACCTCTTCACGACCCAGTAGTTCGTGGGCGTGCTCCTGAACGATACGACTGAAATGGGTGGCAATAACGGTGCCGGTGTCGACCACGGTAAACCCAAGGGTCTGGGCCTGCTCGCGGTTATCGGGTTCGATCCAGAGGGCATCAAGACCATAGGCCGGATCAACGGTTTTAATTCCCTCGATATCGCCATAAACCGTGCCTGGATTGATCGCCATTTCCCGGCCTGGCAACACCTCACCATTGCCAACATCGACCCCATGCAGGGTGAACCGATAAGCCGCTGGTGCCAGATCGAGGTTGTCACGAATATGTACCGATGGAATCAGAAATCCCAGGTCCTGGGAGAATTTACGCCTGACACCCCGAATCCGTCCCATCAGTTCGCCCCCCTGTTCCTTATCCACCAGCGGTATCAGTCGATAGCCAATTTCCAGACCGAGCACGTCCACGGGTGACAAATCGTCCCAACTGATTTCCATATCGTTGTCGCTCACCGGCTGCGGCTCCTCTTCAACCACCTCGGCGGGTTCGCTTTTCGAACGCTGGTGGACCAGCCATGCGCCGGTACCCAGGGTGGCCGCGAGGATAAAAAAGGCCAGATTGGGCATCCCCGGAATCAGCGCGATCAGGCCAATTACGCCGGCGGTGATCCCCAGAACCCTCGCATTGCTCACCAGCTGAAGCAGAATTTCATTGCCGATATTCTGTTCGCTGGAATCCCGGGCAATGACCATGGCTGTGGCCGTTGACAGCAGCAGCGCCGGAATCTGCGCGGCGAGCCCGTCACCAATCGTTAGCAGGGTGTAATTGCGCGCTGCCATCGAGGCGGAGAGGTCATGCTGGGTCATACCAATCACAAAACCACCGAGAATATTGATCAGCGTAATCAGCACACCGGCGATGGTGTCTCCACGGACAAACTTACTGGCACCATCCATCGCGCCGTAAAAGTCAGCTTCCCTGGAAAGGTATTCTCGTCTGGCTTTGGCTTCGTGCTGATCGACCAGACCGGCATTGAGGTCGGCATCAATGGCCATCTGCTTGCCCGGCAGGGCATCGAGGGTGAAGCGGGCCCTGACTTCAGCAATGCGCCCGGCGCCTTTGGTGATGACGACAAAATTGATCAGCACCAGAATCACAAATACCACCAGGCCAACCACGTAATTACCGCCGACGACAAATTCGCCGAAGGCCTCGATGACCTGACCGGCCGCATCGCCCCCGCTGTGGCCCTCGAGCAATACCAGTCGGGTTGAGGCGATGTTAAGACCCAGTCGCAACAGGGTAGCCACCAGAATAACGGTGGGAAAGGCAGCAAAGTCGAGGGGCCGCTCGATGTAGACCGACACCAGCACCACCATCACCGCCAAACAGATATTGAATGTGAAAAGCAGGTCGAGTAACCAGCCCGGCAACGGCAGAATAAGCATCGCCAACATCAGCATTAACATCAGCGGGATACCGATTCCGACGGTGAAAAGTCGCTGCACAGCACTCATAACTTGCCCCGTTTACCAAGAATAGCCCGGGCATATTCAGCCGGTACCTGTCTGTCCGCTCCGGCCACATTCACCGCAGCCTGGTCAGAAATTTCGTAAATATGTGCCAGTATCTGGGCCACTGCCACGTAAAGTTCGGTGGGGATCCCCTGTCACACTTCGGTGCTGTAATAATTGGTACGGTCGAGCAGCGGTGAGCGCACCAGGGGGATATTGTTCAGCGCCGCGATTTCGCGAATTTTTGCAGCAGTGAAATCCATGCCCTTTGCTACCAGCTGCGGGGCAACCATCTTTTCCGCGTTATATCGCAATGCCACTGCATAATGGTCCGGGTTGGTAATGATCACGTCCGCGCTGGGGACTTCCGCCATCATTCTTGAACGCGCCATTTCCCGCTGAACCTGACGAACACGTGCTTTTAACTGCGGATCACCTTCGGTTTGCTTGAGCTCATCCTTGACCTGTTGACGGCTCATGCGCAGATTCTTGCTGTGCTGCCAGATTTGAAACGGCACGTCGATAACGGCGACCAGAATTAGCG
>JAYNPV010000120.1:6949-8447 GCA_038113925.1 Gammaproteobacteria bacterium | reverse complement strand
ATCGTAGACCTTTACCAGATCGGCATGTCTCAGGACAAACAGGGCGCGTCCCCCCACTACCCGTCGAACAGGCTCCCCCGGCTGAAATTCATCGAGTTTGCCCAGCGGGTGCCAGGCGGCCTGGTGATCGAGCAGCTCGGGCGCAAATTCGGGAATATCCATTGCCAGAATTATCTCGATTGCCCAGTTGATGCGGGTAAGCCCCAGCAGAGGCAGTGAAAACAGTAATACATCGAGAATCTCGGCCGCGGTCGCCCCGTCGCGCAGGGCTCGGGGCAGATACTGGCGCAGCCCGGATTCGCTCTGCGCATGAACCTTGCCGATCAGCGACACCAGAGAACGAGTTTTAGGATCGAGCCTGTCGCCCGCCTGTTTCAGAAACTTAAAGTAAGGGCCAATTACCTCGCCACGGGTGGCCAACAGGTAGTCCATTGCTTTGCTCATATAGCTCTCCTTGATCCTCAGTGGCGGACAGCCCGAATATCGCAACCGCCAATGATTAACCCCTAGATCAGTAATGTATACAGGGGCGCGGCCAATATATAGCCCAACATGGACAACGACAGCGCGGCCCCGTAAAGGGGGGCGTCCAGATCATAACGATAGGTCAGCAGGATGCCTACAGCGGGGCTGGCCGAGGCCATTGCCAGCATGGTGATGGCCATGGTCTGGGAATCGACAGACAGCAGCTTACCCACCGCCAGACCGACCAGCGGAGCCAGCAGCAGTCTTATCACCAACGCAGGAATCAGCAGGCCGAGGTGACGAAGTTGGTCGACTCTCAGCGACAGGCCGATGATAAATACCATGAGCGGAATAGCAGCCTGACCAAAATCCCAGCCTGCGCTGAGTGCAGATTCCGGTACTTCAATGCCCAGAAAGTTAACCAGTAAGGCCGCCGCCACCCCCCAAAGTGGTGGCAATCCCAGCATCTCCCGACCGAGTCCGCCAGGCGCCAGACTACCACCGCTATAGCCGATCGCGATTACTACCCCGAGGGTCCAGATCATCGGTATGGTCGCCAACAGGTCAAACAGCATGGCGCCCTTCATGCCCGGCTCACCAAACAGGGCCATGCAGACCGGCAGGGCGAGACTACCGTTGGCAAAGGAAGATGCCAGCACCAGAGAACCCTGCCGGCTTCGGGACAGCTTGATAATGCGCCCCAAGAACCCGTAAAAGAGCATGCTGATACCCACCGCAGCCAGAATAGACGCCACTCCGGCCACGGGAATGGCAATCACCTCGACCCCCAGGTCAGCGCGTACCAGTACCGCGAAAATCAATACCGGTGCGAACAGGCGCAGTAGCAGCTGGTTGAGAACATTAGCGACTGTCTGGGCATCCATGCCGCCCGGTTCAATTCGTTGCCAGACATAGCCGGCAACCATGATCAGCACGATGGGGATGAGGGCGGTATACATTGCCGTTGGTCTCTTCGCTAACGGGTAACCAAACGACACCCTGAACTGCAGCGACGGGATCTTTAGCTACTATT
>JAYNPV010000120.1:0-6939 GCA_038113925.1 Gammaproteobacteria bacterium | reverse complement strand
ATTAATGGGTGCCAGAGTTCACAAGGCAATAGCTGCGACGGCTGGCTGACGATGGCTGCGGATGGATCGCAAAATCCGGGAAGCGGTCGCTCCTGCGAACCGCGCCATTATACCCCGGAAGGGCGACAGGATTATCCGCGCAGGGGATCGACCTTTTCTGCCTGTTGGCCGTAGCGGGAAAATTTTTCGATCACTGCGGCCATTTCATCCCCATTGAGCAGAATCGGCCCACCCGATTGTCTGGCCAGCAGGTACTGGGCAGCCAGGGTCTCCACTTCCACCGCCAGCTCCAGCGCTGTTTGCAGATTCTCCCCACAGGCCACTAGCCCGTGGTTAGCCAGCAGGCAGGCGCGCCTTTGCTGCAACGCTTCCACCACAGCCACAGAGAGAGCCTGAGTACCAAACAGGGCGTAGTCCGCGCAGCGAATATCGGCTCCACCGGCCATGGCAACCATATAGTGAAACGGCGGAATCGCCTCTCTAAGGCAGGCCAGGGCGGTGGCCGCCGTTGAATGAACGTGAACGATAGCGCCCAGTTCGGGTCGATCGGCATAGATGTCCCGGTGAAACAGCCATTCACTGGAGGGGCGCCGCGATCCGGCAAGCAGCTCGCCATCGCTGGATAGCTCCACCAGATCGGTGATGGCCAGCTCCGCATAAGCCAGGCCGGTGGGGGTGATCAAAAACCCCCGGTCTGTGCGGACACTGACATTACCTGATGAGCCCTGGTTAATCCCCAGGCGGTTCATCTCGTTGGCGGTGTGAATGACCGCTGCCCCCAATGAGTGCATGGCTGGTGTCCTTAATTACTGGAGGGAATTTATCCTCTTTTCTGCAATATGCCACAATTCCGGGCGACTTCCCGACCAGTGGGCAATGAATGCCCGCCGCCGATCAGATTGAGATGCAAATTGACCCCCTCAGGCTGATAGACAGCCACTGCCACCTCGACGATCCCCGATTTCAGTGTCACCCGGGGAGGCTCCTTGCCGCCGCTCAGCAGGTCGGGGTAAGCGATATAGTGTTGCCCGCAACCACGGCAGCCAGTTGGCCCGGCATCGCCGAAATTGCGAAGAATCATCCCGGTGTGCACGCTGCCTACGGTCTGCACCCCTGGTTTGTCGACCACCATGGTGACGAGGCAATCAACCGGTTAAGCCGCTGGCTTGAAGGCCACCCTGCCGTGGCCATTGGCGAATGCGGTCTCGATTTTTCCCGCGACAATATGGCTGCACAGCAGCAGCTGTTTGCCGGGCAAATTGAGCTTGCCCAACAGACCGGGTTACCGCTGATAGTCCACGCCCATCGCTCGCTGGATAAGGTCATTCAATGCTTGCGTGGCCAGCCTGGCATTAACGGCGTGGTGCACCGCTTTGCCGGCAGCCGACAACAGGCTGAGCAGTTAATCGAGCGGGGCTTTTTAATCGGGGTGGCGGCGGGCATTACCTATCCGGCTAATAAAAAACTGCGCTGCACAATGGCGGCCCTGCCGCTGGAGACACTGTTGTTGGAGAGCGATGCCCCCGATTTACCGCCCCAGGGGGCGCCGACCGATAACGCGCCAGAAATTAACAGGCCGGAATGGTTGCCGGTTACCCTGACTGCGCTCGCTGAGCTGTTGGATGAATCACCGGCCGAGATCGCGCGGCGGACCACGATTAACTGCCGTCGGCTGTTCAATATTTGAACCATTGTTGACGGCCCAGCCGCCCGGTCGTCTGCTGCGCCTTGCTCGGGGATAATAGGCAACCTTTTTAAATTCACCCTATCTCGCCTGCCATGCCCACGCCTTTTGCCCGTACTGAAATTCTGCTCGGTAAAGAGCAGCTGTCGAACCTGAAAGAGTGTCATCTGCTGGTGGTTGGCCTCGGTGGTGTAGGCGCTTTTGCCGCCGAAATGCTGGCCCGCGCGGGCATCGGCAAGCTCACCATTGTTGACCATGATCGCGTCGCTCCATCGAATCTGAATCGCCAGCTGGTGGCCCTGCACTCCACCCTCGGGGAGAAAAAAACCGCAGTAATGGCTGCCCGGCTGAGAGATATAAACCCGGAACTGGAACTGGTGGTTAAGGATCTGTTTGTGGAGACCGGGGAAACCGAGCAGCTGTTAGCGGGTCAAGGCTACGACTACCTGCTCGACTGTATCGACAGCATCGCCTGTAAAGCCGATCTGATCGCCACAGCGCAGCGACTCAACCTTCCGATCATTTCTGCGATGGGGGCAGGCAATCAGATTGACCCAAGCCGGGTGCGGGTGTCGCGGCTGGATAAAACCCACCACTGCCCCCTGGCCCGAGAAATTCGTAGTCGGCTGAGAAAAATGGGAGTGTCCCTTAAATTTCCGGTAGTCAGCTCTGACGAGCCCCGCCGCCAGCCCACTGCTCATCAGCCGGTGGGTGGAGAACACCCCGGGCGACCGAGGGCGGTCAACGGCACTATTTCCTATATGCCTGCGCTCTTCGGGTCGATGATGGCCGGCGAAGTCTGCAAACAGTTGATTAACCAGCTGCCAAGTTAGGCGGAGAGCCTGCCAGGCCCAAATTTAGTGCACCCCGTTTGCTGATGCACAGATCCGGTGCATCAACAGCGAGGTGCAGGCGGTCAGAATCGGCGCAATTACAGGTCACCACACCTGTTGAGCGCCCCGCAGTCGCTGGCATTTTCCTTGCATAGCGGTCGGTTGCAAGATTTCAGGAGGTGCCGGTGATTGGGCACCACGAATGCAGATAGCCGCGGTGATTGATAGATGGTGGAAAAGGTTTTTATTGCTGGCAATACCGACGCAGCGCCGGAGTTTGCCGCGACATTGCAGGCTACGGGTTATTGCCTGGTGGGCAGTGCGGCCGACCTGAGCGACATCGAAACCCAGGTGCAGCGAACCGGAGCAGATGCCCTGGTGGTGAGTCTGGCTCGCCTGCAAGCTACAGAATTGCAGGCCCTGACCAGCATGCAGCTGCACCATCCGGTGATCACGGTGCTACACCTGCAGCAGGCCGATTCGGCCACCACCCGGGAACTGGCCGAGGCCGGGATTGGCTCGCTGGTGGTGGGCGACCTGTTGCCGCCCCGGTTACCCCAGCTGCTGGATATTGCCCGCGCCCGGTTGCGCCAGATGACTAAGCTGCGTGATCAGATAACCGATCTGCAAAACAGTCTGCAGGAACGCAAACTGGTGGATCGGGCCAAAGGCCTTATCATGGGCAAAGGCAAATACAGCGAGGAGCAGGCGTACCACGCGCTAAGAAAACTGGCGATGAATCAAAACCGCACCATGGCCGACGTTGCCAGGGGCGTTATCAGTTCGGCCGAGTTATTCAACTAGACTTTTAGCGCTGGCCGCACCGTCGACCGGCGCCCTCGCAGCGCCTCAAGCCGGTTACATCTAACTCGGCTCCCCCCTATAATCGCTTGCTGACCGTTAAGACAATCGACCAGCCAGCTTTACAAGAGGAGAAGAGATGCAGGGTCAAATGATGGATTTCTCACTGGATACCCAGGCGATTTTGCGCCGGGGTGGCCAGATTTTTGGCAATCAGCAGGTGGTTACCCGCCTGACCGATGGCAGCTATCACCGTTACACGCTGAAAGAGTTTGAGCGTCGGGTCCACCGGTTGATAAATGCACTGCGTGATCTCGGTATTCAACCTGGCGACCGCGTTGGCACCCTTTGCTGGAATCACTACCGCCATCTTGAACTCTATTTCGCCATATCCAGCATGGGTGCGGTCCTGCATACGCTCAATATCAGGCTGTCGGAAGAGCAGCTCAGCTACATCATCAATCATGCTGAGGATCAGGTGATTTTTGTTGATTCATCGCTTACCGGTGTGCTTGAAGCGGTGCAGGATCAATGCGGCGGGGTACGTAACTACGTGGTGATCGACGAGGCCGACAAACTGCCGGAAACCACTTTGCCGGAGCCGCTTGAGTACGAATCCCTGCTCGCCGCCGTTTCTGATCAGGCCGAATTGCCGCCGCTGGATGAAAACAGCGCTGCGGCCATGTGCTACACCTCTGGTACCACCGGCAATCCCAAAGGGGTGGTCTACAGCCATCGCTCCATTTACCTGCACACCATGGCGGTGATGACCACCGATGGTTATGGGTTGAGTCAGCGCGAAGTGGTGTTGCCCTTTGTCCCCATGTTTCATGCCAACGCCTGGGGGTTGCCTTATGCGGCGCTATATTCGGGGTGTCGGCTGGTGTTGCCCGGTGAGCAGCCCAACGCAGCAACGCTGGCAACCATGATGAACGATGAGGGCGTAACCACGGGTGCGGGTGTGCCGGCCATCTGGAATATGCTTTACCAACATTTAAAACAGGAAAACCTGAAGCTGGATACGGTTGAAACGCTCATTGTGGGCGGCTCTGCCGCTCCCCGGGCGATGATAGAGAAGTTCGATAAAGAATTTGATGTCGCCATTCTCCATCTCTGGGGCATGACTGAAATGTCCCCGCTGGGCACCGTCGGGCGGATCCGATCCCACATGGAGGAGTGGTCCTATGACGACCAGCTCAGTGTGCGGATGAAACAGGGGGTTCCCGCGGCCGGGGTGGAGATTCGTATCCAGGATGATGCCGGCCAACTGCTACCCTGGGATGGTCAGACCATTGGCGAGCTCACCGTTCGCGGTCCCTGGGTCGCCAGCGGTTACTACAATAACCCGGAAGCTTCCAAAGCCTTCACCGCCGACGGCTGGTTTCGAACCGGTGACATGGTGACGGTGGATGAAGAGGGCTACATGCAGATTGCAGACCGCAGCAAGGATCTGATTAAAAGCGGGGGCGAGTGGATCTCCAGCGTGGATATGGAAAACACCATCATGGCTCACCCTAGCGTGCTCGAAGCAGCGGTTGTCGCTCGCCCCGATGACAAGTGGGACGAGCGTCCCGTTGCCTTTGTGGTGCCGGCAGATGCCGCCACTGCCCCCACTGAGGAGCAGATTCGAACCTATTTGCTGGAGACCTTTGCAAAATGGCAGGTGCCGGGGGTGGAGGACATTCGTTTTATCGATGCGGTTCCCAAAACCAGCGTGGGCAAGTTTGATAAAAAGGTGTTGCGTCAGCAGTGGGATACGCCCTAACGGCTGATGATGGCACCGCCCTAAAAAAGGCTGCCTGCGAGCAGCCTTTTTAGGGCCTAACCTGGCTTATTAGCGCTGTTTACCGATTAGGGTCGCAGGCCCCTAAACCCGGTCAGACTAAGCGCGGGGATCAGCCTGGGTTACGGGCCCCCGGGACGTTATCCGTCACACACCTGCTGTAACCCGTCCTGATCGAGCAAGTTAATCTGTTTGCGCTGCACGGCGACTAGCCCCTCTTCCTGAAAGCGCGTAAACATACGGCTGACGGTCTCTTCCGCCAGGCCGAGGTAATTGCCGATATCACCGCGAGACATACTCAACTGGAAGCTGTCATCGGGTAGTTTGCGCTTCTTTAATCGTTGGGCAATGCTCAGCAGGAAGGTCGCCAGACGCGACTCAGCCCGCTTTTTGCTGACCAGGGTCAGCAGTTCGTGATCCTCACGGATCTCGTCACTCATCACTTTCATGATCTGCCGGGCCAGACTGGGTACGGATGAACAGAGGCGGTCGAGTTCATCGTAAGGCAGAATGCAGAGATTGGTGCGTTCCAGTGCCTGCGCGGTGGCGTTCTGCTGAGGTTCATTAATGGAGCTCAGGCCAAATAATTCTCCTGGCAGGTAAAACCCGGTAATTTGCTCGGTGCCGCTGGAATCAACGGCGAAGGTTTTAACCGACCCGGAGCGGACCACATAGAGGGACTCAAATTTATCACCGGCCTGATAAAGGTAATCACCCCTGGCAAGGGGTTTGGGTCGGTCAATAATTGCCTCCAATTCCGTCACGTCGTCATCTGAGAGGGCGACTGGAAGACAGAGTCTTGATAAAGCACACTCGGTACAGGCAGTTTCAATTTTTGCTTTCAACATAACGTCAAGGTCTCTGTGCTCTGATTCCGGTACCCTGGCAGCTACGGGTGATCAGGTGCATCCTCTCTCGGTCGGTCACTCGCCAACCCCTGATAGGCGCGGATGTTGCCACCGAGGAGCCGGGTTGTCGAGTCGCATAAGCGGAAGTTAAAACCAGCGTTGAGGGTATCAATGAGCACTCTTTCCAGCCGGGATTCAGATTGCGGCTCAGGGCGGGCTGAAGTCTGATAAAGGCTTGCGGTTAGAATAGCGTTTGACCGTTTCTCACCGCGCCAGGCTAAATTCATGTCCGCCCTGCATCCAGATAGCACGCCACTGTCCCGCCGAGACCGGGTTTACGTTTTCCTGTCGATGTTGTTTGTCACCCTGTTGGTACTGACCAATATTATTGGTCAGAAGTTGTTCCTTTGGTTTGATCAAACCCTCACCGCTGGTCTTATTACCTATCCGCTGACTTTTCTGATTACCGACATGGTGTCAGAAATATACGGCAAGCGCCGCGCCGATCGCATGGTTTTTATGGGATTTGCCATGACGCTGGTGATGCTGGCGATCGTACAGCTGTCAATCGCCCTTCCGGCTTCCCCGCTCTGGTCTTCCACGATCGCGATCGGCCTGGCGGATGGCGAGGCCATGCAGAATGCCTGGCTCGCCAGTTTCGGGGTCGGCGGCTGGCTGGTGACCGGTTCCATGTGCGCTTATCTGGTGGCCCAGTTAACCGATAACTGGCTGTTCCATTTCTGGCGTAGAGTGACCCATGGCAGGTATCTCTGGATACGCAATAACGGTTCCACCATGTTCTCGCAACTGGTGGATACCTTTATCGTCAATTCCTTCCTGTTCTACGGTGCGTTTGGCTGGGAGTTCATTGAGGGTGTGAAAGTGATGGCGGTGATATATCTGTTCAAGCTGGCCATTGCGGCGGCGGATACCCCCCTCTGTTACCTCTGTATCTATGGGCTAAGACGGTATCTGAACGAACCGGCCCAG
>JAYNPV010000119.1:0-8450 GCA_038113925.1 Gammaproteobacteria bacterium | reverse complement strand
GCTCTGTGGTTTGCCGGTGAATGATGCCGAGTTTGCTGAGCAACTCGATGCCTTTTCCGTTCATCCAGCGGTGGAATTTCTCGACCAGCAATTGGTTGATGATGCCCACCGCAGAGGGTTAAAGGTTTTTGCCTACACCGCCAATCATTACGACGAAATTGACGACGCCGCAGCCCTGGGTGTCGACGGTGTTTTCACCAACTACCCGGAGCGGGTGCTCAACCGCTATCCAACATCCTGCGATCAACCGCTTTGGCTTTGATCATCGCGGCAACCCGATTCGACAGTTTTCTGAGATACCCGTACCGGTCAGAACCTTGCTGGACCTGGCCATCGTTCCGCACTATGATCCGGTTGCCTCGTTAATTCGGGTTCCCGGTATTTTCATCACCCTGGGAGGGCAATGATGAAAAAAATTACCAGCCTGTTGCTAGCCTGCGGCCTGCTCACCGGCTGCGGACTGCAATTCACCTATAACCAGCTTGACTGGCTGGGAAGCTGGTATGTGCGCGATTACGTCTCCCTGACGGCTCCCCAAAAGGTCGAATTCAAACGGCGCTGGAACGACCAGCTCGACTGGCACCGAAGCTCCGAGCTCAGCCGCTACGCGGAGCTGCTGGAGACTTTCCAGACTGCTATCAATACCGACCTGGATATGCAGCAGCTGGTCAGCCTGTCCGATCGGGTTGAGGTGTTATACCGCGCCACCCTGACTAACCTGGCACCGGACCTGGTCTATTTTGCCGCCCAGACCAGCGACCAACAGGCTCGGCAACTGTTAGATTCCATGGCCGAGAAAAACCGCAAATGGGAGAAAAAATTTGTCCTGCCATCGTCCCACAAACGGGCCAGGCGCAGAATTGATCGCACCACCGACAACATCGAAGAGTGGACCGGGCGGCTCAGCCGCGCGCAACGCGCCCGCATTACCCGGTGGAACCAGCAATTAATGCCCATCGCCAGACAGATGCTCGCCCACCGCCAAAAATGGCATCGCATCCTGGAACATTACTTCGATAACCGCCTGACCCCGGCGGCACTCGCTGATTTCGGCGGGCCGGAATCTGCCACCCTGGCTGACCTGATCACCGACCCCGAACTGCTCTGGTCAGACGATTACCGAACGGGGATTGAACACAACAAACAGGCCACTCTGGAAATGCTACTGGATATTTTCAGCCACCTCTCAGCCAGGCAGATGAAACACCTGAACCGCAAACTCAACAACACCATCGATGACCTCTACGAGCTGGCCGGCGACACCAATAGCCAGCTGGTACAAAGTACGCAAAGCAGCCGTGGCAACGCGCACACCACGCCAGCATCAGGCGGCTAATAGCGGATCGTAAGATCAGATTCCGATCTGCAGGGCACTCGATTAGTAATCCGGCGTTGGCTGGGGTTGTTTAATGCTGCCTAACACGCCCATCGTCCTGAGCCTGTCGACGGGCACCCTCATCAGCAGCTGAAAAAAGTCAGCCAGTTACTGACACCACCCCCGATAACTGGTGGATCAGGTTATCGACCTACTCTCGGTAAAATAACCTCGGGTTCGATTGGCCAAGGCCACCAGCGATAACATAACCGGTACTTCCACCAGCACCCCCACCACAGTAGCCAATGCCGCGCCCGAGTGAAGGCCAAACAGACTAATGGCCACCGCCACCGCCAGCTCGAAGAAATTTGAGGTGCCAATCAGCGCCGCCGGCGCAGCGGTGGTAAAGGGCACTCGCCACAGATAAGCCCAGCCGTAGGCGACCATAAAAATACCGTAGCCTACTTGGGAAACATATGCACATAACTCTGCTGCGGAACGGCGATTAGCGCGATCACCAGCGGTTTATCGATAATGGTCTGCGCCTGAAAACCAAATAGCAGCACTACCGTCGCCAGCAGCCCCATGATCGAAAAGGGCTTGATCCGCCGGGTAAATTCCTCGACTCGCTGGTGATCACCTGACCCGTCCAGCTGCCGCCGGGTGAGGTAACCCGCTACCAGCGGAATGACCACATAGAGCAGCACCGACAGCAACAGCGTCGCCCAGGGCACGACTATGTCGGTCACGCCCAGCAATAGCGCCGCCAGTGGCGCAAATGCAACAATCATGATGAGGTCGTTAATCGACACCTGCACCAGGGTGTAATTGGCGTCACCCCGCACCAGCTGACTCCAGACAAACACCATCGCGGTACAGGGCGCGACACCGAGCAGAATCATGCCGGCGATATACTCCTTGGCCGTAGCCGGATCGACCCAGCCGGCAAACAGGTGCTCAAAAAAGAGAATCCCCAACGCCGCCATGGTGAAAGGTTTCACCAGCCAGTTAACCACCAGGGTAATGCAGAGCCCTTTGGGTTTTCGCCCCACATCCCTGATGGAGGCAAAATCGACATTGACCATCATCGGGTAAATCATCACCCAGATAAACAGCGCCACCACCAGATTGACCGAGGCATATTCAACCGCCGCAATCCCGGCAAACAGGCCGGGGAAGAGCAGCCCTAGCCCCACCCCGGCAACAATGCAGAGCGCAACCCAGACCGACAGATAACGCTCAAACAATCCCATTGCAGAGTCCGATTCCGCATTCATCATCGACTTCCTCGTAATTTGGTTTTTTAGTCAATAACCCCGACACCGGGTGCGGGGTTCAGATAGAGGTACGCACTAAAGTCTGCCCGCTCAGAGCATGCGGTCGCCAGCCATCAGGCCCGCCAGCCATAACCGCAATCGGATACCCCAACCAGTGGTGTAACCCCTGGTCGAGAATCTTATTGCCCCGGCGGAATCGAGCACAAAAAGCGCCGGCACACCATTGACACCATAGCGTTGGGCGATTTTGCCCTGACTATCGACAATCACCGGAAAATCCAGGTTGTTCTTTTACTTATGGGCCTGCAGCTCATCCCCTTCACCCGATTGCATCGCCACGGTGATTATCGGGTGACTCTCACTTAGCGAGCCAATCATGCCATCCATGGTGGCGCAGATACCGCACCAGCTCGCCCAGAAATAGATAACCGACGGCTTACCGGCCAGCCGCTTAAGGTTAAACGGCTCTCCCGCAATCGTCTGCCCGTCTATCGGCGGCGGGGAACCGGTTGAAAGTTTCCGGTGGCAAACAACTGACCGCCAAAAAAAAAACAGGGCCAGGAAAATCCAGAACCCAAAACGGCGAACGAAGCTAATCATGGCTTGAATCTACCATTAATCGCTGATGAACCGCTGGCCGCGGGTCAGGTTAAAACCTACCGCCCAGCAGGGGGATTCCCTATTTCTTATTCCGGTGCCCACTTCGGCAAATGGTAACCCATACCCAAATAATTAAAGCCGCGCCGATTAACCCTTTTTCATCCCAATACTTGCCATGGGGTCCCGGTCATCGAGCCACTCCAGTAATTCACTCATCTGCCGGTCCCGCTCGGTAACAATGGCGTCGTGATCGTCCTCCCACCGGTACCAGCCCTGGCCGGAGATTGCGCCTTCCATGCCCTGCTCAATCATGCCATCGAGCAGTTCGGTGCTGCCAAAATGGGCGAGGCCGGGCACCGCACCCATGTAACCCATGCTGGCGTGTACAGTACGTTTGTTGACTACCAGGTCCTCGGTAGCCATTGGCCCCCAGAGTGCCCAACGTGGCGCGACGCTGAGGCGCATCATGTTGTCGATATCCTGCGGCGTGGAGAGGCCTTCGTCCACCACCCGATGCGCTTCTGCCACCAGAGCGGCCTGGAGTCGGTTGACCAGAAAACCGGGGCTCTCTTTACAGACAATGGCGACGTGTTCGATCGACTCCATAAACTTGCGGGTCCACTCGACCAGCGCAGGTGGGGTAAAGTCGGCGGTGATGACCTCTACCGCTTTAACGATATGGGCCGGGGTAATGTAATGAATGCCGACCACTCTCTCCCGATGATCCACCTCGCTGCAGATATCGGACAATCTAAATGACGAAGTATTGGTGCCAAGCACCACATCGGGCGGGCAAAGGCTGTCCAGCTGTCCGAACAGTGCCTGTTTAAGGGGCAACTGCTCGGGAATGGCTTCATGCACCAGAAAAGAGCCGTCGACTGCCGTGGCAAGGTCCTGCTCCAGGCGGACGGCGTTAATCAGCTTATCGATGGCGGCGTCGGCGTCCGGCCCAGGCTCAACGATACTGGCTACGACCGGCCTGGCCCGCTCAGCGAAGCTGGCGAGGACTTCGGCATTGGCATCATGGAGCACCACGCCGTAGCCATATTTGGCATAGATGGGCGCGATTACCGCCCCCATAAAACCTGCACCGACCACGGTGATCTGATTACTGTTTTCCATTCGCTCCTCTCCTTAAAATTTCTCAGCCCAAATTGCTGAACTCCTCGCTCTCTTTCAGCAGCCGACCCCGTTCCAGTTGCAGCTTGATGCTATGATAGATTCCCCAAAGCGCCATACAGCCCCCTACCACCAGCATAGTGTTCACCAGATCAGGGTTCTCTAACGCGGGAAACGGTGCGGTTTCTGAAAATTTCGAGACGACTCCCAGCCCCAGCATTATGATTCCAGGGGCCTCGATGATCTGAATCCGGATAAAATTACGGCGGTAATTTTTAAGCTTCTCTTCCCGCTCTGCTTGCATCATCGGCCCATTCCCCTGTTTTACTGTTCAAGGCGGCCCGGTTCATCCTGACCACCAGATTCAATTGCCCGCAACCGCCAGACATCGCTGCAATCAGCCACTGCCCTACTCTTAATCGCCGTGCAAATCTCACTTTGCCGGTATCTGCCGCTCGAACATATTCAGATCAAAATAGTCGCGCCACTGTTTGATTTGGCCCTGGTTCATCTCAAACACTGCGACCACCGGCAGCACGGTATCGACGCCCCTGAGTTCCAGGTAATCAACCCGTTCAAGCATCACCAGATCACCACTGGCGACAATATTTCGCGGCTCCATGCGGAAATATTTAGCCCGTTTAACAAAGGGCATCATAAAATCGATACAGGCCTGCTTTCCGGTACGGATTTCGCCGGGAATATCCTGCCAGACGATATCGTCAGTGAAAAAATCGAGCATCGGTTGCAGATCCTGCTGAGCCCAGACCTGCGGCCATATTTCGCAAAAATCGGCGATTCGCGCCCGGTTAGACTCGGTTGTCATTCTTCCCCTCCCGTCTAATTTTTAGCTACGACTCAGCATAACACCGCGATCCGACTCGCCGGCGCTTCAACCTTTAAAGGCGACTACGCCTAAGAGCTGGCCTAGAATGCTATCTCCTTATTTCTAATTCAGGAGTGCCCGCAATGACTTCCAGTCTCTACGATATTTCTGTGATCCCCTACCGCCAAACCGTCGATGCCATGACCGGTATCCTCGAAAAAGGGGCCGAACATTGCCAGCAAGCGGGCATTGACCTGGATGAGCTGGTTAATTTCTCCCTCTGGGAAGATATGCTGCCATTCAGTTTTCAGATCCACTCGGTGGTGCATCACTCATTAAACTCACTGAAAGGCGTGGAAAGCGGCAAGTTTGGCCCGCCCAAAGACCTGCCCGAACTGGACTACGCCGGCCTGCAACAACTGATTGCCGATACCAGCGCTGCACTGGCGCAATACAACCGCGAACAGGTCGATGCCATGGCCGGCGGGGAGGTACTGTTTTCAATTGGCGAAAATTACAAACTCCCCTTTACTACCGAGAACTTCGTCCTCACCTTCTCCATGCCCAACCTGCATTTTCACGCCACCACCGCCTATGACATTCTGCGCATGAAAGGCGTGCCGCTGGGCAAGCTCGATTTCATGGGGCAGATGCAACTAAAAAAGTGAAGAAGAAGCCGCTTTGAAGGAGCTGGGGTCAGCCACGGCCTGCCCACCTCGGGTGCACTTCTGACTATCACACCATCAAAATAACGTTGCCAACCGGAAGGAGGTCCGTGAGATTGCTTATCCCGTTGAACTGCATTAACGTTAGGGGCATTCATGGCCGAGCGAGGTCAATAATTAGACTGAAACTGGCTAGTTTTCGAGTATCAGCTTCTGTCTAATTTACTGTTAAGCATCAGTAAATCAGGGAGAATGAAATCGAAAATAAGACTGCAAAATATGGATTAATTGGTGCTATATCGACAGCTTTGATTGCTGGCGCGGTAGCATTATTCATTCATTTCGATAGTAAGAACGATTCCAAGGTTCTGCAAAACGTGCAAACAAAGACCAGCAACCAAGCCAATGGTTCTGCGTCTGTTGGTATCAAAGAGGTCTTTGTAACGCCAGTTGCATTCGATAAGCCTAGTTATTTCTACCTAGAGATTGCTAACACGGGTTTAGAGAAAGCGAGCAATTTCCTAGTATCTGTTGATTTTGGCAAAGCCAAGAATGATGGCTGCTCATTCAAACCAAGCAGCATAGTAAAACTAGATGGCGTTATTGATATTGGAATATTTAGGTTTACAGTATCGGAATTACACGAAGATGAGCGCGTTTACCTAAGCTGTAATCTTTCGCTACCATCGTTCGAGCAGATATTGATTTCTGGTGGTAATCTTCAATTTGATCGTAAGCTCTCATTCACAGATTATTCTCAACCAAATAAGGGTAGTAGAAGTGGTTGGGAAATATTATTAGCGTTCTTGGCTGTATGCATTGGGTTACCATTTAGTATTTATCTAATGATGGTTGTTATGCAGTTAATTAATCGGTGGCTAAAACTGAAATGGTAATGCTTAACAAGTCAATGTTGTTCGGCGCTATCGCGCCCGGACTCGCTAACGCTCGCCGCAAATTGAAGCGTTACGCCTGAAAAGGAAAGATGGAAATTTACGAGACCGCAAGAGTTGTTGCTTCCTTAGCTACGGCAATTGGCGTAGCTATCGCGGCCTGGCAGATCCGCCGCAACGCTGAACAAACACGAACCGCATTCGAAGATTCCCTGAACAAGGAGTATCGGGAATTGATGCGGCCGGTTCCACTGAACGCGCTGGTCGGAGAGACCGTGGCCGAGAAAGAAGCGGAATTGGCGAAAGATGCTATCTACAATTATCTCGATTTCTGCAACCAACAGGTCTATCTGCGTAAAAAAAAGCGCGTCCGCAAGGCCACGTGGCTGGAATGGCAAGAAGGCATGAAAACCAATTTTTCTTTGCCACTTTTCACGGAGGTGGCGCAGTTGGTGTTCGCGAGGTTGCCGGAAATTTTCAGCGAGCTGCGAAAAGTGCGGGAATTAGGTTTCAACGTAGATCCAGCAGAATGGCGTTAGCAGGGCAAAACGTGCTTGGCATAACAAGGCGGTCAAGCCATTCGTCGCGCTGCTCCTCATTCGGAAGTTTACCTGGGCGTTAGGAGTCATCGATGTCACGCAGACTGCTCCAAGTCGTGAACCTGGCGTTAGCGTTGCTGACGGTGTTCCTCGTTGGCAACTCACTCGTTTTTGGAACTGGGAGCCCCATCTACGAACCGGGACTGGTGCCTGACTTGCCGTCGTTGGACAGTAATCTTTGCTTCATGGGCGGCCTTGCAGTTGGCTTAGGATTAGCCTTGATCTGGATAACACCCAAGATCGAGGTACATACTACGATCTTCCGATTGATATGGATCTGTGCGTTGTTAGGAGGCATCAGGCGGATGATTTCAGCTGTGGTGGTTGGAGAGCCACCGTTACCAATGATTCTGTTTGCGGTGATAGAGGTGCCACTTGTTCCAGCTCTTATCTATTCGCAGCACACAATCTCTAAGGTCGCTGACGCCTAACAAGGCGATGAAGAGGCGTTAGGCGTCATAACCAAGTGACACTCAATATTGAACGTTTTTGCGCGGTACGACCGTACCTCTATCACTTAACATCCGGTGACAATGGAGACCGTATAGCTCGAGAACGAAAGTTGTTCCCTGCTGCAGACACGATCGCCCGATCTTCTGCAGCTTCATTGGAGGGCCGTAGGAGATCCACCCACGAGCGAGTCCAGATTGAAGGTGGTCGTATCGACCTCAGAGACCAACAACCACTGGTCGCTGGTAACATCGACTTTCAGGATGGATTCTCCCTCACAGATCTTGTCAATCTGATCAATCAGCATGTGTTTTTCTGGCCCGGACGCGAGTCTGGGCCCATAAGATCGGGATCGAATCACTTTGAACGATATCGCCATGAAAACCCTTTTGTCTTGAGGGTACCCACCTTATCGTTGCTTAAGGTAAATCCTGAGTGCGAGCCGCTATTCTGTCGCTATAACTCCGGAGCCCCTAGATGCTCCGGTGGCAAGCGATCCCCACGTGGGATGTCCACTTATTTGGATTCGCGTTCTTTCCTTGGTACTCCTTCACAGGTGACGGAGTTCGTGGTTAGAGGTGCTGTAGTCTTACCTGGTGATACTGAAGTATCTACTTCTCCAGCTGGATCTTGGCGATGGATGTGAGAATGACGCTGAACAAGGCGATGAAGCGAACCTCTCTGACCGTCACTTCTTTTGCTTGCG
>JAYNPV010000118.1:6662-8479 GCA_038113925.1 Gammaproteobacteria bacterium | reverse complement strand
CACCCGGCTGGCGACCGGCCAGCCAGGCCGCGGCGCGCACCGCACCCTGGGCAAAGGTCATTCGGCTGGAGGCTTTATGGGTCAGCTCGATACGCTCCCCCTCGCCGGCAAACAATACAGTGTGATCACCGACAATATCACCACCACGCACCGTGGCAAAACCAATTGTCTGGCGCTCTCGCGCGCCGGTTTGACCTTCTCGACCATAAACCGCATCACGCTGCAGGTCCCTGTTGAGGGCATCGGCCACCACTTCACCAAGCTTCAGCGCCGTTCCGGAAGGCGCGTCTACCTTGTGGCGGTGATGGGCCTCAATGATTTCCACGTCATATTCGTCACCCAGGGCCTGCGCAGCGGTGCGCAACAGGTTGAACAGCACATTCACACCAATACTCATATTGGGAGCAAAGACAATGGCGATATCTTCACCCGCCTGCTGTATCTCATCGACCTGTTCCGGGGTCAGCCCGGTGGTGCCAATCACCATCGACCTACCGAGCTGCTGACACCGACGCAGGTTACTCAGGGTTGCTTCTGGACGGGTGAACTCAATCAGAGTGTCAAAATCCGTAGCCACCGCTGCCGGGCTATCAACCAGCTTCACACCCAGTGCGCCTACCCCGGCCAGTTCGCCTAGGTCCTGCCCCAGAAAATCACTGGAAGTATGCTCAATAGCCGCTGTCAGTTGCACCTGACTGGAAAGCTGGCAGGCCTCGGCAAGGGTCCTGCCCATGCGACCAGCGGCACCACTAATGGCCACACGCGAGATGGTCATCGCTTTACTCAAAGCTCAGCCCTCGAAAAAAGATTTAACCTTATCAAACCAGGAAGTCTCCGCGGGACGATGGGTATCCCCCAGGCTCTCACCAAATTCAGCGAGTAGCGATTTCTGGGTATCCGTCAGGTTAACCGGGGTCTCAACCACCACCCGGCAGAGCAGATCCCCGGTGCCTCCGCCGCGCACCGACGGCATCCCCTTACCCCTGAGCCGGAACACCCGGCCGCTTTGGGTTTCCGGGGGAATGCTCAAATTCAACCGACCATCCAGACTGGGAATTTCCATATTGCCACCCAGTGCAGCGGTCACCAGGCCAATCGGCACCTCAGTATGCAGATTATTGCCTTCACGCTGAAACATGTCATGTCGGCGAACATGAGTTTCGACGAACAGATCCCCCGGGGGCGCCCCGGCTTCCCCGGCTTCCCCTTCACCGGTGAGACGGATTCGATCACCCGTATCGACCCCGGCGGGAATTTTCACCGACAGGGTTTTGGTTTCCTGAACCTGGCCGGCACCGTGACACTTGTTACAGGGATCTTTAATGATCTGACCGGTGCCGCGACAGGTCGGACAGGTTTGCTGAACCGAGAAGAAACCCTGCTGCATACGCACCTGACCGACGCCACCACAGGTTCCGCACTGGGCCGGGGTGCTGCCTTTTTTAGCGCCGCTTCCAGCGCACTCGCCGCAAGTTACCCGTTTGGGGATCTCCAGCTTTTTAGTAAATCCCCGGGCCGCTTCTTCAAGGGTTATTTCCAGCTCGTAACGCAGGTCTGCACCGCGGGCCGGGCCGCCCCGGCCGCCGCCGAATATATCGCTAAACACATCGCCGAAAATATCGCCAAATCCGCCGGCACCAGGACCACCGCCCTGACCCTCAAGACCGGCGTGACCAAACTGGTCATAGCGTTGCCGCTTCTGGGCATCCGAGAGTATTTCGTAGGCGGCCTGAACCTCCTTGAACTTCTCCTCGGTTTCTTTATCACCGGGGTTGCGGTCCGGGTGCAGTTTCATCGCCAGCCGTCGATAGGCTTTT
>JAYNPV010000118.1:0-6652 GCA_038113925.1 Gammaproteobacteria bacterium | reverse complement strand
CCAGAAATGCAGAAACGCCACCTGCTTGAACAGCAGATGGCGTTCCGTGGCATCAGATAACCCTATTGAAGCGGTTACTTGTTTTCTTCTTTGGCCTCATCGGTGACTTCTTCAAATTCGGCATCAACCACGTCGCCATCTACATCAGCACCTGCGTCCCCGCTAGCTGCCTCAGGCGCTTCTCCGGCAGCGCTTTCCGCCTCTCTGGCATAAAGTTTTTCTGCCAGGGCCTGGGCACTGGTCATCAGAGTAGCGGTGGCCGCCTCTATCGCCTCTTTATCATTTGAGTCGTCGGCCAGCACTTCTTCAAGCGCCTTAATGGCTTCTTCGGCCGAAGCTTTATCGGCAGCATCAGCGTCATCACCCAAATCGGCAATAGTGGTTTTAACCGTATGAATCGCCTGATCCGCCGAGTTACGGGCCGTGGCCAGTTCAACCGCTTTCTGATCCTCTTCGGCGTGGGCCTCGGCGTCAGCGATCATCTGCTCGACTTCTTCATCGCTCAGCCCGCTGGACGCCTTGATGACAATATCCTGTTTCTTGCCGGTCGCTTTATCAGTGGCGGAGACATTAAGAATACCGTTGGCATCAATATCAAACACGACTTCGATCTGCGGCATGCCGCGGCGAGCCGGGGGAATACCCTCAAGATTAAATTGCCCGAGTGACTTGTTACCCGCCGCCAGTTCGCGCTCGCCCTGAAGGACATGCACGGTCACCGCAGACTGATTGTCGTCGGCTGTCGAAAACACCTGATCCGCACGGGTGGGAATGGTGGTATTTTTCTCAATCAGCCGGGTCATCACTCCACCCATGGTTTCAATACCAAGCGAGAGCGGCGTAACGTCCAGCAGCAACACATCGGTCACGTCTCCGCCGAGCACGGCACCCTGTATTGCAGCACCCACGGCGACCGCTTCATCGGGATTAACGTCCTTGCGCGGGTCGCGACCAAATAGCTCTTTAACGGCTTCCTGCACCTTGGGCATGCGTGACTGGCCACCGACCAGGATTACTTCATTGATGTCAGAGGCCGACAGGCCGGCATCTTTGAGTGCGGTGCGGCACGGTGCCAGGCTGCGCTCGATCAGGTCACCGACCAGCGATTCCAGTTTGGCCCGGGTCAGCTTGACGTTGAGGTGCTTGGGGCCACTGGCATCGGCGGTGATGTACGGCAGATTAACGTCGGTCTGCTGCGAGGAGGTCAGCTCGATCTTGGCTTTTTCGGCGGCCTCTTTAAGGCGCTGCAGCGCCAGAGGATCGTTCCGCAGATCAAGGCCGTTGTCCTTCTGGAATTCTTCCGCGAGGAAATCCATCAGCCGCAGGTCAAAATCTTCACCGCCGAGGAAGGTATCGCCATTGGTGGCCAACACTTCAAACTGGTGTTCACCATCGACATCAGCAATCTCGATGAGGGATATATCAAAAGTACCGCCGCCTAAATCGAAGACAGCGATGGTGGAATCGCCTTCCTTTTTATCCAGACCAAAGGCAAGCGCTGCGGCGGTCGGCTCATTGATAATGCGTTTAACTTCCAGACCGGCGATACGCCCGGCATCTTTAGTCGCCTGACGCTGGGAGTCATCAAAATAGGCCGGCACGGTAATAACCGCCTCGGTGACCTCTTCGCCGAGATAATCTTCGGCCGTCTTTTTCATTTTCTGCAAGACGCGGGCGGAGACCTCAGGAGCAGACATTTTCTTGCCGTTCGCTTCCACCCAGGCATCGCCGTTATCCGCCTTGACCACCTTGTAGGGCACGATTTTCAGATCTTCCTGCACCACGTCATCATCATAGCGCCGACCTATCAGACGCTTCACTGCGTAAACGGTGTTCTCCGGGTTGGTAACCGCCTGACGTTTGGCAGCCGCGCCCACCAGCACTTCTTCCGAGGTGTAAGCAACGATCGAAGGCGTGGTGCGGTCTCCCTCAGCGTTTTCGATTACTCGTGGGGTTTGACCTTCCATCACCGCCACGCATGAGTTGGTGGTGCCCAGGTCAATTCCAATAATCTTGCCCATTTTTAATTCTCCAGATGGCCCACATCCTGAGGGCACTCAAAAAAATAAATCTCCAGCTACCGGGAGACGAATCAGATGTCTGACAGTAAATCTCTTCTGCCTGCATCCATGACCTATCCCGGATCAACTGCGTTAACGGATAAATGAGGCAGGTAACACTGTTTTTCAAGGCCGGCTTTGAAATTAGCCGGAGAAATTCGCCGGGTTACTCTGCAGCGCGACCGTATAAGCCGATCGCATTGGGGGAATAAGCGCTACTCAGTCGGTCTCGCCCGATTCTTCCGGGGCCTTGGCGACCACTACCATCGCCGGTCTGAGTAGTCGGTCATGCAACTGATAGCCCTTCTGAATCACCTGCAAAACATGGTTCGGAGCTACCTCATCGCTGGGTTGCATGGTCATTGCCTGATGCAGGTCGGGATTAAACGCCTCACCCTGCGGCGACAGGGCAACCACGTCGTGCTGTTCAAAGGTTTTCAGCAGCAGTTCCAGCGTCATCTTCACCCCTTCTCCGCCAGACTCTTCACTGGCAAGGGCGGCTTCCAGGCCGTCAACCACCGCGAGCAACTCGCGCAGCAACTTCTCGCTGCCATACTTGCGCGCATTCTGTACATCGCGCTGGGCTCGGCGACGTTGATTTTCCTGCTCCGCCACGGCCCGTATGGAGGCGTCACGTAATTTCTCTGCCTCGTCCAGGGCAGCCTGTAACTGCTCTTCAAGGGTTAGTTCCGACGCTTGTTCAGCGCTGGAAGGCTCCGCGCTATCGTCACCTTCCAGCGCCTCTTCGGCCTCCGGGTGGTCTGTTTCCGGGGGCTGCTCAGGAGTGTCAGTATCCTGCTGGTTTTCGGTGCCATTCGATTGCTGGTTCATGCTGGTTTCCAGATGCTTGATTGAAGGTCGAGGTTTAACTATCAGGCCTGTCTGCCAACTGCGACTACGGCTGGCCTATCGCCTATTTGGGGGTCAATTACGCGCTTTCAAGGGCTCATTTTTGCATGGCTGCACCCACCAGCCTGGCAGTGACGTCCACCAGAGAGACCACCCGGTCGTAGGCCATGCGTGTGGGGCCGACTACGCCCAGCATACCGAGGATTTCACCGTCGACCTCATAGGGTGCCGCCACCAGAGAGTAATCATCATAAAAGCCGTAATCTGAATTACTGCCAATGAATACCTGCACCCCCTCGGCACCGGCGCAGCGCTGAAGCAGCTGCAACATGGTGCGCCGCTCATCAAAGGCAGCGAACAGCTCCCGCAGTCGCTCCATGTCATTGGGACGCGTCTGCTCGGTCAGCAGGTTGGACTCCCCTTTAAGTACCAGTTCGTCTTCATCGCCCACCTCGGAAGAGAGTCGCGTTGCCAGGTCGGTCACTCCGCGCATTGAATCTTCAACCTGTTCTCGCAACTCCTGCAGATGTCCGGCCAGCCAACGCTGCATCTCCATCAGGGTTTTACCGATGCAATGTTCAGCCAGAAACTGTCCGGCACGGCGCAAATCGTCGCTGCCGTACTCCTGATCACAATGAAATAACCGGTTACTGACGCCACCATCGCTGGTTACCAGTACAGCCATAACCCGCTTGTCAGAGAGTGCCAGAAACTCGATATGCTCCAGCGTCTTGCGCTCGGCGCGAGGCAAAACCACCAGGCTGGCCAGACGGCTGACATCCGCCAGCATTTGAGACGCCGAACTGAGTAGATTCTCCGTCCCCGACTGAATGACCAGTTCGGTCTTTAATTGGGCCAGCTGCCCCGGTGTCAGCGGTTTTACCGTTAACAGGGAATCAACAAACAGGCGCAAGCCAACATCAGTCGGGACGCGCCCGGCGGAGGCATGAGGAGAACGCAGCAATCCCATGCGCTCGAGATCACCCATGACATTACGGATAGTCGCGGCGCTCAGGCCATACCCGCCCTCGCTCGCCAGGGTTTTCGAACCCACCGGCTGGCCATCCTGAAGATAGTGCTCCACCAGGCCTTTGAACAGCACCAGCGAGCGCTCATCTGATTTTATCTCTTCCATAACCTGCTCGTAGTCTCAATGACCAGTCTAGCGATTCCCCCGCTGGATTGACGAGTGATAATTGATGATTATGGGCACTGTTCACCGCACATGGTAGAGTGCCTCGCCCAATTCAGGATAGCCATTGATGCCCGCCCGATTCAACCAGATTGGCGTCGTCTACCGTAATGACGGCCATACCACTCTCGATGCCCTGGAGCGACTGCGAAATTTTCTGTCGGCCCGGAAAATACAGGTCAGCGAATCCGTCATCAACACCCACCAGCCCACCAACTGCCTGCGGGTGGCAGACCGCGAGCTGATTGGCAACCCCGATCTGGTCATCGTGCTCGGCGGCGACGGCTCCATGCTGGCCGCCGCCCGGGCGTTTGCAGTCGACGACATTCCACTGCTGTGCATCAACCTGGGCCGCCTGGGGTTTCTGGCGGACATTCCGTTAGACGATCTTGAATCCATACTCGACCCCATCTTTGCCGGTGACCTGGTTGAGGAGCAGCGTCTGCTGTTACAGATGGAAATCCTTAGGGACGACCAGATCATCGCCGACGAAATAGCTCTCAATGACGTGGTTTTGCACAAATGGCGAAACCTACGCATGGTCGAATTTGAAACCTTTATCAATGACCGGTCAGTTAATCGCCAGCGCGCCGATGGCATGATAATCAGCACCCCTACCGGCTCCACCGCTTACTCGCTGTCAACCGGCGGCCCAATTGCTGACCCCACCATGGAAGCCATCCTGCTGGTCCCCATCAGCCCCCACGCGATGGCGGTGCGACCCATGGTAATACCCGGCAGCAGTCGTATAGAAATTCGGCTAATTGCCCCTGCGACCGACACCCATATTTCCTATGATGGCCAGGGCAGCATCAGACTGGCCGATGATGATTTGCTGCGGATCACCGCCAGTAGTCACAAAGCGCGGTTAATCCATCCCGCCGATTACGACTATTTTGAATTGCTACGTACCAAATTACACTGGGGCAAATAACGCTTTCCTCCCCGACCGCGAATCAAAGTACAGCGCCGATAACCGAAACCCGCATGCTCACCGACCTGACAATCCGAAACCTGGCCGTCGTTGAACAAGCAGAGCTGCAATTCGAACGCGGCCTGACCACGCTGACCGGAGAAACCGGCGCCGGCAAATCAATCATCATTCAGGCGCTGTTACTGGTACTCGGCGAACGGGCCAGCAGCGACACCTTGCGCAGCGGTGAAAGCCGCGGTGAAATCACCGCCCTGTTTGACCTGAGTGACAGCCCGGCCGCCCGGAGATGGTTACAGGAACAGGAACTCGACGCGGATAACGAATGTCAGCTCAGGCGCACTATCAGCGCCGATGGCCGTTCTAAAAGTTACATTAACGGCAACCCTTGTCCCGCGGGCCGGGTTCGCGAACTCGGCAGCCTGCTGATGGATATTCATGGCCAGCACGAGTATCAGCAGTTGCTTAAAGCTGATGCCCAACGGGCGCTTCTGGACAGTTTTGGCCAGCTCACCGAATTGGCAAAAGAAGTCACCGGGGCTTACCAGCAATGGCAGCAGGTCCATGAGCAATTAAATCAACTGACCGAGCGCCAGCAGGATCAGAGCGCGACCATTGAGCTGCTCCAGTTTCAACGCCAGGAACTGCAATCGCTGGGGCTGGAGACGGGCGAGTGGGCAACCCTGCAACAGCAGCAGCAACGGGCTCGAAACAGCCGCACCCTGATCGAAAACTGTACCCGACTGGTCACCCTGCTTGAAGACGGCGAGATAAACCTTTCATCCTTGATAAACAGCGCCCGCCAGCAAATAGACCCGTTACGGGAAATCGACAGCGAGTGCGCAGCCATTGGCCAGATGATTGAAGAGGCGGATATTCAAATCACTGAAGCCGGTCGGGCCCTGCGCCATTACACGGACGGGCTCGATATCGATCCCCAGCGGATAGCCGCCATCGAAGAGAGGATCAGCGATACGGTTAGCCTGGCCCGCAAACATCACTGCGAGCCGGACCAGCTGCCCGAGATTGAACAGTCCCTCACCGACCAGCTTGATGCCATCGAACACAGCGATGACCGCCTCGCTGAACTGCAGGCACAACTTGACTCACTACATCAGGCCTACATAAAGCAGGCGGCTGAACTTACCGCCGGGCGCCAACGGGCCGCCGCAGAGTTATCCGCTCAGGTCACCGACAAATTGCGCCAGCTGGGAATGAGTGAAGCCAGCCTGTCCATCGAGATAATCGCCCGGGAGCCGGTCGAACCTCACCCCCACGGCATGGAAACCATCCAGTACCTGTTCAGCGCGAATCCGGGTATGCCGCCGGGGCCGGTCGGCCGGATCGCCTCCGGGGGAGAGTTGTCGCGAATCAGCCTGGCGTTGCAGGTCTGCGCCAAGGGCCAAAGCGCGGTGGCCACCCTGGTGTTTGATGAGGTGGACGTCGGCGTGGGCGGTGCAGTGGCCGAAATTGTCGGTCAGTTGTTGAGTCAACTCGGTGCCCAGCGCCAGGTTTTCTGCATTACCCATCTGCCCCAGGTAGCCGCACAGGGCCAGCAGCAGACCAAAATCAGCAAACAGATGGAGAACCAACGCTCGTCAACACGAGTCGAACCTCTCA
>JAYNPV010000117.1:2218-8652 GCA_038113925.1 Gammaproteobacteria bacterium | reverse complement strand
CGCCACCCAGCTGACCATGAACCGGGAAGGAAGTCGCAGACTGGTGGCAGAGCAGCTGGGGTTGCCCACCTCGCCTTACCGTTTTGCCGATACGCTTGAAGAGTACCGTCAGGTAGTGGCCGAGATAGGTCTGCCCTGTGTGGTTAAACCGGTGATGAGCTCTTCGGGTAAGGGGCAGTCAAGTGTCAGCGCGGAAGCGGAGATTGATCCCGCATGGGATATCTCGCAACAGGCGGGGCGCAGCGGTGCAGGTCGGGTAATCGTCGAAGGATTTGTCGATTTTGATTACGAGATTACGCTACTGACCATCCGTCACCTCGGCGGTGTCAGCTTCTGCGAACCCATTGGCCACCTTCAGATTGATGGTGATTATCGAGAGTCCTGGCAACCTGCGGCCATGAGTCCCGCGGCGCTAGCCCAGGCGCAAACCATCGCCGCCAGGGTAACCGAAGAGCTGGGCGGGCTGGGGCTGTTCGGCGTGGAGCTGTTCGTCAAGGGCGAGCAGGTGATATTTAGTGAGGTCTCTCCCCGGCCCCATGACACCGGTATGGTCACCATGATCTCGCAGGATCTCTCCGAATTTGCCCTCCACGCGCGGGCAATCCTTGGCCTGCCGATTGTCACCATTCGCCAGTTGGGACCGGCTGCGTCCGCGGTGATTCTGGTCGAGGGCGAATCGCGGCAGGTCAGTTTTGGCAATCTGGGTGAGGCGCTCGCGGTGCCCGATACCCAACTGCGGCTGTTTGGCAAACCGGAGGTGGCCGGCAAACGCCGAATGGGGGTTGCACTGGCACTGGGTGAAGACATCGAGCAGGCCCGCTGCAAAGCCCGTCAGCTAGTCGCGACGGTCACCATCGATCTGTAAGCTTGTTGTCAATCGACTGCAAAAGTCATTAAAAACGGGAGAGGGGGTTGATGGTCGCCAGCACAGACGTCGGCAACCGCTATGAGCTCACTGAGCAGCTTAATGCCGCCAGGCTGTCGTCTCTGCAATTGCTGGTGCTGACGCTCTGTTTTCTGGTGGCGGCATTTGATGGCATGGATGCGCAGATTATTGCCTTTGCTGCTCCCTGGATGGGTCCTGACCTGGGTATTGAGGAGGGGCAGTTGGGGGTGGTATTTGCCGCCGCGACCGTGGGCATGGCGGTGGGAGCGGCCTCTTTTGGTTACCTGGGCGATCTCTGGGGTCGCAAGCGGATTATCGTGTTGACCGTACTGATGTTTGCGCTCTGCACGCCGTTGGCTGCATTGGCCGGCAATCTTAATGAACTGCTGGTTATTCGATTTATCACTGGCATCGGCATGGGCGGGGCGCTGCCTAATGCGGTCACCCTGGTGGCGGAGTATTCCGCTATCCGGCAGCGCCGGATGATGGTGACCATTATGTATATCGGCTTCGCGGTGGGCGGCGTGATTGGCAGTTTTGCCGCTAAATTATTGATTGAACCTTTGGGGTGGCAGGCGATTTTCTATTTTGGCGGGTTGTTGCCGCTACTGCTGGTGCCGGCGTTGATCTGGTTACTGCCTGAATCCATGGCGTATCTGATCAAGCAAGGCGACAGCCGACAACGGGTTGCGACCATGTTGCGGCGAATTAATCCGGCGGCGGATTATCCGAACGATGGCGACTTCTACCTGGCAGAAACCGAGACGGAAACCCGCATCAGTTTGCTGTTTGCGGCCTCCCGCTTGCGCAATACGTCGATGCTCTGGATCGCTTTTTTTATTAATCTGCTGGTCCTGTTTTTCCTGATGTACTGGACGCCAAAGTTGCTGATTGACAACGGTATGAGCGCTGGAAATGCATTTAACGTGGTTCTGGTGTTCAATTTTGGCGGAGTGGGCGGTGGCTTGCTGCTGGCCTGGATGAGTGATCGTTGGGATGCTCGCCAGGTGCTGAGCGGCTATTTCGTGGTGGCTATGGTGTCGGCCATGGCGGTGGGCATCAGTGTCGATCACTACCACCTGATGTTGCTGTTTGCGCTGGTTATGGGGGTGACCGCCGGGGGCGCGCAAACCGGACTTTATCCCCTGGCAACGCAAATCTATCCCACTGCTATTCGCGTAACCGGGGTCAGTTGGGCGCAAACCTGCGGGCGGGTCGGGTCGATAATCGGTCCCGTCGCCGGCGGGGCGCTGGTCGCCTCAGGGTGGGGCTTTACTGATAGTTACTTTGCTTTTAGCAGCCTGTTTCTGATTGCGGCGGGGGCAATTTTTATGATGCGGCTGGGCAGCAATAACGCTATTGATCAAACCTGAGTAGGGCGTGATCTGTTGTTCAGGGTTATCTGGTTCGGCTTGAAACTAGCTGGCAGTTACTGAGGCCTGTTAACAAGCTGGCTCCCAAAACCGGCTACGCGGCGTTCAAAAGAGAGCCTTCACTCTGATTTTCTGTAGGAGCGACTTCAGTCGCGACTGCGGGGCGGCGGAAACGCTGGCTGTCGCGACTGAAGTCGCTCCTACATCCGTTGTTAGCTTTATTCGCTCCTTGTCCGGGCTGGCCGGTTCTTTAACAGCCGCTAAGCACGCGGAACTTTGATTTTCCCGCACCGCGCGCATCGGTAGCGGGTGACCAGATTGCCCTGCTGGCTATCAAACGGGGTCCGCCTGTCAGCGACCCATTGGTGAAAGCCGCGTTTGCAGAGGGTCTTGCCTTTATTTTTTTGCGCGGCGCTGGGTTTTTTGAAGGGGATAATGTCGGCCATGGCTGATCCTGCGGGCTAACCCTTCTGGCCCAGCAGGGCGCGCATCTGCTCAAGGGCATCATTGCCAATCGCCTGTTTCTGTTCAGGCGGGCGTTCTTCGCGGTTGCCGGCCCACTGCAGGTGTTCTGCCGGTAGCTCTTTTAAAAAACGGCTGGGTTCGCAATTTTGTAGTTCGCCATAGCGTTTGCGTTTAGCGGCATAGGTGAAAGTGAGACTGTTGCGGGCGCGGGTGATGCCGACATAAGCCAGGCGGCGCTCCTCTTCAATGTTGTCCTCTTCGATACTGGTGCGATGGGGTAATATCTCCTCTTCCATGCCGACGATAAAAACATGGGGGAATTCCAGCCCCTTGGCGGCGTGCAGCGTCATCATGCGTACCGCATCGCTGTCGCCCTCTTCGTTCTGGCGCTCGAGAATATCCAGTAGGGTCATTTTGGCGACCAGCTCGGCAAGATTCGCTTCTTGCTCTTCTTTCTCGCGGAGCCGGGTCAGCCACTCGATGAGCTCCTCGATATTGGCCAGCCGCCGCTCTGTCTGGGCGGGAGTGTCGGCGTTCTCTTCCACCCAGGTGCGGTAATCGCTCTCATCGATCAACTGGCGCACAGCGGCAATGGGGTCGCCCCGTTCGGCCTGGTCGGCGAGCCGAATCAACCAGTCGCCAAATGCCGCCAGGTTCTCCAGCGCCGCGCCGGATAAGGACTGTGACAGGCCTAATTCCTGCGTTGAATGCAGAAGGGATATTGCTCGCTGCTCGGCATAACCGGCGAGCTTTTTCAGCGTCGCCGGGCCAATCTGGCGGCGCGGAATGTTCACGATACGTAAAAAGGCGGCGTCATCTTCCGGGTTTACCAGCAATCTCAGGTAGGCCATCAGGTCACGGATTTCTGTCTGGGCGAAAAAAGAGGTGCCACCGCTGAGCAGGTAGGGGACGCGATGCTCACGGAGCATTTTTTCCAGCGGACGCGACTGGAAATTACTCCGATAGAGAATGGCGTAATCGCTATATTTATTGCCATTTCGTAAATGATGGCCGATGAGCTGGCCCACCACCTGCTGGGCTTCGTCAAATTCGTCCAGTGTCTGATGGGCCCGTAGGGCCTCGCCATGACCGCTTTCGCACCAGAGTTTTTTGTCAAAAATATGTGCGTTGTTGGCGATCAGGGCGTTGGCGGCGTGGAGGATGTGAGCGGTGGATCGATAGTTTTGTTCCAGCTTGATCACTTCGAGCCGGGGGTAGTCTTCTTGCAGGCGAATCAGATTGTCCGGTCGGGCACCGCGCCAGGCGTAGATTGACTGGTCGTCGTCGCCGACGACAGTAAAGCTGGCGCTGTCACCGACCAGCAGCCGCACCAGTTCGTACTGGGTCGCGTTGGTGTCCTGATACTCGTCGACCAGCAGGTGGCGAATACGGGTTTGCCAGTAGTCCCGTACCTTGTCATGGTGGCGCAGGGTTAACACCGGTCGCAGGATGAGGTCGTCAAAGTCGACGGCGTTGTAGCTCTCCAGGGCCTGTTGGTATTCATTGTATAGAAGGGCCGAGCGGGTGATCAGTTCGTCTTCTGCGGTTGCCAGTGCCTCCTCGGGCCGCACCAGACGGTTCTTCCAGTCGCCGATGCGATAGCGCATTATTTTGAGCAGTTCGCTGTCTGCTGCCAGGGTGTTGCCGCTGAGCTCTTTTAACAGCGACAGGGTGTCGCCATCATCATAGATCGAGAAGCCGACCTTGAGGCCATAATCATCAGGTGCCCGGCGAATCATGTTCAACCCGAGGGTATGAAAGGTGGAAATGTTCAGGCCTCGGCGATTGATTCCCTGACAGGTTTCCGCGACCCGGCTCTGCATTTCGCGGGCAGCCTTGTTGGTAAAGGTAACCGCGAGAATATTGCGCGCGGGTATTTGCGCCTCTTCGATCAGGTATCTGATTTTGCGGGTAATGACGCGGGTTTTACCACTGCCGGCACCCGCCAGCACCAGCAGGGGACCATTCAGGTAACGTACGGCCCGGTTCTGGGGAGGGTTCAGGGTTTGCAAAGGAGTTGAAACAACCGGGGTGGCTAAAAAAGTGCCGCTATTTTACGGTGAAGCAGCCCCCCATAGAGGGATAATGGCAAACAAATTTGATGCACGCTGCAATTGAGTGTGTCTGCTTGTTCGGAGCGTCGCGGAGTTCGTCCAAAACAGCTATGAGTGCAGGATTTGATGGTTGAGATTAACCCGATCGCGGTGCATCAGGATGACGCGATACGGCAGATTATCCAGACCGTAGGGGCGGAGTTCGGTGCCGTGAGCGAAGGCTTTGGACCTTCGGATGATGAGGTGTCGGCTATGAGCCAACACTATAATGACGCCAACCGCAGCCAATATCTGGTGGCCACCGTCGATGGCCGGGTGGTCGGTGGCAGTGGCGTGGCTGGGTTCGCCTCGGGCGAGGGGATTTGTGAATTGCGTAAACTATTTCTACTGCCCGACTGGCGGGGTCAGGGGATCGGTCGAGCTTTAACCGTGCAATGTTTGAACTATGCCCGCCGACAGGGCTACCGTACCTGCTACCTGGATACCCTCTCCACCATGAGTGCCGCCATCGGCCTTTATCAGAGCCTGGGATTTGAACGGCTCAATCATCCCCTTGCGGGCACGCTGCACAATGGTTGTGATGTCTGCATGCTTAAACCGTTATGATCGGACGGCGCTAAGGGTGGGTCGGAACCGGCGCCGGAGTTCACCCCCGAGTGTTCCGGTATTCGGGCTAAACGAAAATCGTCGCCAGCGCCAGCAATAACCCCATACTGCATATATCCGTGGCCGTGGTGACGAAGATGCTGGAGGCGGTGACCGGATCGGCACCGGCTTTTTTCAGTGCCATGGGTACCAGTACGCCGGTGACGCCACTCAGAATACAAGAGCCAATCATGGCAACCAGTACCACCAGCGCCAGGCGTTCGGCATCACCGCCAGCGCTGGTGGCGTAAGCGTACATGGCCAGGGCCGCGATTACCCCGACGAGCAGTCCGTTTGCACAACCTAGGGCCGCTTCTTTTCTGATTATTGAGCCGATCTTAAAATTATTGAACTCACCCAGGGTCAGGCCCCGTAGCGTGACCGCCAGGGACTGACAGCCGGTATTGCCGGATTGACCCGCCAGCACGGGTAAAAACGCGGCCAGTACCACCAGTTGCTGGATGGTCTGCTCAAACAGGCCGACCACCAAAGCAGCTAAAAACGCAGTCACCAGATTAAGTTGCAACCAGGGGTGGCGAAATTTTAGGCAGCTACGCCAGGGGGTATGAACGCTCTCCTGCTGTTCCACACCGACCATGCGTTCCGGGCGACTCATTAACTCTACGCGGTGCTCTTCAAACAGCGTGTAGCCGGGTATCAGGCCGATAAGACGTTTGAGTTCATCGCACACCGGGTAAACCGGGTAGTGACGATGTACCACCGCCTGGATGGCATCGGCAATCCGGTCTTCCGCCCTGAGCGAAAAAGGTTCTCGCAACATGATTTCGGCGAGTGACTGTTCGCCACCGGCGAGCATCAGGTCGCGCATGACCACCAGACCGTAGAGCTGTTCCACATCGTCCACCACATAGACGTAGGTCGGGAGCTGGGTTTTACTCAATTCACGAATGGCGTCGATAGTGTCGGCCACGCTCTGCCGGTAATGAAACAGGCCGATCGGCTTTTCCATGACGCGGCCCACCGTGCCGGTCGGATACTGCTGATTGAAGG